>NZ_CP007509.1:4147500-4447500 GCF_000661915.1 Stutzerimonas decontaminans | reverse complement strand
GTCAACCGTGGGAAGGCAACGACATGGATCATTACGCCGACGACCTGGCCGCGGTGATCGAAGCGCTCGACCTGAAGGATGTCACGCTGGTGGGCTTCTCCACTGGTGGCGGAGAGGTGGCGCGCTACATCGGTCGCCACGGCACCAAACGGGTCAAGAAGGCCGTGCTGGTCAGCGCCGTGCCGCCGATGATGCTAAAAACTGCGGATAACCCGGGTGGCCTGCCGCTGGAAGTCTTCGACGGCATCCGCAAGGCATCGTTGGAGGATCGCGCGCAGCTGTACCTCGACCTCGCCTCCGGTCCGTTCTATGGCTACAACCGTCCGGGCGCCAAGGTATCCCAGGGGCTGATCGACAACTGGCGCGCCCAGGGTCTGCAGGCTGGCCACAAGAACACCTATGACTCCATCGCTGCGTTCTCGGCCACCGATTTCCGCGGTGATCTGAAGAAGTTCGACGTACCGACCCTAGTGATCCACGGTGACGATGACCAGATCGTGCCGCTGGACAGCTCGGGCAAGGCGTCCGCAGCACTGATCAAGAATGCGAAGCTGATCGTCTATCCCGGTGCACCGCACGGCCTGACCGACACCCACAAGGAGCGCTTCAACAACGATCTGCTGGCCTTCCTCAAGGAATGAGGCCGACCCGCTTTACTGAGTGGATCGCAGCACCGTCGCTTCAGAAACGACAAACCCCGCCAGTTGGCGGGGTTTGTTTGTGGTCTGCCCTGGGCATACCGGCTTTCTACATGACGCCAATCAGGCGTTCTGGCGGATACCAGCGACCAGCCAGGGCTGGTTCTCGCCCTGGGCACGTTCCATGCGCCAGCTTTCGCTGAACGGCTCGCCCTGGTCGAAGCGCGAGGTCTTCGATACACCGGTGAAGGTCAGGGTGGCGGTGGTCTTCTCGGCATCGTCGTCGACGCCGTCGAGCTGGATCTGCAGGTCGTCGATGTAGGTCGACTGATAAGCATCACCGATCTCGGCGCGCTCCTGCTTGAGGAAGCCCAGCAGCTGCGGGGTGACGAACTCGGAGATCTTGTCCATCTCGTTGGCGTCCCAGTGCTGCTGCAGCGACAGGAAATGCTCGCGGGCCGCAGCGACGAAGCTCTGCTCGTTGAACCAGGCCGGGGCGTTGATCACCGGAGCGGCGGCAACCGGGGCGGCGCTGCCACCGAAGATGGAGGTCGCCGGCTGCTGCGGCATCTCACGCTGCATCGGTGCATGGCCGGCCATGGCTGGCTGCTGCTGGCGACGACGGGCGGCGAGGAAGCGGAACAGCAGGAACGCGATCACGCCGAAGATCAGGATATCCATGAACTGGATGCCTTCGAAGCCGTCGCCCATGAACATGGAAGCGAGCAGGCCACCGGCGGCGAGACCGGCCAACGGGCCGAGCCAGCGCGAAGCACCGCTGGCAGCGGCGGGCGTCTGACGGCCTGCCTGATTCGGCGCGGCCTGAGTCTGCTGGGGCGCCTGGCGGGTCTGGTGGCTCGGTGCCGAGCCGAAGCTCTTGCCGCCGCCGAAGCGCTTGGCGTGGGCGTCGAGCGCGAAGGTCAGGCTGATACACAGCGCCATGAAAATGCTAAGCACACGTTGCATTGAGTGTTCCCGCTGAAAAGAGTGGAGTACGCGCGCCATCCTGCCGAGGCGGGCAGGGGTTGGCCAGGGGCAGTATGTTACCGGCTTTTGCTTGCGACCGTTGGTCGCGCCCGGCAGTGCGGGTGACGATGCGAAAACGGAGCCAGGCGGCTCCGTTTTCAGGTCCGGCTCAACGCCAGTTGTACAGCTCCTTCTCGGAGATCTCGTGCATCGGCTTGACCTGTTCCTGGAAGGCCTTCATCGATGCCCAGATGCGGCCGTTCAGCTCGCTCTGCGCGGCCAGCTCGCCGAGCACCAGCTCGGATTGCTCCTGCATGGCGCCGAGCACTTCGTCGGGGAAGCGCTTGAGCTGCACACCCTGCTGCTTGAGCTGGTCCAGGGCCAGGGCGTTGTTGTAGACGTAGTCATCCATCATGTCGCGGCTGGCCGCGCGGGTCGCCTCGGTGAGGATGGCCTGCAGGTCCTCGGGCAGGGTGTCCATCGCCTTCTGGTTGACCAGCAGCTCCAGCACCGCCTGCGGCTCCTGCCAGCCTGGGTAGTAGTAGTACTTGGCAGCCTTGTGCAGGCCGAAGGCCAGGTCGTTGTACGGGCTGACCCAATCGGTGGCGTCGATGGCACCGGTCTGCAGCGCGGTGAACACTTCGCCGCCGGGCAGGTTGACGGTGGTGGCGCCGAGGCGTGCCAGCACTTCGCCGCCCAGGCCCGGCATGCGGATCTTCAGGCCGCGCAGGTCGTTCAGCGAATTGATTTCCTTGTTGTACCAACCGCCCATCTGCATGCCGGTGTTGCCGACCACCATCGGTTTCACGCCGAAGGGGGCATAGGCCTCTTCCCAGAACTTCTGGCCTTCGCCCTTGCTCAGCCAGGCGTTCATCTCGATGGCGGACAGGCCGAACGGCACTGAAGTGAAGAATTGCGCAGTGGGCACCTTGCCCTTCCAGTAGTAGGCGGCGCCATGGCCCAGTTCGGCGGTGCCGCGAGAAACGGCATCGAACACTTCCAGCGCCGGGACCAGTTCGCCGGCCGCATAGACCTTGATGGTCAGGCGGCCGTCGCTCATCACCTTGACCCGCTCGGCCAGGCGCTCGGCGGCGGTGCCGAGGCCCGGATAGTTCTTCGGCCAGGCGGTGACCATCTTCCAGCTGTAGGTCTTGGCGGGTTCGCTGGCGGCCTGTTGGCCGGCGTTTTCGACTTTCTTGTCGTCGTTGCAACCGGCAAGGCCGAGGGTGGCAAGCAAGGCAGCGGCAGCACCGAACAGATGGCGGCGTTTCATGGGTCGGTATCCTTGGAAGATTCTTCTTATAGGAATGGCTGGTTGGTATGACGGGTTGACGTTAGCGTCAACCTCACAGGGCTTCAAGTTTTGCGTAGCTGAGCATCAGCCATTTGCTGCCCTCGTCTTCGAAATTCACCTGCACCCGGGCCTGAGCGCCGGAGCCTTCGAAGTTGAGGATGGTGCCTTCGCCGAACAGCGAATGACGCACGCGCTGGCCGAGGCTGAACGGCGTTTCCGGCACGCCGGCGCCGTCGAACAGCGAGGAGCCGCTCATGCTCTTGCCACTGAACGAGCGCGTCACGGTATTGCTCAGGCGCACTTCCTGGATCAGCGCGGGCGGCACCTCGCGGACGAAACGGGAGATCTTGTTGTAGGTCTCGCTGCCGTACAGTCGGCGGGTTTCGGCGTAGGTAATCACCAGCTGCTGCATGGCGCGGGTGATGCCGACGTAGGCGAGGCGGCGTTCCTCTTCCAGACGGCCGGATTCCTCCAGGCTCATCTTGTGCGGGAACAGACCTTCTTCCATGCCGACCAGGAACACCAGCGGAAACTCCAGACCCTTGGCGCTGTGCAGCGTCATCAGCTGCACGCTGTCCTCGTGGTCGCCGGCCTGCTGTTCGCCGGCCTCCAGCGAGGCGTGGTCGAGGAAAGCCGCCAGCGGCGACTGGATGTCGTCGTCTTCTTCGCTGTAGCTGTCGAAGGCACGTGCGGCGGAGACCAGTTCCTCGAGGTTTTCCACCCGCGCCTGGGCCTTCTCGCCCTTCTCGTCGCGGTGATAGGCCAGCAGCCCGGACTGCTCGATGACCAGCTGCGCCATGTTGTGCAGCTGCATGCCTTCGACTTTCAGCGCCAGGGTGTCGACCAGTTCGACGAAGCCGTTCAGTGCGCTGGCTGCACGGCCGGAAACCGCCTTGGTACCGACCGCCTGATGCAACGCCGCCCACATCGACAGGCCCTGCTCACGCGCCAGCTGGCGCAGGCACTCGACGGTCTTCTCGCCAATGCCGCGCGCCGGAACGTTGATCACCCGTTCCAGCGCCGCGTCGTTATCGCGGGTCTGGATCAGGCGCAGGTAGGCCATGGCGTTCTTGATCTCGGCGCGTTCGAAGAAGCGCTGGCCGCCGTAGATGCGGTAGGGGATCTTCTCGCGCAGCAGCGCCTCTTCCAGCACCCGCGACTGGGCGTTGGAGCGGTAGAGGATGGCGATCTCGCTGCGGCTCATGCCGTCGCGGATGGCCTTCTCGATGCTCTCGACCACGTAGCGCGCTTCGTCGTGCTCGTTGAAGGCGGCGTACAGGCTGATCGGCTCGCCTTCGCAACCGGAGGTCCAGAGCTCCTTGCCAAGACGGCCCTGATTGTTGGCGATCAGCGCGTTGGCGGCCTTGAGGATGCAGGCGGTGGAGCGGTAGTTCTGCTCCAGACGGATGGTTTCGGCGTCCGGGAAGTCCTGGCTGAACTGGTGCAGGTTCTCGACGCGTGCGCCACGCCAGCCGTAGATCGACTGGTCGTCGTCGCCGACCACCATCAGGCTCTCCCCGCCCTTGGCCAGCAGCCGCAGCCAGGCGTACTGCACGGCGTTGGTGTCCTGGAACTCGTCCACCAGCACGTGGCGGAAGCGCCGCTGGTAGTGCTCGAGCAGGCCCGGATGGTCGCGCCACAGGTCCAGGGCGCGCAGCAGCAGCTCGGAGAAGTCGATGACGCCAGCGCGGGTGCAGGCCTCTTCGTAGGCTTCGTAGATCTTCAGCTGGGTGGCGAGGAACAGATCGCCGCCGGCCTGGATGTTGCGCGGGCGCAGGCCTTCATCCTTTTGCGCGTTGATCCACCACTGCGCCTGGCGTGCCGGCCAGCGCTGCTCGTCGAGGCCGAGTTCGCGGATCACCCGCTTGACCAGGCGCTGCTGGTCGTCGGAATCGAGAATCTGGAAATTCTGCGCCAGCTTGGCTTCCTGCCAGTGCGCCCGCAGTAGGCGGTGGGCCAGGCCGTGGAACGTGCCGACCCACATGCCCTGCGGGTTGACGTGCAGCAGCTGCTCGATACGCTGGCGCATCTCGGCGGCAGCCTTGTTGGTGAAGGTCACCGACAGGATCGAGTGCAGCGAGGCGCGTTCAACCTGGTGCAACCAGGCGATGCGATGCACCAGGACGCGGGTCTTGCCCGAGCCGGCGCCGGCCAGCACCAATTGACGACCCAGCGGCGCGGCCACGGCCTGGCGCTGAGCATCGTTGAGGGAATTCAGAAGGAGAGAGAGATCGTCATGCATCGCGGCATTCTATTGGAATTGCTTGCGCTGCGCTCGCCCTGTGGTCCGCTGTCGTGGCGTTTGCAGGCTTGGCGAAAGCGACTGCCGGGCGCCCATGCGGGGCGCTCCAGTGCGATTCCGCCGGTCGGCGGATGTGATGACGGTGGCCTTTTCCGACGTATCGCCGTATGACGCAGCGCTAGCAACGTGCCATTATCGGCAGTGGTTCGGTGCCGAGGAGCACTAATTCGGGTGCAGCTACTATTAGAACAACAATCATGACCGATTCCATTCGAGCCGCTTGCCCTGCATCGGCACAGCTTCTTCCAGATGCGCTGGCGCTCTCCGATCAAACCGCTGAGCGTACGCGTCTGCTCTACCGTGGCTCTCGCATTCCAGCCGTGCTGCTGGTGCTAGCCACCCTGGCCTGTGGCGCTGTGCTGTGGGGCGAACAGGCAGGCATCGAGCTTGGTATCTGGCTGTCGTGGATGCTTGGCCTCGGTTTGCTACGGCTGCAGCAGGTCAAGGCGTTCAATCGTGCAAGCCCCATGCAGCAGGCCGCGCCGTATTGGCGTTGGCGGTTCATGCTGGGCAGCGCTGCGTCTGCCCTGAGTCTCTGTTACGCCATGGTTGCGCTGGTTCCGGCCGATGCCTTCGCCACCCAGGCGCTGCTCTATGGATTGATCGGCTCGGTGGTGGTGTCTGCCAGCGTCGCCTACGGCGTCAGCCTGCCGGCTTTTTTCAGTTTCGCGGCGCCGAGTCTGCTGCCGACTGGTGTGCTGCTGATGAACAGCGGTCATCCGCTGCAGCAGGGCTGGGGCCTGTTTGCGCTGATCGTCCTGGCGACGCTCAGCCTGATTGCCTGGCAGATCAGCCGCCTGCTCAGCGACGGTCTGGAGCAGCGCCAGCACAAGCTGCAGCTGATCGAACGGCTGGAAACGGTTGGCCGCGATGCGGAGCAGCTGAACGTCATGCTGGCCAACGAAATTGATCAGCGCCGTCACGCCGAGCAGAAGTTGCAGCGCGCCTATGAGAGTCTCGAACAGCGGGTGGCTGAGCGGACCGCAGAGCTTGCCCGGGTGGCCGAAGAGCTCGGCGAAAGCGAGGCGCGGCTCAATCTGGCGCTGGATGCCAGCGGTCTCGGTTTGTGGGACTGGGACCTGCAGCACAATCGCGTTCACCACTCGCGGCTCGAGGTCGTTTTCGGCATCGGCCTGCAGAAGCGTCGCGCCGAGGATGGCGCGCAATTGCCAGACATTCATCCCAGCGATCTGGAGGCCGTACGCGCCACGCTGATCGCACACCTGAAGGGTGAAACCGAACTCTATGGCGTCGAATTCCGCGCGGTGCGCGCCGACGGCAGCGAAATGTTCATAGAAGATCGCGGGCGCGTGATCCAGCGCGACCCCTCCGGCCGTGCGTTACGCATGATCGGTACTCGTCGCGACGTCAGTGATGTGCGCCGTCAGGCCGAGCAGCAACGGCTGGCCGCGACGGTGTTCGAGGCGGCCAGCGAAGGCATGGTGATCATGGACGCCAATTACCGGGTACTGGCGGTTAATGACGCCTGCTGTGAGCTGTCTGGCTATGGCCGTGAAGAACTGCTCGGGCGCAGCATCGCGCGCATCGCCGGCTCGCCGGAGAGCCAGCGCCAGTATCAGGCGATGCGTGAGGCGTTGGAGCGTAATGGCCACTGGCAGGGCGAGTTGATCGAGACGCGCAAGAGCGGCGAGGTGTACCCGCAATGGGTGCAGTTGCGCGAGGTGCGTGCCGCCGATGACAGTGTCACCCACGTGGTCGCCTTCATCTCCGATCTCAGCGTGCGGCGCAAGATCGAAGAGCGCCTGCGCTACCTGACCCATTACGACGACCTCACCGGGTTGGCCAATCGTGGGTTGTTCAAGGAGCGTCTGCACGACGCCTGTCAGCGCGTGCGCCGAAACGGGCGCAACCTGGCAGTGCTCTACATCGATCTGGATCGCTTCAAGCTGCTCAATGAAAGCCTAGGGCATGAGGCGGCCGATGCATTGCTGCGCGAAGTCTCGCGCCGACTGTCCATGACGCTGACCGAAGCCGACACCATTGCGCGCCTGTCCGGCGACGAGTTCGTCGTGCTGCTCGATGCCTACGGCAGTCTCAGCAGCCTGGCACATCTGGGCAGCCGGCTGCTGCAGCGAATCCGCAAGCCGATGACCATCGGCGAGCAGGAGCTGGTGATCAGCGCCTCCATCGGCGTCAGCCTGTTGCCGGACAACAGTCGTGACGCCGATGCGTTGCTGCGCCAGGCGAACAGCGCCATGCAGCAGGCCAAGCACCTGGGCGGCAACACCCTGCAGTTCTTCACCGATCGGCCGCAGGCCTCGAGCATGCATTACCTGCAGCTGGAGAATCAGCTGCGCAAGGCGCTGGAGCTGAGCCAGCTGGAGGTGTTCTACCAGCCGCGGCTGAGTCTTGCCGATGACCGCCTGGAAGCCGCCGAGGCGCTGGTGCGCTGGCGTCACCCGGAACTGGGGCTGGTTGCGCCGGCACAGTTCATCCCGCTGGCCGAGGAGACCGGGCTGATCATTCCGCTCGGTGAGTTCGTGCTGCGCGAGGCCTGTCGCCAGGCGCGACAGTGGCAGCTGGAAGGATTGGCCGAGATTCGCGTTTCAGTGAACCTGTCGGTCAAGCAGTTGCGCCAGGGCAACTTCGTCAGTCTGGTACGTCAGGTGCTGGAGGAAACCGGGCTGCCGGCGACGATGCTGGAACTGGAGCTGACCGAAAGCCAGTTGCTGGACGATATCGACAATGCCATCAGCATCAGTGAACAGCTGCGCGCGCTGGGTGTGCGGCTGGCGATCGACGACTTCGGCACTGGCTTCTCGTCACTGAGTTACCTCAAGCGCTTCCCGGTGGACTACGTGAAGATCGACCGTTCGTTCATCTGCGAGCTGGAGCATTCCAGTCAGGACGCGGCGATTACCCGGGCGATCATCGCCATGGTTCACAGCCTGGAACGCAAGGTGGTGGCCGAGGGGGTGGAAACCCAGGCGCAGATGGATTTCCTCAAGGCCAACCACTGCGACGAGATTCAGGGCTACCTGCTCAGCCCGCCGGTGCCGGTCGAGCAGTTTGTGGAGCTGCTGCGCTAGGCGCGGCGTCGCAACGCCACGCCGAGCCCGGGCTCAGCCGCGCGTGGTGCTGCCGTCCAGTTCGCGCATCAGCAGGGCGTAGCGCAGATCGATGTCTTCCGGCACCGGCAGGTACACCGTATGGCCGTCGCCCGGCGCCACCTCTATGGCCTCGCTGCGCTTGTTCTCCAGCCGCTCCAGGCGCAGGTTGAGGTTGCCCTGCGGCGTCATCAGCTCCAGCCTGTCGCCCACCGCGAAGCGGTTCTTCACCTTCACCTCGGCCAGGCCGTTGCGGCGCTCGCCGGTCAGCTCGCCGACGAACTGCTGACGCTCGGAGAGCGAGAAGCCGCGTTCGTAGTTCTGGTATTCGTCGTGCACGTGACGGCGCAGGAAGCCCTCGGTGTAGCCGCGGTGGGCCAGCGATTCGAGGGTGTCCATCAGCGACTTGTCGAACGGCCGGCCGGCGAGGGCATCGTCGATGGCCTTGCGATAGACCTGCGCGGTACGTGCCACGTAGTAGTGGCTCTTGGTGCGGCCCTCGATCTTCAGCGAGTGCACGCCCATCTTTACCAGTCGCTCGACGTGCTGCACGGCACGCAGGTCCTTGGAGTTCATGATGTAGGTGCCGTGTTCATCCTCGAAGGCGGACATGAATTCGCCCGGACGGCTGCTGTCCTCGAGCAGGAACACTTCGTCGGTTGGCGCACCAACACCGAGGGTCGGCTCGGCGCTGGCAGCTTGTGCCGGCTGCACGACGATCGGTTCGTACTTGTGCACGATGTCGCCGACTTCGTTCTCCTTCGCCTCGTGGGTCTTGTATTCCCAACGGCAGGCGTTGGTGCAGCTGCCCTGGTTGGGGTCGCGCTTGTTGATATAGCCCGACAGCAGGCAGCGGCCGGAGTAGGCCATGCACAGCGCGCCGTGAACGAAGACTTCCAGTTCCATGCCCGGCACCTGTTCGCGGATCTCGCCGATCTCCTCCAGCGACAGCTCACGGGAAAGGATCACCCGGGAGACGCCCTGGCTTTCCCAGAACTTCACGGTGGCCCAGTTGACCGCGTTGGCCTGCACCGAGAGGTGGATGGTCTGCTGCGGGAAGTGCTGGCGCACCAGCATGATCAGGCCGGGGTCGGACATGATCAGCGCGTCGGGACCCATCGCCACGACCGGCTCCAGGTCCTTGATGAAGGTCTTCAGCTTGGCATTGTGCGGCGCGATGTTGACCACCACGTAGAACTGCTTGCCCAGCGCATGTGCCTCGTCGATGCCGAGCTTGAGGTTGGCATGGTCGAACTCGTTGTTGCGCACGCGCAGGCTGTAACGCGGCTGCCCGGCGTATACCGCATCGGCGCCGTAGGCGAAGGCGTAGCGCATGGATTTCAGCGTGCCGGCGGGCGACAGCAGCTCGGTGCGGTAAGGGGTGCTCATGGCGCGGGACTCGCAGGAGGGCATCGAAGAAGCGCGGCATTTTACTGCGCTCGGCGGGCGATTGCGCGTCGTCTGCGATATTCGGGGTGAGGCGCAATGGCGCCCCGCCTGAGCGGGGCGCCGAGGCTCAGGCGGCGGATGCTTCCTTGAGCATGGCGTAGAGGCGGTCCTTGAGCTGCAGCTTTTCCTTTTTCAGGTTTTCGACCTCGCTGTCGGTGCCCGGCACGATGTGCGCTTCGATGTTCTTGACCCGTTGGTCCAACGCATTGTGCTCGTCGAACAGGTGAGCAAAGGTCTTGTTTTCTGCCTTGAGGCGGGTGATCAGATCGCGGTACTCGGGAAACATGGCAACTCCTGCGTAATGGGTAAGCCGGTGAGCAGGTCAGGCGTCAGCGGTAAGGCGGGACCTGCTTCTTGTCTCCATAGTCATCCTGCGCGTTGCTGGCAGTATTGATCGGCGTCATACGCCGGACAGCAAAACGCCGGGACGAGCCCGGCGTTCTGCTGCTGCGAGTGCGGATCAGGCCGCGGCGATCACGTCGCCGTGGTTTTCCGGCTCGATCAATGCGCGGTGCAGCGCAGCGATCGCGGCGTCGTAGTCCTCTTCGTTGACCACGCACTGCATCTCCACCTGGCGGATCGACTGGTGGATCGCCTGGATGCTGATGCCCGCTCCAGCCAAAGCCGCTACGGTCTTGGCCAGGATGCCCTTGACCTTCAGATCCGAACCGATCGCCGAAACGATGGCCAGGTTGTGCACCGTGACCTCGGCGGCCGGGTACTTCTCCTCGATCAGCTTGGCCGCGCGGTTGATCAGCTTGCGCGAGCCGGAGGCGTAGTAGGTGATGCTGTTGGCATCGGAGTCCTTGTTCACCACGTAGAGCTTGAGCTGCTTGAGCAGCTTGCTGATCTCCATGTCGTGGCTGATGTCGCCGAGCATGTCCTGGTCGAACACCTCGATGCCGAAAACGTCTTTGCGCCCGGCGATGATTTCCACGCAGGGCTTCTCGGACTTGTAGTCCTGGCTGATCAGCGTGCCGCCGTGCTCGGGCTCGAAGGCATTCTTGATGCGCAGCTCGACACCGGCACGACGCAGGGTTTTGGCCGCGCGCGGATGGATCGCTTCCATGCCGAGATTCGACAGCTGGTCGGCAACGTCATAGTTGGTGCGGCCGATGGTCACCACCTTGTCGGCACCAACCAGGTTCGGGTCGGCGGAAGAGAGGTGGAATTCCTTGTGGATGATCGCTTCATGGGCGCCGGTGGCGGCGGCGATCTGGGCGAAGGTGATCTCGCTGTAGCCGCGGTCGTAGGTGTTCATCAGGCCTTCGGCGCAATGCGTGTAGCCGGTGGCGACCACCAGTTCGCGGCTCAGATCGAAGCCGGCGAAATGGCTGGCGATCATCTCCTCGAACGGCAGCGGTGCTTCCTGCTGCCAGCCGGTGAGGTCGGCCAGACGGGCGTTGACGCCGCGCTGCTTGAGCGCCAGCACCGAGTTGAAGGCGCTGTGCGCTTCACCGAGGGAGGCGAGCATCTCGCGTACCTTCATCAGGTGCTCGGAGAGCTGGAAGTGGCCGTAGGCACAGAGCTTCTGCAGGCTGTGCATGCACTCGCTGGCATCGTCGATGCGCGAATTGATGAACTGGTTGGCGGCATGCAGCTCATATTCGGAGCTGAACAGCTCGGCGTTCTTTTCCAGCATGCGCTGGCGCACGTTCTCCAGCGCCTCGCGCCAGGCGCCTTCGCTCTGCGCATCGGCGAAGCGCTGATAGACGCCCGGCTCGCCGGTCTTCTTGTGCTCCAGCAACAGATTGGTCATGCCGCTGTAGGCCGAGACGACGAAGATGCGCTGGTACAGCGCTGCGCCTTCCCGGCGGCCGATGAAGATGTTGTCGAGGACTTCCTCGAAGCGGCTCATCGACGTGCCGCCGATCTTTTCTACGGTATGCATCTTTATGTTGCGTCCGAATCTGGCAGGCCGTTGACGGGCCCGGCGCGGCTGGCGCACCTGTCGATCAACGAGCTGGAAGTGAGTTCATCCCTGGGCCAATAAGCGATCGGCCAAGCCGGGGGATCGGGCCCGTCATCAGACGCGCCCGATCGCCTCAGAGATACTGTTGCGGCTGAATGTCCAGCGGCTTGAAGTTCTCACGCTCGGCGACGAAGGCCGGGCGGGGTTTCTGCTCGCAGAACGGCGGCTGCACGGCATTATCCACGTGGTTGTAGACGTAGAACAGATTGCTCCGTGCACTTGGCGTGATGTTGCTGTTGGAGCCGTGCATGGTGTTGCAGTCGAAGAACACCACGCTGCCGGCCGGGCCGGTGGCGCAATCGATGCCGAAGCGGCTGGCCAGCTCGCTGAGACTGTTCTGATCGGGGATGCCGATCTCCTGCTTGCGCAGGGATTTTTCGTAGTGGTTTTCCGGCGTGGCACCGACGCAACGCACGTAGTGCTTGTGCGAACCGGGCATGAGCATCAGCGGGCCGTTGTGCGGCTCGTTGTCGGTCAGCAGGATCGAGCAGGACAGGCAGCGCATGCGCGGCATGCCGTCTTCGACGTGCCAGGTCTCGAAATCCGAGTGCCAGTAGAACTCCTTGCCAGTGAAGCCGGGCTTGAAGTTCATCCGCGACTGATGCACGTACAGATCGCCACCGAGAATGAAGCGGGCGATGCCGGCGGTGCGCTCGTCGGCTGCCACGCGGGCGAACAGATCATTGTCGCTATGGATGTCGAACACCGAGCGGATCGCACCGCTGTCGGGTTCCTTGATGGTCTTGCCGGAGCCGGCGACGGCCGGGTCCTGGCGCATGCGCTCGAGTTCGGCACGGAATACCGCGACTTCGTCGGCGCTGAACAGATTGGGGATGACCAGGTAGCCGTCGCGCTCGAAGCGCTCGATCAGCTCTGCCGCTATCGGCGCATTCTCCAGGTCGCTGCGGTAGACGACCGGATCCAGGCGTTCCTGCCAGCTGGGCTGGTCTTCCTGGCGCGAGGGATACAGGTCGGCTTGCATAGGGTTCACGCATACCTCCTTTTCTTGTGATGGGGGGCGGCTCGGCGGCCGCCCCGGTAAACCGGTATCAGACGGTTTCGGCCTCCAGCGGATAGACGCCGCTCTCGTCATGCACTTCCTTGCCGTTGAGCGGCGGGTTGAAGACGCAGGCCATCTTCATATCCTCGCTGCCGCCACGCAGCAGGTGCTCGTCGTGCTTGTCGAGGATATACAGCGTGCCGGGTTCGATCTTGTAGATCTTGCCGTCGGCGATGGTCTCGATCTCGCCATTGCCGCTCATGCAGTACACCGACTCCAGGTGGTTCTGGTAGTGGATGTGCGTCTCGCTGCCGGCGTAGATGGTGGTGATGTGGAACGAGAACCCCATGTTGTCGTCTTTGAGCAACAGGCGGGTGCTGTCCCAGGTGCCGGTCTTGCTGTGGACCTTGCGGTCGGTCTGCTCGCACTCGGCGAGGGTTCTGACGATCATTGCAAATACCTCAGGAAGCTTGGTTTTCGGTCTGCTCGCTCATCACGGCGGCGAACGCCTTGTCGAGGATGGCGAGCGCCTTGTCGATCTGCTCGTCGCTGATGATCAGCGGGCAGAGGCACTTGACCACTTCGCTGTGGGCGCCGCTGGTTTCGATCACCAGACCGTTCTCGAAGGCGTGACGGCAGACGGCGGCGGCGATGTCGCCATCCGGGCAGCTGATGCCGATCATCATTCCGCGGCCCTTGAGGAACAGTGAATCCGGGCCGTGCCGGCGGACGATGCGCTGCATGCCGTCGGCAATGCGCTTGCCCTTGGCCTTGACGCTGTTGGCGAACTCGTCGTTCTGCCAGAAGTGCTCGACGGCTGCGGCGGCAGTGACGAACGCATGGTTGTTGCCGCGGAAGGTGCCGTTGTGCTCGCCCGGCTTCCACTGGTCCAGCTCCTGGCGCAGCAGCACCATGGCGAACGGCAGGCCGTAGCCGGACAGCGACTTGGACAGCGTGACGATATCCGGCTGGATGCCCATCTCTTCGAAGCTGAAGAAGGTCCCGGTGCGGCCGCAACCGGCCTGGATGTCGTCGACGATCAGCAGCATCTCGTGCTTGCGGCAGAGCTTCTCGAGCTTGCGCATCCACTCGGTCGACGCGGTGTTCAGTCCGCCTTCGCCCTGCACCACCTCGACGATCACCGCGGCCGGCTTGTCGATGCCGCTGGAGGGGTCGGAGAGCAGCTTGTCCATCATGCCGATGGTGTTGGTCTTGTCGCCGAAATAGTTGGCGTACGGCATGCGGCTGACGTCGGTGAGGCTGATGCCCGAACCACCGCGGTGATGCTGGTTGCCGGTTGCGGCCAGCGCGCCGATGCTGCAGCCGTGGAAGCCGTTGGTGAAGCTGATGATGTTGTTACGTCCGGTGACCTTGCGCGCCAGCTTCATCGCCGCCTCGACCGCGTTGGTGCCGGTCGGGCCGGTGAACTGCATGCGGTAGTCGCCCATGCCGCGCGGTTCGAGGATCAGACGGTTGAAGGTTTCGAGGAAACGCTCCTTGGCCGCGGTGTACATGTCCAGGCCGTGAGTGATGCCGTCGTTCTGGATGTACTCGAGCAGCGCCTGCTTGAGTACCGGGTGGTTGTGCCCGTAGTTGAGCGTGCCGGCACCGGCGAGGAAGTCGATGTAACGCTTGCCGTCCTGGGTGACCAGCTCGGCGCCCTGGGCCTGGTTGAAGACCACGGGGAAGGAACGGCAATAGCTACGAACCTTGGATTCATTCAGTTCAAAAGTTTTCATGCGTGCTCCTTGAGCTCTTCTTCTAGATGGGAAACGGTGAACGGGCCGGCGCGGTAGAGCACCTCGTCCTCGTGCTGCCCGCCGAAGTGCGCAGCGCGGGAAAACAGCGTGCGCGTGGTGCAGTCGGCACCCAGCCGGTCGAAGGCCCGCTTGAACAGTGCCTGCGACGCCGCGTTGTCCGGGGAAATGGTGGTTTCCATGAAGCGCACATCGTGCTCACGGGCCACACGGGCCGTCAGCGCCAGCAGCATGCGCAGGGCCAGGCCCTGACCGCGCATCGAACTGTCGACGGCGACCTGCCAGACGAACAGCGTGTCCGTCCGGGCAGGGGGGCTGTAACCCGAGATGAAACCAACCAGTTCGCCCTGGGCGTTCTCTGCGGCGATGGCGGTGTCGGCGAAATCGGAGCACTGCAGCAGGTTGCAGTAGACCGAATTGGTATCGAGGGGCTGGCAGCGCGCCACCAGCTGATGCAGGTTGTAACCGTCGCCGTCGGTTGGGCGACGGAGCACTACGGTGGGGAAACTCAAAACAATGCCTTTGGGGTTGTTGATTGAATTCCTTATTAGGGTAGGCATATCCGGCAAAGTTTCTCAACCCGAACTTCGTAATATGCGAAGTGCAGGGTCGCGTATATATCGCTGAATGCCGCGTGATAGAAGCGATTGCGCCAAGGATGTTTCAGTCTGTTTCTTTTCGATGTGCCGGAGCTGATCGGCTAGTTGGGATTTTATGTGTAAATCAATCCAAGAAGTTGGACTGTGAGGAGCTGCACGAGTTCGGCGATGAGCGGCCATAAAGCGCTGAAAGCCTTATGTTCTATGGGTTGCGCTCCATTTTCTGACGCGCATGCTGGTTGTCCCGTGCTGGTCTTTCGGCCAGGGAAATGCGGCAGGGAGATCAAGCGGAGAGTCGGGGCAGAAATGCTGCAGATATGCGCTTCGCGCGAGTAATTATATTTAGCTGATATGGCGTGCATACGACGGTCGATGACGGCCAAGGCTGCGCTAGTTGCTCAGGCTAGTTGCCAAGGCCGTATCCGGCTATTTCTGGAATTGTTCCGATCCGCTCTATCTCAGATAATACGGGGGCTGTGGCGAAGTTTGAGTTAGTTGCAGGTTGGGCAGATCATTGCCACCACTGGTGACCCTGGCGCTCGATGAATTGGTGGGCCTGATCCGGGCCATCCTCGCCGGCCGGATAGGGTCGCGGTTTGCGATAGTAACTGTGCCAGCCACGCAGGATGGGGTCGACCCAGTTCCAGGCTGCTTCCACCTCGTCGCGACGCATGAACAACGTCGAATCACCTTCGATCACATCCAGCAGCAGCCGCTCGTAGGCCTCCCAGCGACGGGTGCTGCTGAAGGCATGCGCCAGGTTCAGATCCAGCTCCACCGGCTCCAGTTGCATGCCCTTGCCGGGTGCCTTGGCCATGAGCTGCAGGCTGATGCTTTCTTCCGGCTGCAGGCTGATCACCAGCCGGTTCACTTCACCCTTGCTGAACAGCAGGTGCGGCACCTGCTTGAAGGTGATGATGATCTCCGAACGCTTGCGCGCCATGCGCTTGCCGGTGCGCAGATAGAAGGGCACGCCGGCCCAGCGCCAGTTGTCGATCTCGGCCTTTACCGCGACGAAGGTTTCGGTGTCGCTGTCATTGTCGATGTTCGGCTCGAAGTAGTACGCCTGCACGTCATGGCCGCCGATGCGTCCGGCGCCGTATTGCCCGCGCACGGTCTTGTCCAGCACGTCGTTGCCGGTGATCGGCTTGAGCGCTTCGAGCACCTTCACCTTCTCGCCGCGGATATGCTTGGCGTCGAAACGCACCGGCGCTTCCATCGCCACGAGGCAGAGCAGCTGCAACAGGTGGTTCTGCAGCATGTCGCGCATGGCGCCGGCATTGTCGTAATAGCCGCCGCGGTTCTCGACGCCGAGGGTCTCGGCGACGGTAATCTGCACATGGTCGATGTGTGCGGCCCGCCAGATCGGCTCGAACAGCGCGTTGGCGAAGCGCAGGGCCATGAGGTTCTGCACCGTCTCCTTGCCCAGGTAGTGGTCGATCCGATAGATGCGCGATTCGGGGAACACGGCGCCGATCGCTTCGTTGATTTCCAGCGCCGAGTCCAGCGAATGGCCGATGGGCTTTTCCAGCACGATGCGCGCATCGTCGCCGGCCAGTCCGGCACTTTCCAGGTTGGCAGCAATGGGCTCGAACAGGTCCGGCGCGGTCGCCAGGTAGAACACTCGTACACGGCCTTCGGCCTGGCCTAGGTGGTGGGCGAGGCGCACGTAATCGCCACGCTGGGAGGCGTCCATGGCGAAATAGTCCAGGCGCTGGGCGAAGGCCTGCCAGGTGTCGCTGCTGAAGTCGCTGCGGGCAACCTGGGCGCGGCAATGCCGCTCGGCCAGCGCCACGTAGCCGTCGCGGTCGAGCTTCTTGCGCGCCAGAGCGAGTATCCGTACGTCGGCGTGCAGGCGCCCGTCGCGGTGCAGGTGGTAGAGCGCCGGAAGCAGTTTGTGCAGCGTCAGGTCACCGGTCCCGCCGAACACGAGCATGTCACAGGATATCGACATCGATTCTCTCCCAGGGCCAAAAAATGGGCGTCGTGGCGAGGCTTGTAGTATAACTACCGCCCCACTACAACCCGCTGACGGCTCAGCGGCGCCGATCGCGCCCGAGCAAAGCCATCAGACGAGAGCATAGCGAGTCCGGAACGTGAATCTGCTGCAGCACATCGCCCAATCCAGAAGCCTGCTACGGAAGTCGGAGCTGAAAGTGGCCGACCATGTCCTGCTCGATCCGGCCTCGGTGATGCACAGTTCCATGGCCGACCTGGCCCATGTGGTGGGTGTCAGCGAGCCGACCATCGTGCGTTTCTGCCGCGCCATCGGCTGCCTGGGCTTCCAGGATCTGAAGCTCAAGCTGGCGCAAAGCCTGGCCGCTGGTGCCAGCTTTGGTCAGTTCGCCATCAGCGAGAACGATTCGGTGGCCGACTTCGCCTTGAAGATCTTTGACACCACCCTGCATACCCTGATGGAAGTGCGCGAGCGGCTCGATCCCGAGGCCTTGCAGCGCGCCATCACGGCCATGGCTAGTGCCGAGCGGGTGGAGTTCTACGGTTTCGGCGCCTCGGGTGCCGTGGCCACCGATGCCCAGCACAAATTCTTCCGCCTGCTGCTGTCGGCTGCGGCCTATTCCGATCCGCACATGCAGGCCATGTCGGCGGTGACGCTCAAGCCCACCGACGTGGCGATCTGCATCTCGCAGTCCGGGCGCTCGAAGGATCTGCTGATCACCGCCAACGTGGTGCGTGAATCCGGCGCGACGCTGATCACCCTGTGTCCGAGCCAGACGCCGCTGGCCGAGCTGGCCACCATCAATCTGGCCATCGATGTGCAGGAGGACACCGAGATCTACACCCCGCTGACCTCACGTATCGCCCATCTGGTGGTAATCGACGTGCTGGCAATGGGCGTCGCCATGGCTCGCGGGCCGAGCCTGGTCAATCACCTCAAGAGCGTGAAGCGCAGTCTGCGCAGCCTTCGCCTGTCACCGCAGAAGGTCAAGTCGCACGACGACTGAGGGCTTCGTTGCGCCTTCATTGCCGCGTAATCACCCTGACTTCAGGTTGTCATCCACTGCGTTGATGCTGATCTCTCCTTACCTGTTCTGGGAGATCGCCTCATGCTCCGGCACACCGACGACAACGGCCAGCTCGACAGCAAGACCCGTCGCAAACAGCAGGATGAGCGCCGCATGCGCTTTCGCCGTGCCATCGAAAGCTATACCGAACAGCGCCAGCTGCATGCCGAACTGAACGATTACGCCGATGCGCTGGTGCTCAGCTCGCTGCGGGAGTCGTCGGTGAGCCGGCGAAGCGCTCCGCCAGCACACTGATCTGCGCGCGCTCTTCACGGAGGAAGGCGAAGAACGCCTGGGCTACCGGGCTCAGGCGCTTGCCGCGCGAATGCACCACGCACCAGCTGCGGTACAGCGGCAGTTCCACCACCGGCAGCTCGCGTAGCAGTCCGCTGGCCAGCTCCAGATGTACCGCATGCCGCGGCAGCAGAGCCAGGCCGAGCCCAGCCACCACGCATTCACGCAGGGCATCCAGCGAGGCGACCTGGATGGTCTGGGCGAAATGCGCGCGTTTCTGGCGCAGGTAGTCTTCGCCCGCCCGCCGCGTGCCGGAACCCGGCTCGCGCACCAACAGCGGGTAGCCGGTAAGGTCCTGCAGGGATAGCGTCGCAGCGTGGCACAGCGGATGGTCGGGCGGCGCCACGGCGATGATCGGGTTGTTCAGAAAGGGCATGAACTCCAGATCCATGTCGGTGGGCACCTGGGACATGATCAGCAGGTCATCGCGGCTCACCGACAGGCGCTTGACTGCCTGGGCATGGTTGACCACCACCAGCTGCAGGCTGACCTCCGGATGCAGGCGCTTGAACGCGGCAAACAGGTGCGGCGTGACGTACTTGGCGCTGGATTCCACCGCGAGGTTGAGCTGGCCCTGTAGCGAGCCCTGCAGATCCGAGAGCTGCATGTCGAGGCTGTCCAGCCGACCGAAGATGTCGGTGCTGGCGCGTTGCAGCGCTTCGGCGGCATCGGTGAGATAGAGCTTCTTGCCGACGTACTCGAACAGCGGTTGCCCGACCAATTCCTCAAGCTGGCGAATCTGCAAGCTGACGGCGGGCTGGGTCAGCGCCATTTCCTCGGCGGCACGGCTGTAGGAGCGCGTCTCGCATACTGCGCGGAAGACCTGAAGCTGGCGCAATGTCATGCGCATAAGCGATTTTCGCATCACGTTCTCTGCAATTTCAGATAAAGGTCGACTAGGTCATGGTCGGCGGCGTGCCTGTCCAATCGGTCAGTTTGATGCGCGATTCGGGACATCTATAAGTAATTACTTATCCTTAAGCAAACAATTATTCATTTTCAGTAATCACCCCGGCGGGCGTAGGGTGAAACGGCTCGTTGCAAATGCGAGTGATCATGACCCGCACGCGGGTCGCCTGCTCAACGATCCGAGGGAAGACAGCGTGATCAAGAAGCTGCTGATCGCCAACCGCGGGGAAATCGCGGTGCGCATCGTCCGCGCCTGTGCCGAAATGGGTGTCCGCTCGGTGGCGGTGTTCTCCGAAGCCGACCGTCATGCGCTGCACGTCAAGCGCGCCGACGAGGCCCATTTCATTGGCGAAGACCCGCTGGCCGGCTACCTGAACCCGCGCAAGCTGGTGAACCTGGCTGTGGAAACCGGCTGCGATGCGTTGCATCCAGGCTATGGATTTCTTTCCGAGAATGCCGAACTGGCGGAGATCTGCGCCGAACGTGGCATCCGCTTCGTCGGCCCCAGCGCCGAAGTCATCCGCCGCATGGGCGACAAGACCGAAGCGCGGCGCAGCATGATCAAGGCCGGCGTGCCGGTCACGCCGGGCACCGAAGGCAACGTTGCCGACCTCGCCGAGGCGCTGCGCGAAGCCGAGCGTATCGGCTATCCGGTAATGCTCAAGGCCACCTCCGGCGGTGGCGGTCGCGGCATTCGTCGCTGCAACTCGCAGGGGGAGCTGGAAGCGGCCTACCCGCGCGTGATCTCCGAAGCGACCAAGGCCTTCGGCAGCGCCGAAGTCTTCCTGGAAAAGTGCATCGTCGAACCCAAGCACATCGAGGCACAGGTGCTGGCCGACAGCTTCGGCAATACGGTGCACCTGTTCGAGCGCGACTGCTCGATCCAGCGCCGCAACCAGAAACTCATCGAGATCGCACCGAGCCCGCAGCTGACCCCCGAGCAGCGCGCCTACATCGGCGACCTCGCCGTGCGCGCGGCCAAGGCGGTGGGCTACGAGAACGCCGGTACCGTGGAGTTCCTGCTCGCCGATGGCGAGGTGTACTTCATGGAAATGAACACCCGGGTGCAGGTGGAGCACACCATCACCGAGGAAATCACTGGGATCGACATCGTTCGCGAGCAGATCCGCATCGCCTCCGGCCAGCCGCTGTCGGTCAAGCAGGAGGACATCCAGTATCGCGGCTTCGCCCTGCAGTTCCGCATCAATGCCGAAGAGCCGCGCAACGACTTCCTGCCCTGCTTCGGCAAGATCACCCGCTATTACGCGCCGGGTGGTCCCGGTGTGCGCACCGATACGGCGATCTACACCGGCTACACCATTCCGCCGTACTACGACTCCATGTGCCTGAAGCTGATCGTCTGGGCGCTGACCTGGGAAGAGGCACTGGCCCGCGGTTCGCGAGCACTGGACGACATGCGCGTGCAGGGCGTGAAGACCACCGCCACCTATTACCAGCAGATTCTCGCCAGTCCGGATTTCCGCAGCGGCCAGTTCAACACCAGCTTCGTCGAGAACCACCCGGAACTGCTGAATTACTCGATCAAACGCAAGCCGGGCGAGCTGGCCCTGGCCATCGCTGCCGCCATCGCCGCCCACGCAGGACTGTGAGGAACGAACCATGACTGCTCAGAAGAAAATCACCGTTACCGACACCATCCTGCGTGATGCTCACCAATCGCTCATCGCCACTCGCATGCGCACCGAAGACATGCTGCCGATCTGCGAAAAGCTCGACCGCGTCGGCTACTGGTCGCTGGAAGTCTGGGGCGGCGCAACCTTTGACGCCTGCGTGCGTTTCCTCAAGGAAGACCCCTGGGAGCGCCTGCGCCAGCTCAAGGCAGCGCTGCCCAATACCCGTCTGCAGATGCTGTTGCGCGGGCAGAACCTGCTGGGTTACCGGCACTACGCCGATGACGTGGTCGAGGCCTTCTGTGCCAAGGCGGCCGACAACGGCATCGACGTGTTCCGCATCTTCGATGCGATGAACGATGTGCGTAACCTGGAAACTGCCATTCGCGCGGTAAAGAAGACCGGTAAGCACGCCCAGGGCACCATCGCCTACACCACCAGCCCGGTGCACACCGTCGAGCTGTTCGTCGAGCAGGCACGGGCGATGCGCGACATGGGTGTCGATTCCATCGCCATCAAGGACATGGCCGGCCTGCTCACGCCATTCGCCACCGGTGATCTGGTGCGCGCGCTGAAGGCCGAGATCGACCTGCCGGTGTTCATCCATTCCCACGACACCGCTGGTGTCGCCAGCATGTGCCAGTTGAAAGCCATCGAGAACGGCGCTGACCACATCGACACGGCGATTTCCTCCATGGCCTGGGGCACCAGCCATCCCGGCACTGAGTCGATGGTCGCGGCCTTGCGTGGCACGCCGTATGACACCGGCCTCGATCTGCAGCTGCTGCAGGAGATCGGCCTGTACTTCTACGCCGTGCGCAAGAAGTACCACCAGTTCGAAAGCGAATTCACCGGCGTCGATACCCGCGTGCAGGTCAACCAGGTGCCGGGCGGGATGATTTCCAACCTGGCCAACCAGTTGAAGGAGCAGGGCGCGCTCAACCGCATGGATGAAGTGCTCGCCGAGATTCCGCGCGTACGCAAGGATCTCGGTTACCCGCCGCTGGTGACCCCGACGTCGCAGATCGTCGGCACCCAGGCGTTCTTCAATGTGCTTGCCGGCGAGCGCTACAAGACCATCACCAATGAGGTGAAGCTCTACCTGCAGGGCCGCTACGGCAAGGCGCCGGGCACCATCGACGCCAAGCTGCAGCGCCAGGCCATTGGCGGCGAGGAAATCATCGAGGTGCGCCCGGCCGACCTGATCAAGCCGGAGCTGGACAGGCTGCGCCAGGAAATCGGTGCGTTGGCCAAATCCGAAGAAGACGTGCTGACCTTCGCCATGTTCCCCGACATCGGTCGCAAGTTCCTTGAGGAGCGCGAGGCCGGCACCCTGCAACCGGAAGTGCTGCTGCCGATTCCCGACGGCACCACGGCCAGCGCTGCCAGCGGCGGGGGCGTGCCGACTGAGTTCGTCATCGACGTGCACGGCGAGACCTACCGCGTCGACATCACCGGTGTCGGCGTCAAGGGCGAGGGCAAGCGGCACTTCTTCCTCTCCATTGACGGCATGCCGGAGGAAGTGGTGTTCGAACCATTGAACAACTTCGTCGGCGGCAGCGGTGGCAGCCAGCGCAAGCAGGCCAGCGGACCGGGCGATGTCAGCACCAGCATGCCGGGCAATGTGGTCGACGTACTGGTCAAGGAAGGCGACGTGGTCAAGGCCGGCCAGGCCGTGCTGATCAGCGAAGCGATGAAGATGGAAACCGAAATCCAGGCGCCCATGGGCGGAACGGTCAAAGCGGTTCATGTTGCCAAAGGTGACCGGGTGAACCCGGGAGAAGTCTTGATAGAGATCGAGGGCTGAGTGAAGGGTGGCGTGGCGGTCTGATCACGCCACGCCAGCGCTGTTCGACTGTTTGGCAGCGCTGCGCAGCATGCGCGGTTGTCAGCGGAACGGACGGCGCTGGCAGTGTGTCCCCTTTGGGAGCCCATGCGGCTCCTTTTTTTCGAGCCAGTGCCTGCCAGGGATCGGTCCAATGTCCAAGCTGTGGAGGCTGTAGATGGGTATCGACCCAGTAGTGCTGTTCTTCGTCTTCGGCCTGTTTGCCGGCCTGGTGAAGAGCGAGTTGAAACTGCCGCCGGCGCTCTACGAGACGCTGTCGATCATCCTGCTGCTGGCGATCGGTCTGCACGGTGGCGTGGAGCTGGCCGAGCAGGCCAGTGCTGCATTGCTCGGCCAGTCGCTGCTGGTCTTGGCGTTGGGCGTGCTATTGCCGATCCTGGCCTTCATCCTGCTGCGCGGGCTGCGCTTCGACCGGGTCAACGCGGCGGCGGTGGCGGCGCACTACGGTTCGGTGAGCGCGGGTACCTTCGCCGTGGTGGTGGCCTATCTGGCGGCGCGGGAAATCTTCTTCGAAAGCTACATGCCGCTGTTCGTGGCGATCCTCGAGATTCCGGCGATCTTGGTCGGCATCCTGCTGGCCAAGGGCGTCTCGCGTGACACCGACTGGAAGGAGCTGGGCCGCGAAATCTTCCTCGGCAAGAGCATCATGCTGCTGCTGGGTGGCCTGCTGATCGGCGCGATCGCCGGCAAGGAAGCGATCAAGCCGCTGGAACCGCTGTACACCAGCATGTTCAAACCGGTGCTGGCGTTCTTCCTGCTGGAGATGGGCCTGATTGCCTCCGGTCAGCTGGGCTCGCTCAAGCGTTACGGGATCAAGCTCGCCGCCTTTGCCCTGATCATGCCACTGATCGGCGCGCTGGTCGGCGCCATGCTGGCGCGCTTCATGGGCTTGTCGGTGGGCGGTACGGCGATGCTCGCCACCCTGGCCGCCAGTGCGTCCTACATCGCGGTGCCCGCGGCAATGCGCCTGGCGGTGCCGGAAGCCAATCCGTCACTGTCGCTGACCGCTTCGCTGGGCATCACCTTTCCGTTCAACATCCTGATCGGCATACCGCTCTACCTGGCCCTGGCCGAGCGGCTGATCGCCTGGGGGTTCTGAGATGAACGCGCACAACCGCACGCTGCTGACCGTGATCTGCGAGGCAGCGCTGGAACACAAACTCGTTGCCGACCTGAAGACTCTCGGTGCACCTGGCTGGACGCTGTCGGACGCCCGTGGCAGCGGCAGCCGCGGCGTACGCAGTGCCGGCTGGGACACCGACGGCAATATCCGCCTGGAGGTGATTTGCAGCCGCGAGATCGCCGAGCGTATCGCCGAACACCTGCAGGCCCGTTATTACGAGCATTTCGCCATGGTCTGCTACCTGGCCGAGGTCGAAGTGCTGCGGCCCGAGAAGTTCTGACCCGCCTGTGATGCCCCACGATCTCCGGGCGTCCACCCTCCATCCGGAACCGATGGAGTTGCCAATGCATGCCCTGCTGCAGGAGATTCTCGACGAGGTGCGCCCACTGCTCGGGCAAGGCCGAGTAGCCAGCTACATCCCGGCACTGGCCGATGTGGCGCCCAACCAGATGGGCATCGCCGTGTGCAGTGCCGATGGCGAAGTGTTCGAGGCCGGCGATGCGCAGACGCCGTTCTCGATCCAGAGCATTTCCAAGGTCTTCAGCCTGGTGCAGGCCATCGGGCACCGCGGCGAGTCGTTGTGGGAGCGGCTGGGCCACGAGCCTTCCGGGCAGCCGTTCAATTCGCTGGTGCAGCTCGAGTTCGAGCGCGGTCGTCCGCGCAACCCCTTCATCAATGCCGGGGCATTGGTGATCTGCGACGTCAATCAGTCGCGCTTCGCCACCCCGGAGCTGTCGATGCGCGATTTCGTCCGGCATCTGTCCGGCAATCGGCTGATCGTCTCCGACACCCGCGTCGCCGAGTCCGAATACCAGCACCGCGCGCGCAACGCCGCCATGGCCTATCTGATGCAGGCCTTCGGCAACTTCCACAACGATGTGGAGGCGGTGTTGCGCAGCTATTTTCATCACTGTGCGCTGCGCATGAACTGCGTCGACCTGGCCCGCGCATTCGCCTTCCTCGCCCGTGACGGTGCCTGCCCGCAGAGTGGCGAGAGGATGCTGGCACCGCGTCAGGCCAAGCAGGTCAACGCGATCATGGCCACCAGCGGCCTTTACGACGAGGCTGGCAACTTCGCCTATCGGGTCGGCCTGCCCGGCAAGAGCGGGGTCGGTGGCGGCATCGTTGCGGTGGTGCCGGGACGCTTTACCGTCTGCGTCTGGTCGCCGGAACTCAACGCCGCGGGCAACTCGCTGATCGGCATGGCCGCCCTTGAGGCGCTGTCGCAGCGTATCGGCTGGTCCATCTTCTGAGGCGCCGTTGCGGCGGCGCCCACCCTTCGAATTCCTCTGGAGAGAACCAAGCATGAATGACGGCAAGAAGAGCGAAACGGCCCAGGAGGCCCTCGAACACATCGTCTCGGGCGTTAAACGCTTCCGCGAAGAGGTCTATCCCGAGCAGCGCGAACTGTTCGAAAAGCTCGCCTACGAGCAGACGCCGCGGGCCATGTTCATCACCTGTGCCGACTCGCGGATCATCCCCGAGCTGATCACCCAGAGCTCGCCCGGTGACCTGTTCGTCACCCGCAATGTCGGCAACGTGGTGCCGCCCTACGGACAGATGAACGGTGGCGTATCGACCGCCATCGAGTTCGCCGTGATGGCGCTTGGGGTGCAGCACATCATCGTCTGCGGCCATTCCGACTGCGGCGCGATGAAGGCGGTACTCAACCCGGCTCAGCTGGAGCGCATGCCGACGGTCAAGGGTTGGTTACGACATGCCGAGGTGGCAAAGATCGTCGTCGAGCAGAATTGCGGCTGCGCCGATCACAACACTCTCGGCATCCTCACTGAGGAAAACGTCGTGGCGCAGCTCGATCACCTGCGCACCCATCCCTCGGTGGCGGCGCGGCTGGCCAGCGGTCAGCTGTTCATCCACGGCTGGGTATACAACATCGGGACCAGCGAGATTCGCGCCTACGATGCGGAGAAGGGCGAGTTCCGCCTGGTCGGCGACGGCCCGCTGCCGATGGCCACGCCGCGGGCGCGCTATCAGGTGAGCTGAGGCCCGCCCGGCGACGAGGCGACGGCTCAGCGGTTGCCGGCCAGCGCGTTGCCGCGCTCCTGGATCAGATAACAGAGATCCGGGGTCTTGCTGCAGCCGGCGTAGCCTTCGGCGATCACGTCGTCGAGCGCCTGCTGTAGGCGACTGACGACCTCGTCCGGTGTATCAGGGCTCAGCGCCAGATACAGCGGCTCGCTGCGATAGCTCAGCGCTATGCGCAGCTGGCTTTCATCGATGCCCTGCAACCGCGCGTAATGGCGCCACACCGGATCGGCCACCGCCCACAGGTCGATGCGCCCGGTCAGCAGTTTGCGCAGGTTTTCGGCGTCGTTGAGACTGTTGCTGGTGCGGATGCCCTGGCTTTCCAGGAACAGGCTGACACTGCCGTTGGCGTGGCCGCCGATCTGGTAGCTCTGAGCCTGCTCCAGGCTGTCGAACTTCAGGCCACTGTCGGCCGGTGCCAGCAGCACGCTGGCGTGGTGGGCCAAGGGCCCGACCCACTTAAACTGGCCGGCGTTCTGCGGCGTGCGCGCCACCGAGAACAGGCCGTGGGCCGGCTGTTGCTGGGTCTGCTCGTAGAGCCGGTTCCACGGGCCGCGCAGGGTCAGGTTGTAGGCGATGCCGGCGCGGCGAAAGATATCGCGCACCGTATCGGCATCGATGCCTTGCACATCGTCGCCGCGGGCGAAACCCTTGCTGTTGGGACCCATGTTGAAGGGCGGGAAGCTGTCGGTTTGCAGGGTGATCTGGTAGTTGGCAGGCAGGTCAGCTTGGGCGGTGCATGCAGCGCTGATGAGCAGGGCGAACAGCGCCCCGGCAGTTCGGGATCTGGCCATGGCATCGGCTCCTTGACGCTTTTTTTATTGTTGGCGTATGCAAGGGTAGCGGTGCCAGGCGCCTGCCGCCAGTTGGCAGCATCCGCGCTGCGGGACAGCGCGCATTCTGCCGCGGCGGAGGGTTTCAGTCGGCCATTTCGCCGCAGATGTCGCGGCAGAACCAGTGTTCCACCTGGGCCTGGTTCAGTCCCGCCGTGAGCAGCGCAAACAGCTTGCCCAGTGCCGCTTCGCGGGTCATGCCACCGCCGGAGACCAGGCCGGCATCGCGCAGGCCGCTGCCGGTGGCATATACCCCAAAGTCGACATGGCCGCCCGGGCACTGGCTGATCGCCGCCAGCACCACGCCCTGTCGATGCGCCTGGCGCAGCGCTTCGATGAACGGGGCGTCGTCCGCCGGGCCGGTGCCGCTGCCATAGCACTCGAGCAGCAGCGCCTGAGCGCCACTGGCGACCAGCGCCTGGACCTGCGCGGCGCCGACGCCGGGATACAGTGGCAATATCACGACCTGGGCCGGCTGCTGCGGCAGCAGCATGGGCGGGTGTTCGCTGGCGGCTGCAGCCGACCGTTTGCGCGGTGCTTCGGCAAAGGCATCGAACGCATCGCTGCGCAGTTTGCTGACCCGCGCGCCGTGCAGCAGCACGCCGTTGAAGAACAGCCGCACGCCCTCAACGCGACCCGCCTGCAATGCGCGCATGGAACCGAACAGGTTGGGCCAGGCATCGCTGCCCGGGCTTCCCGCCGGCAGCATTGCGCCGGTAAGCAGAACGGGTATCTCAAGATCGAGCAGCAGGAAAGACAACGCAGCGGCGCTGTAGGCCAGGGTGTCGGTACCGTGCAGTAACAGCACCGCATCGCAATCGCCCTGCGCTACGGCTTCGCGGACGGCGGTCGCCATCTGCAGCCAGTGACTTGGCTGCATGTTGGCGCTGTCCAGCAGTGGCTGCAGTTCGCGGAAGCTCCAGCTCGGCAGTGGCCCGGTTTCCAGCGCTTGCTGCGCCCGCAGGCGGGCTTCGAAACCGGAGGCCGGCATCAAGCCGGCGGCGCTCTGTTGCATGCCGATGGTGCCCCCGGTGTAGAGCACCAGCAGGCGTTCGATTGGTTGGTTCACACGCGCACCTCGCTCGTTCGGCGCAGGCCATCAGGAAATCAGGCGGATGGGCCAGCCCGTGCGCAGTTGCGCACGGGGCTGGCCGGTCGCGGCGGAGCGTTTAGCGGCGCTCGGTGGCGTCGGGCGTGGCAGGCATGTTCGCCTTCCACACGGCCGGGTCGAGATCCAGGTCGGCGAAGTCCTTCGGATCGAGCACGGGCTGTTCGATGCCGGCGCGGATCTGCCGGTCGTAGTCGCGCATCAGACGCAGGCCGACCTTGAACAGCAGGGCCACGGCGATCAGGTTGGCGATCGCCAGCAGGCCCATGGTCACGTCGGCGAAGGCGAACACGGTGCCCAGGTCCTGCACCGAACCCCAGAGCACGAGGATGACCACCAGGATGCGATAGATCACCACCGGCATGCGCTTCTCGGTGAAGAAGCCCAGCGCGTTCTCGCCCAGATAGTAGTTGTAGATCAGCGTGGTGAACACGAACAGCAGCAGCGCGACGCTGACGAACACCCGGCCCCACTCGCCGACGACGGCCGCGACGGCGGTCTGGGTCAGCACCACGCCGGCCTGGTCCATGCCCGGCTCGTAGACACCGGAGAGCAGGATGATCAGCGCGGTGCAGCTGCACAGGATGATGGTGTCGATGAACACCGAGAGCGACTGCACGATGCCCTGCGCCACCGGGTGCTTGACCTCGGCGACCGCGGCGACGTTTGGCGCGCTGCCCAGGCCCGCCTCGTTGGAGAACAGGCCACGCTTGACGCCCATCAGGATCGCCGCGCCAATGCCGCCGGCGAACGCCTGCTCCAGACCGAAGGCGCTACGGAAGATCAGGCCGAAGGTTTCCGGAATCGCGCTGAAATTGCTGCCGATGACGAACAGCGCCATGGCCAGGTAGGAGAACGCCATGACGGGTACCAGCACGTCCGCCCACTTGGCGATACGGCGGATGCCGCCGAAGATGATGCCGGCGATCACCAGCGTCAGCGCGATGCCGCTGGCCACGGTCGGTACGCCGAAGGTGTCATGCAGCGAGCTGGCGACGGTGAACGACTGCACGGCGTTGAAGCCGAAGCCGAAGGTCATCAGCAGCAGGATCGACACCACGATGCCCAACCAGCGCTGACCGAGGCCATGCTGGATGTAGAACGCCGGGCCGCCGCGGTAGGTGCCGTCCGGCTCGCGACGCTTGTACAGCTGCGCCAGCGAACACTCGAAGTAGCTGGTCGCCATACCTACCAGCGCCACCACCCACATCCAGAAGATCGCGCCCGGGCCACCGAGCATGATCGCCACCGAGACGCCGGCGATATTGCCCGCACCGACGCGGCCGGCCACCGAGAGCATCAGGGCCTGGAAGGAAGAGAGTTGTCCCGGCTGACGCTCGAAGGCGTGGCCGAAGATCGTGAACATGTTGCCGAAATAGCGGAACTGGACGAAGCCGGAGCGAATCGTGAAGAGCAGACCGAGGCCGATCAGCATGACGATCAGCAGCTTGCTCCAAATGAGGTCATTCAGAAGGTCGAGCATGGCAATGTTCACCTTGTTGTCGTTGTTAGGGTGCCGGCGCGCGCCGCTGCGCCGTGCAAGCGGGGGATGTTTCAACAGTAGCGGCGACAGGACAATTTCGCAGGTGGCCGCGATGTGGCGCGACCTGATGCTAGACTGGCGACACTCGCGCCAAACTTCAGGGCATCCCCGTGACCTCCCACCTCGCCGAAAACCTCAAGTTGCTCTGCAGCCACTACCGCTCGATTGCCGAGGTATGTCGCAAGCTGGCCATCAATCGGGCGCAGTTCAACAAGTACCTGGGCGGGCAGAGCCGACCGACGCCGTTCAATCTCAAGCGCATCGGCGACTTCTTCGGCGTCGAGGGCTACGAGCTGGAAATGCCACCCGAGCAGTTCGCCCGCCTGGTCGGCGCGCGTCATCCGGAAGCGCAGGCGCTGCCGCGGACCGATCCGCTGCTGACCTTGCTGCAACCGTTGCGCGAGCACGCCGCGAGCCTGTCGCGCTATTGCGGCTACTATTTCGAATACGCCAACTGCATGTCGGTGCCGGGCAGCATCCTGATGTCGCTGGTACACCTGCGCGAGGAGGACGGGCTTTACCTGTTCGAGCGTCAGGAACGCCAGGAGCGCGCCAGTCCGACCCTCGGCGATGCCGAGGACTGGGTGCGTTGTCGTTACCTGGGTGCGGCCTTCGGCCTGCAGGACCGACTGTTCCTGATCGACTACGAATCGCTGACGCTCAACGAGATGAGCCAGACCATCCTCATTCCCAGCTTCAAGAGTCGCATTACGCGCCTCAATGGAATGAAAACCGGCGTCTCCTCGGGCGACCGCCGCACACCGGCCTGCACCTCGGTGGTGTGGGAATACCTGGGCCGCGAGATCAACCGGGTCAGTGCCTATCGCCAGGTGATGCTCTACAGCCCGGACGACCCGCGCATCGACCCGGAGATCCGCGAGCGCCTGGCGACGCCGCATGTGGAGAAAGGGCTGTTCGGCATCGAGTGACACGCGCCGTTACTCCTTGTTGCTGCTGTCATAGATCGCGCGGTCGAGCTCCTGCTCGCTACGACCGACCAGGGTGGTGGTCATCAGGTCGCCGGCGACGTTCACCGTGGTGCGCGCCATGTCGAGGATGCGGTCGATTCCGGCGATCAGCGCCACGCCTTCCAGCGGCAGGCCGGCAGCGGTGAGCACCAGGCCGAGCATGATCAGCCCGGCGCCGGGGATGCCGGCGGTGCCGATGGAGGCCAGCGTCGCGGTGAGGATGATCATCGCGTACTGCCCGGCACTGAGGTCGATGCCGAAGGCCTGAGCGATGAACAGTGCGAGCACGCCCTGATAGATCGCGGTGCCGTCCATGTTGATGGTCGCGCCCACCGGCAGCACGAAGCCCGCCACACCCTCCGATACACCGAGGTTCTTGCGTGCACACTCGATGGACACCGGCAGGGTGCCGGAGCTGCTCGACGTACTGAATGCCACCGCCAGTGCCGGGGCGATGCCCTGGAAGAAACGCAGCGGATTGAGTCGCGCCAGCAGGCCGAGCAGCCCGCCGTAGACCAGCAGTACATGGGCGATGCTGGCCAGGTAGATCACCCCGATCACGCCTGCCAGCGGCAGCAGCACTTCGGCACCATGGCTGCCGACCACACCGGCGGTCAGGGCGAAGACGCCGATCGGCGCGACGCGCATCACCAGGTCAGTGAGCTTGTAGAAGGTTTCGGCCAGCGCATCGAACAGGCGCACCGCCGGCGCGCCGCGCTCGCCGATCAGGTTGATGCTCACGCCCAGCGCGATGGCGAAAACGATGATCTGCAGGATGTTGCCTTCGGCAAAGGCGGTGACCGGATTGGCCGGCACCAGGCCGACCAGGATCGACACCAGCGAGGGCGCCTGCTTGGCCTGTTCATTGCCACTGGCGACCATGTTCATCCCTTCGCCGGGGCTGAACAGCGCGCCGAACAGCAGGCCGATGCTGACCGCGAAGGCGGTGGTCACCAGATAGATGGCGATGGTTTTCAGGCTGATACGGCCAAGCTTGGCGCTGTCCTGCATCGAGGTGATGCCGGCCACCAGCGAGACGAACACCAGCGGCACGATGAGCATCTTGATCGCATTGAGAAACAGCGTGCCGATCGGTGCCAGCAGCTGCGCGTCTGCGCCGAAGGCCATGCCGGCGGCGACGCCGAGGGCGAGGCCAATGAGGATCTGCTGCCAGAGCGGCAGGCGGACGAGCAGGCGCAGGGGAGCGGAGAGGGTCGTACTCTGAGTCATGGGTTTTCCTGTTGTTTTTATTGTGCGAACGGGCCGGACTGGCGGCCCGTAAAGCAAGCGCCCGGCTATGTGCCGGGCGCAGGGATGATCAGACCGCCAGCGGTGCCAGGCGTGGCGCGATCATGTTTTCCGGGCGCAGGATCTCGGCCAGCATGGCGTCGTCCAGCAACCGCTCTTCGCGCACCAGCTCCAGCACGCTGCGGCCGCCGAGCAGCGCCTCGCGGGCCAGGCGGGTGCTGTTGTCGTAGCCGATGTAGGGGTTCAGCGCGGTGATCAGGCCGATGGAGCTTTCCATCAGCTCGCGGCAACGGTCTTCGTTGGCGGTGATGCCTTCGATGCAATGCTCGCGCAGCATGTCCATGGCGCGCTGCAGTAGACGGATCGAATCGAACAGCTTGTAGGCAATCAGCGGCTCCATGACGTTGAGCTGCAGCTGCCCGCCTTCGGCCGCCATGGTCAGCGCCAGGTCGTTGCCGATCACTTCGAAGGCGACCTGGTTGACCGCTTCCGGAATCACCGGATTGACCTTGCCCGGCATGATCGAGCTGCCCGGCTGGCGCGGTGGCAGGTTGATCTCGTTAAAGCCGGTGCGCGGGCCGCTGGAGAGCAGGCGCAGGTCGTTGCAGATCTTCGACAGCTTCACCGCCAGGCGCTTGAGCATGCCGGAGAACAGCACGAACGAGCCCATGTCCGACGTGGCTTCGATCAGGTCCGCGGCCTGGCGCAGCGGCTGGCCGCTGATCTGGGCCAGGCGCTGCACGGCGATGGCTTGGTAGCGCGGGTCGGCATTGATGCCGGTGCCGATCGCGGTGCCGCCGAGGTTCACTTCCAGCAGCAGTTGCGGGGCGAAACCGCGCAGATGCTGCAGGTCCTCGCCGAGGGTGGTGGCGAAGGCGTGGAATTCCTGGCCGAGGGTCATCGGCACGGCGTCCTGCAGCTGGGTACGGCCCATCTTCAGCACGTGGGCGAAGGCATGGCCCTTGCCGGTCAGCGACTGGCAGAGGCTTTCCAGGCTGGCCAGAAGGGTGTCGTGGCCGAGCAGCAGGCCGAGGCGGATCGCGGTGGGGTAGGCGTCGTTGGTCGACTGCGCCATGTTCACGTCGTTGTTCGGGTGCAAGTACTGGTACTCGCCTTTGGCGTGGCCCATGGCTTCCAGGCCGAGGTTGGCGATCACCTCGTTGGCATTCATGTTGGTCGAAGTGCCGGCGCCGCCCTGGATCATGTCCACTACGAACTGCTCGTGGAATTCGCCGCGGATCAGCCGCGCACAGCCCTGGCTGATCGCCACGTGCTTGGTCTCGGGCAGGTAGCCCAGCTCGCGGTTGGCGTCTGCCGCCGCCTGCTTGACCATCGCCAGAGCGACGATCAGTTTGGGGTAATGCGACAGCGGCACGCCGGAGAGGCGGAAGTTGTGCAGTGCGCGCAGGGTCTGGATGCCGTAATAGGCGTCGGAAGGAACGGGGAGGGTGCCAAGCAGGTCTTTTTCGACTCGCGATGATGCAACTTCGGACATGATGGTAATGTGGCTTCGGTAGGCGCAGGCAGTGCTGCAGTGCGCCTAAAGTAAGGCTTTCAGAGGTTTTGCGGCCAATGCCGTTGCTGGCTGCCCTATGCCGAAACGGCATAATGTGGCTGTGACTTTGTACTGGCCGCAATCGTATCGAGGGATGTTCAGTTGAATCTGGAAACCAAGTGGCTGGAGGACTTCATCGCCCTGGCAGCGACCCGCAGCTTCTCCCAGGCCGCGCAACGCCGCTTCGTCACCCAGCCTGCCTTCAGCCGGCGGATCCGTTCGCTGGAAGAGGCTCTCGGTCTGCAGTTGATCAATCGTTCGCGCACGCCGATCGAGCTGACCGAGGCCGGTCAGCTGTTTCTTGTCAGTGCGCGCAACATGGTCGAACAGCTCGGCGAAGTGGTGCGCCATCTGCACCACGTCGAGGGCCAGCAGGGCGAGGTGCTGCAGATTTCCGCCGCGCACTCACTGGCGCTGGGCTTCTTCCCCGCCTGGATCGCCGGGCTGCGCCACGAAGGACTGAACCTCGCCACCCGGCTGATCGCCACCAACGTCGGCGAAGCCGTGCATGTGCTGCGCGAAGGTGGCTGCGACCTGATCCTCGCCTACTACGACCCGGACGCCGCGCTGCAGCTCGACCCGGAGCTGTTTCCCTCGCTGCACCTGGGCCGCACCGAGATGCTGCCGGTTTGCGCGGCGGGTGCCGACGGCGTCCCGCTGTACGACGTCGACAGCGGGCAGACGGTGCCGCTGCTGGCCTACAGCGCCGGCGCCTTTCTCGGTCGTTCGGTGAACCTGCTGCTGCGCCAGCGCGCACTGCGTTCGACCACCGTTTACGAGACGGCCATGGCCGACAGCCTGAAAAGCATGGCGCTGCAGGGGCTGGGCATTGCCTGGGTGCCGCGGCTCAGTGTCGAACCCGAACTGCAGCGCGGCGAGCTGGCGGTCTGCGGTAGCGAGCAATGGCGCGTGCCACTGGAGATCCGCCTGTATCGCTGCTCGCTGATGCGCAAGGGCGCGGTGCGATTGCTCTGGCGAAGGTTGGAAAACCGTGCCGCGGAAGCCCAGCGACAGGCGGGCGAAGCGGCGGGTTAAAGCGTTCTGCGCAGCCAAATGAGCGTATCAAGCGGCTAATTGCACACATTTTGTTGCGTCGTGCAGGGCAACTTTTTCTGGCGGCACTGTCTTAGCTGAGCAATCCGAGCCGTGGCCAGGCCGGACCCAGCCTAGGACAGACAGCCGTGAACCACGACTCCGACGCCACCGTGCCCGCTACGGACGCGGTCTTTGCTATACCCGACCCGGCGACCGGCAGCATCGCGCCCGTCACGCTGCATGCCGCGCTGACCCGAATTGCGCAAGGCGCGCCCGATCGACCGGCGGTGCTTTCGACCCGCTTCGCGCCGCTGGACCATCGCGGCCTGCAGCAGATGATCGAGCAGACCCGTCGCCAGTTGCGCCTGGCCGGCTTCGGCCGCGATGCGCGGATCGGTGTATTGCTGCCGGAAGCCCCGCAGGCGGCGGTCGCGATCATTGCCATCGCCTGTTCGGCGGTTGCCGTACCGCTCGATCCGCGCCTCGGCCCGGCCGAGCTGGACCAGTTTCTCAAGCAATTGCCGCTCGATGCCCTGCTGATCGGCAGCGATGGCGATCAGCAGGGCCGAGCCGCAGCCGAGCGCCATGGGCTGACGCTGATCAGCGCCGAAGCGGCTGCGGACGGCAGCCCGGCGTTGCTGCTCGATATGCCGCTCGCCGCACAGCCGGCCTCCGATGGCCTGCCGCTACCTGACGCCCCGGCGTTCATCCTGCGCAGCTCCGGCACCACCGCCCTGCCCAAGCTGATTCCCTTCACCCATCGCAACATGCTGACCGCTGCGCGCAAGTGGCAGCGCTGGTTCGGCCTGGATGCCGGCGACCGCTGCCTGTGCGTGTCAGCGCCCTATTATTCCCACGGGCTGAAGGTCACCATCCTGACACCCTTGCTCGCAGGCGGCAGTGTCGCCTTCCCGCTCAGCCCTGCGGTGGTGGACCTGCACGAGTGGTTCGACGCCCTGCGCCCCACCTGGTATTCCGCCGGTCCGGCGCTGCACCGCGCCATTCTCGAGGCCGCCACTACCCATCCCGAAGGCCTCGGCGCGCACCGACCGCGCTTCGCCTCTTCCGGTGGCGCGCCGCTGGGGCAGGACATCATCGATGCCTTCGAACAGGCCATGGGCTTCCCGCTGCTGGAGCATTACGGTTCCAGCGAGGCAGCGCAGATCGCCGTCAATACCCCCGTGGAGCGCAAGAATGGCAGCGTAGGCCGACCCTGGCCGGAAACGCTGAGCATCGTCGACGAGGACGGCCTGCCGGTGCCGACCGGCCAGCGCGGTGAAATCCGCGTCCGCGGCGCAACGGTGATGCCCGGCTATCTCGGCGATCCCGCGCTGAATGAGGTGCTGCGAGAGGGCTGGTTCCACACCGGCGACATCGGCAGCCTCGACGAGGACGGCTTCCTCTACCTGCACGGGCGCCTGCGCGAAGTCATCAACCGCGGTGGCGAGAAGGTCAGCCTGCCGGAAGTCGACGCCGCTTTGCTGCGCCATCCGGCGGTGGCGGATGCCGCCGCGTTCGCCGTGCCGCATCCGCGTCTCGGCCAGGACGTAGCCGCGGCGGTCGTGCTGCATCCGCAGACGGGTGTCTCGCCCAGTGAACTGCAGAACTTCCTGCGTGGTGAGCTCGTTTATTTCAAGGTGCCGCGGCGCGTACAGGTCGTCGACGCCTTGCCGCGCGGGCTGACGGGCAAGGTACTGCGCCATCACCTGGCGGATGCGTATGTCGAGCAGCGCAGCGAGCGAGCCCGTCAGGCCGGCGCCAGCGAGGCCGCCTCGCCGCTGGAGCAAGAAGTGCTGGCGCTCTGGCGCCGCCTGCTGAAAACCGAAGCGGTAGGCCCGCAGGACAACTTTCTCGATTGCGGCGGCGATTCGCTGCTGGCCACCGAGATGCTGACCGAACTGGAGCAGATGCTCGGCCGGGTGATTCCCGAGTCGGTACTGGTGGAGGCCGAGACCGCACGAGAGCTGGCCGAGCGCCTGGAAAATCTCGCGGCGCACGTCATCCCCGTCATCGACTTTAACGCGCAGCCGGGGCGGACGGCGTTGTTCTGGTTCCACGGCGATTTCGCCCATGGCGGTTACTACATCCGCCGCCTGGCCAGGCTGCTCGGCTCTCAGCAGCCGCTGACCGCCATTGCGCCGCACGGCATGGGCGACGAGCCGATTCCCGAATCGGTGCAACAGATGGCCCGCGAGCGCCTGCCGCTGATCCTCGAGCGTCAGCCCGAAGGGCCGTATCGCATTGGCGGCTACTGCAACGGCGCGCTGGTGGCCTTCGAAGCGGCTCGCCTGCTCGTGGAAGCCGGACACCGCGTGGAAATCGTCGCGCTGATCGACCCGCCCACCGCCAATGTGCGGCCCTGGTCGCGAGCGATCCTGCGCACCCTCGACCGCGTGTTGCCGGATAGCTATCTCGCCCGTGCCTACGAGGCGCTGAGCCGCTTCGGCGAAACCAGCAAATGGCCCTACCCGAAGCGCCTGGCCAACCTGGCCTGGAAGCTCACGCACCGCGGTACGCGCCTGGTGCAGCAGCGGCTGGCCGGCGAGGTGGCGCCGCCCCCCACGGCGCGGGACCGCGAAGTGCGCGTGCGCTTCCTGCAGTACTCGCTGGTGATGGCGCGCTACCTGCCGCAGCGCATCGACGCGCCGGTGGTCTATTTCTCTGCCGATTACACCAGCCGGGCCTGGCGCAACATGGGTGCGAGCTTCGAAAGCTACGACGTCCTCGGCGGCCACCACCGCTGCGTCAAGGATTACACCGCCTCGATCGCCACTCCGCTGCGCGCACTGCTGGAGGATTCGGCAGCGCCGATGCCAGCCCAGAGCGGTCTGAGGCTGCCGCTGACCGATCCGGTCAAGCGTGATGGTCTGGTGCCTTGATCATGACTCTGGCTTCGCATATCCGTCGGCGGCCTGCACGGCCGAAGCCCCCGGTAACAGGATTAACCGCATGAAGCGCTCCATCGCCACCGTGTCTCTCAGCGGTACTCTGCCGGAAAAGCTCGAGGCCGCAGCGGCCGCGGGGTTCGACGGTATCGAACTGTTCGAGAACGATCTGCTGTACCACTCCGGCAGCCCGCTGGACGTCCGCCGGCGCTGCGAGGAGCTGGGGCTGGCCGTGACGCTGTTCCAGCCATTCCGAGACTTCGAGGGCTGCCCGCGCGAGCGGCTGCAGCGCAATCTCGACCGTGCCGAACGCAAGTTCGATCTGATGCAGGAACTTGGCGCCGAGCTGATGCTGTTGTGCAGCAACGTGCAGGCCGATGCGCTGGGCGATCGCGAGACGCTGCTCGGCGACCTCGGCCTCATCGCCGAGCGGGCTGGCGCACGTGGTCTGCGGGTCGGCTACGAGGCGCTGGCCTGGGGTCGCCACGTGAAGACCTGGCGTGATGTCTGGACGCTGGTGCAGCAGGTGGACCATCCGGCACTGGGCGTGATTCTCGACAGCTTCCATACCCTGGCCCTGGGCGACGATCCGAGCGGTATCGTCGAGATTCCCGGTGAGCGGATCTTCTTCGTGCAGCTGGCTGATGCGCCGGTGCTGGCCATGGACGTGCTGGAGTGGAGCCGGCATTTCCGCTGCTTCCCCGGCCAGGGCGAGTTCGATCTGGCGGGCTTCCTCGCGCCGGTGCTGCAGGCCGGCTACAGCGGTCCGTTGTCGTTGGAGGTGTTCAACGACGGCTTCCGTGCCGCACCGCCGCGTGGCATCGCGGCCGATGGCTTGCGTGCGCTGCGGCACCTGGAAGAAAAGACCGGCCAGCGACTGAGCGCTTCGGCGCCGTCCGCAGCCGTCGTACCGTCGCTGTTCACGGCGCCAGCGGCACCGCGCTACGAGGGCATCGATTTTCTCGAGTTCGCGGTGGACGAGCCGCACGCGGTGCGCCTCGGCAGTTGGCTGCAGCAGCTCGGCTTTGCCCATGTCGGCCAGCACCGCTCGAAAGATGTGCAGTTGTTTCGTCAGGGCGAAATCAACATCGTGCTCAATGCCGAACCCTATTCCTTCGCGCACAACTACTTCGAGGCACACGGTCCTTCGGTGTGCGCCATGGCGCTGAAGATCGATGACGAAGCATCGGCGCTGGCGCGTGCCTGCGCCTTCGGCGGGCAGCCCTATCGCGGGCTTATCGGGCCGAACGAGCGGCAGATTCCGGCGGTGCGCGCGCCGGACGGCGGACTGATCTACCTGCTCGAATCCGGGGCGCCAGGACAGAGCAACTACGACATCGATTTCCGCCTGCACGCCGTGACCCCAGTGGGCGCCGGCCTGCAGCGGATCGATCACATGGCCACCGCACTGCCGGCCGAGAGCCTGGCCAGCTGGGTGCTGTTCTACCGTAGCCTGTTCGATTTCGAGGCCGACGACGAGCTGCTGCTGCCCGATCCCTATGGCCTGATGAAATGCCGTGCCATGCGCAGCCCTTGCGGCCGGGTCCGCCTGCCGCTGAACACGTCGCAGGATCGCGACACGGTGATCGCCCAGGCGCTATCCAGCTACCGCGGCGCCGGCGTGCACCATGTGGCGTTCGCCTGTGACGACATCTTCGCCGAGGTGGCCCGCGCACAGGCGGCCGGCGTGCCGCTGTTGCAGATTCCGCGCAACTATTACGACGACCTGGCCGCGCGTTTCGACTTCGACGACTCGCTGCTCGCCGAGCTGGCGCGTTACAACGTGCTGTACGACCGCGACGCCGAGGGCGGCGAGCTGTTCCACGTCTATACCGAGCCGTTCGAGGGGCGCTTCTTCTTCGAGATTCTGCAGCGCTGCAACGGCTACGCCGGCTACGGGACGGCTAACGTGGCGGTACGCCTGGCCGCCATGGCCAAGCAGTGTCGCCGCACTGCACCCACCGCGACCGCTCTGGCCAGCGCCTCCTGAAACCGCGGCGGTGCTTGCGGCGAAGGTGATGGTTTGCCGCCGCGGCTGGGGTGCTATGATCGCGACCCTGCTGCGCCTACTGCTGATGGCGTGCCTTGCGCGGTTGCTGGAGCCCGATCGTGCCCATCCCAAAACCAATCGGCTTGCGTCAATGGATCTGGCGAGCCTTCGTTCGCAGCGCGCTGATTCCGCTGGTCTTGGTGGAAACCGCGCTGATCGCGATCTATCTGCTGACCAACGGCGCGATCCGCGACGCGCAGATCGACCATCTACGCCAGACCGCGCTCAATGACCTGCAGGCCTCGGCCAGCCTGGAGTCGCGCCTGATCAGCGAGCAGCTTGCCCAGGTTGGCTCGCTGACCCAGCTGTATCGCAACCTCACTGCTCAGGCGCTGCAGGATGGCGACCCGGTCGCGCTGCCGGACCTAGCACTGAGCGCCGACGGCGTGCGCTACAGCCCCGACGACGATGGCGGCGCAGCGGTGTTCTACTCCGGTGCGACGCCGGCTGAGCAGCATGATCTGCAGAAGATCGCCAGGCTGCGCCAGCTGGAGCCGTTGATGAAGGAGATCGAGGCGCGCAATCCGTTGGTTGCCAGCCTGTATTTCAACAGCTGGGACAGCTTCAACCACATCTATCCATGGTTCTTCACCCTCGATCAGTACCCGGCGGATATGGATATTCCTCGGTACAACTTCTATTACCTGGCCGACGCCGAGCACAACCCGTCACGCGGCGTGGTGTGGACCGATGTCTACCTCGATCCGGCCGGTCATGGCTGGATGATGTCGGCGATTGCGCCGGTCTACCGTGATGACTTCCTCGAAGGGGTGGTCGGTATCGACATCACCGTCAGCGTCATCCTCGATCAGATCGGTCAGCTGCAGGTGCCCTGGGGTGGCTATGCCATGCTGGTCAGCGATGACCTGACGATCATGGCGCTGCCGGAGCCGGGCGAGGATGATTTCGGCCTCGCCGAGCTGACCGATCATTCCTACCAGCAGGCGATCCGCAGCGAGATGTTCAAGCCGGAAGATTTCCAGCTCGACAGCCGGGCTGAAACCGCGGAACTGGCCGCCGCCATTTCCGGCGCCAGCAACGGCGTGCAACAGGTGATGCTCGGTGGCCGCCCGCAGCTGGTGGCCTGGACCACCGTGGCGCAGACCGGTTGGCATCTGCTGGCGGTGGTGGACGAAACGGCGGTGTTTCGTCAGACCAATATCCTGGCCAGCCGCTACCAGCAAATCGGTTATCTGCTGATCGCCGGCCTGGTGCTGTTCTACATCGGCTTCTTTGCCGTCATGTGGCTGCGCGCGCGGCAGCTCAGCCAGGCACTGCTGGCGCCTATCGCCGGCATCTCGCGGATGCTCGGCGATATCGGCTTGGGCCGCTGGCGTCCAGATCCGGTGCGTGCGCAGATCCGCGAGCTCGACGAGATGTCCCGGCACACTCAGGACATCGGCAGTCGTCTGTCCCACAGTGAGTCCGAGCGCTGGGAAGCGCAACGGCGCCTGGAGCTGGTGCTGGAGAGCGCGACCGAGAGTCTCTGGGAATACGATATTCCCAATCACACGCTGCGCGTGCGAGGCAGCATGCTGGGCCGCTTCGGTCTGCCCACCGGCCAGCTCAGCGACCGCGAGTTCCGCCAGCGCATCCATCCGGACGACCTGCCCCAGGCGGTGGCCCAGGTTGAGCGGATACAGCAGGGTCTGCAGCAGCGCTACGAAGCTGAATACCGTTTTGCCGATGCGCTAGGCGAGTACCACTGGCTGCTCAGCCGTGGCCGCGTTCTGGAGCAGGACCCAGAAACCGGCATGGCGCGGGTGCTGGCCGGCACTCATGTGGATATCGATGCGCTCAAACGCGTCGAGGCCGAATTGCGCGCGGCAACGCTGCAGGCCCAGGCTGCCAGTGAAGCGAAGGGACGCCTGCTCTCGGGTATCAGCCACGAGTTGCGCACGCCGCTCAATGCGATCCTCGGCTTCGCCCAGCTGATGCGCATGGACTGCGATGACAGCAGCCAGTCCGAAGCGGCCGAGTACCTTGATGAAATCCTTCTGGCCAGCCGTCATCTCAACCAGCTGCTGGGCGAGATCCTCGAATGGTCCAGTCTGCAGAAAGAGCGCCCACAGCTGGAACTGCAGCCGGTGGATGTGTGCAGCCTGATGCGCGAATGCGCCGAGCTGATCGCGCTGGAAGTGCAGCAGCGGGGCCTGCAACTCGATCTGAGCCTGCCGGACGACGGCCTGCTGGTGCTCGCCGAACCGCGGCGCCTGCGCCAGGTGCTGCTGAACTTGCTGTCCAACGCGATGAAATACAACGTACCCAACGGCCACATCAGCCTGCGCGCCGAAACCAGCCCCGGTCATGTGCGCATCCTGGTCGAGGACACCGGCCTGGGCATCGATCAGGCGCAGCAGGCGCAGGTGTTCGAGCCGTTCCAGCGGCTCGGGCGCGAGAACAGCATGATCCAGGGCACCGGTATCGGTCTGTCGCTGTGCCTGGAGTTCGCCCGGCTGATGAACGGTCAGCTGGGGCTGCACAGCGAACCGGGCGTGGGCAGCCGTTTCTGGATCGAGCTGCCGCGGGTGGCGCCACTGCAACCGCAGTAGCGGCCCGACTGCTGGGGTACTGGCCGGTCACGCCTTGCGCTATACTGCGCGGCTTTCGCGCGAGCGGCCGAGGCCGTTTGCCGACCATCCAGGCCACGCTCTTTTGCGTGGTTTGTTGTTCTTGACGCGCCCGCGGGCGCCCGATGAGAGGCACGACGATGAGCGCACTGGTAGGCGTGATCATGGGCTCCAAGTCCGACTGGTCCACCCTGAGCCACACCGCCGATATGCTGGAAAAGCTGGGCATCCCCCACGAAGTGACGGTGGTTTCCGCCCACCGCACCCCGGACCTGCTCTTCCAGTACGCCGAACAGGCCGAAGCCCGCGGCCTGCGTGTGATCATCGCCGGCGCCGGCGGCGCTGCCCACCTGCCGGGCATGTGCGCGGCCAAGACGCACCTGCCGGTGCTTGGCGTGCCGGTGCAGTCGTCGATGCTGTCCGGTGTCGATTCGCTCTTGTCGATCGTGCAGATGCCGGCTGGTGTTCCGGTTGCCACGCTGGCCATCGGCAAGGCCGGCGCGATCAACGCCGCGCTGCTGTCGGCAAGCATCATCGGGCATGAATTCCCTGAGTATCACCAGGCGTTGAAGAAATTCCGCGACGAGCAGACCCAGACTGTACTGGACTGCCCAGACCCGCGCCTCTGAGCCGCCCTTCGCCAGTCCCGGCGACGCGGCTGGCGGGTATAAACTTGCTTTCCTGCGCCGTAACGCGCGCGCTTGATCTGCCGCCTACTGAAGGGCCGTTGATATGAAAATTGGTGTGATCGGTGGCGGCCAGCTCGGCCGCATGCTGGCGCTGGCGGGCACCCCGCTAGGCATGAACTTCGCCTTCCTCGACCCGGCCCCGGATGCCTGCGCCCAGGCCCTCGGCGAGCACATCCGCGCCGACTATGACGACAAGGATCACCTGCGCCGGCTGGCCGACGAAGTGGATCTGGTGACCTTCGAGTTCGAGAGCGTGCCGGCCGAGACGGTGGCCTTTCTCTCGCAGTTCGTGCCGGTCTACCCGAGCGCCGAATCGCTGCGCATCGCCCGTGATCGCTGGTTCGAGAAATCCATGTTCAAGGAGCTCGGCATTCCCACCCCGGAGTTCGCCGATATCCAGTCCCAGGCCGACCTCGACGCCGCGGTGGCCAGCATCGGCCTGCCAGCCGTGCTCAAGACCCGCACCCTGGGTTACGACGGTAAGGGCCAGAAGCTGCTGCGCAAGCCGGCCGATGTGAGCAATGCCTTCGCCGAGCTGGGTAGCGTGCCGTGCATCCTCGAGGGCTTCGTACCCTTCACCGGCGAAGTCTCGCTGATCGCCGTGCGCGGGCGTGATGGCGAGACCTGCTTCTATCCGCTGGTACACAACAGCCACGAGAGCGGCATCCTGCGGCTGTCGGTTGCCAGCAGCAACCATCCGCTGCAGGCGCTGGCCGAGGACTACGTCGGTCGCGTGCTCAAGCAACTCGACTATGTCGGCGTGCTGGCCTTCGAGTTCTTCGAAGTCGATGGTGGCCTGAAGGCCAACGAGATCGCGCCGCGCGTGCACAACTCCGGGCACTGGACCATCGAAGGCGCCGAGTGCAGCCAGTTCGAGAACCACTTGCGTGCCGTCGCCGGTCTGCCGCTGGGCTCGACTGCCAAGCTGGGCGAAAGCGCGATGCTCAACTTCATCGGTGAAGTGCCGCCGGTGGAGAAGGTGATCGCCATTCAGGACTGCCACCTGCACCACTACGGCAAGGCCTTCAAGGCCGGACGCAAGGTCGGCCACGCGACCTTGCGCTGCCCTGACCGCGCCACGCTGGACCGTCAGATCACCGCGGTCGAGACGCTGATCCCGCATTCCTGACGCCCGGCCGTCAGGCTTCGGCGAACCGCCGCAGAGCCCTCGGGTCCATTGGTTACCCACCTTTCGGACCTGAGGAGATTATCCATGGGCATCATCGGCACCATCATCATCGGCTTGATCGTCGGCCTGATCGCACGCTTCCTGAAACCCGGCGACGACAGCATGGGCTGGATCATGACCATCCTGCTGGGTATCGGCGGCTCGCTGCTGGCGACCTACGGTGGCCAGGCGCTCGGCCTCTACCAGGCGGGTGAGGGCGCAGGCTTTATCGGCGCCGTGGTCGGTGCGATCATCCTGCTGGTCATCTACGGCATGGTCACCAGTCGCAAGCATTGATGCACCGCGGGGCCGCGCCCTGCGGCCCCGTTCTCTCTCATGTAGTTGCCCTATGCGCAAATCCCTCCTTTCACTGTTCTGCTGTCTTGCATTCGCGTCCACCGTTCATGCCGCACCGGCGGAGCTCGACTGGCTCGAACTGATGCCGCCCGAGGATCGCCAGGCGCTGGAGGAAATGCCCGAGATCGGCCACGCGACGCCCGAGGATCTGGGCTTCAGCGACCAGGGAGGGCTCAAGCAGGAGGCCGGGTTGCCGGCGGTGATGTACTCCGCCAAGACCGTCGCTGAGCTGAACGGCCGCGAGATCCGCCTCGGTGGCTATCCGGTGCCGCTGGAGAGCGACGAGCGCGGGCGCAGCACCGAATTCTTCCTGGTTCCCTATCCGGGCGCCTGCATCCACGTGCCACCGCCGCCACCGAACCAGATCGTGCTGGTGCGCTACCCGAAGGGCATCGCCCTAGAGGACATCTACGCGCCGCTGTGGGTCGACGGTCGTCTGCAGATCGAGCCGGTCAGCAACGACCTGGCCGATGCCGCCTATGCGCTGGAAGCCGCAGCAGTCGAGCTGGTCGACGAAAGCGACTTCTGAGCCACAGGCAATGACGCTACCCACCGAGATACGTCAGGCGCTGCGCGAGCTCGCCGCGCACACCGATGGCATCGATCTGCCGATCTATCAGGCATTCGAACGTGATCCACTGGAGCCGATCATCGGGCTTGGCGATGCCGACGCGCCGCTCTGCTTCTTCGGCCGTGACCCCGGTCGCGAGGAGGTTCGCCATGGCGAGCCCTTCATCGGCTCTGGCGGGCAGATCGTCCGGCGCGTGCTCTATCGCCACCTGCACGGCGCAGAGATGCCGGACTTCGCGGCCGGACGGGCGCTGGGCCGGCACTACTTCTGGATCAACACCGTGCCGTACAAGCCGGTTGGTAACAAGGCCTGGTCGATGGCGGTGAAGCGCCGTTTCCATCCGCTGATGCGTCAGCTGCTGGTGGATAGCTGGCACGGCCGGCAGATCGTCACGCTCGGCCGCGAGGCATTTCTCTGGTTCGGCATCGACCAGCCGCGCGCAGAGCGTCAACGCCTGGAGGCCTTCTGGCAGCGTGAGGATCGCTTCACGGCCAGCCTCGATGTCGAGCTGCAGGACGCGCAAGGCCATGCGCGAAGCTTCACCTTGCACCCGCTGCCGCATCCCTCGCCATTGAACCAGACCTGGTTCAAGCGCTTCCCCGCACTGCTCGAGGCGCGCCTGTGCCAACTCGTCGGGCAGCTAAGCGCTAGTCACTGACCCGGTTGCTGATCTGCCCGGCGTGCCAGGCCGCGACGTTGCCCAGGGTGGTGCCGGCGATGGCGGCCAGCGCCTCCTCGGTGAGAAACGCCTGATGCGCGGTGACAATGACATTGGGGAACGACAGCAGCCGCGCCAGCACGTCGTCCTGCAGCGGCAGGCCGGAATGGTCCTCGAAGAACAGCCCGGCCTCTTCCTCGTAGACGTCCAGGCCCAGATAACCGAGCTGGCCGCTCTTCAGCGCGCCGATCAGTGCTGGTGTGTCGATCAACGCGCCACGGCCGGTGTTGATCAGCATGGCGCGGGGTTTCATGGTCGCCAGGCTTTGCTGATTGATCAGATGGTGGGTCTGCGCGGTGAGCGGGCAGTGCAGGCTGACGATATCACTGCTGGCGAGCAGCTCGTCGAGCGCCACGTAACGCATGCCGAGGCGCTCCAGCTCCGGGTTCGGGTAGGGGTCGTAGAGCTGCACCTCGCAGCCGAAACCGAGCATGATCCGCCCAAACACGGCGCCGATCTGCCCGCTGCCGACCACGCCGACACGCTTGCCCGCCAGGTCGAAGCCGGTCAGCCCCTGCAGCGAGAAATTGCCTTCGCGGGTACGGTTGTAGGCCCGTGGCAGGCGTCGGTTGAGCGCCAGGATCAGCGCCACGGTGTGCTCGGCCACCGCGTGCGGCGAATAGGCTGGCACGCGCACCACCGGCAAGCCGAGGCGCTGGGCGCAAGATAGGTCGACATGGTTGTAGCCAGCCGAACGCAGCGCGATCAGCCGCGTACCGCCAGCGGCGAGCTTCTCCAGCACCGGTGCTGAGAGCACGTCATTGACGAACGGGCAGACCACCTCAGCCCCGGCTGCCAGCGCGGCGGTGTCCGGGTCGAGCCTCGTCTCGAGAAAATGCAGTTCGAAGCCATAGGCCCGATTTGCGGCCTGAAAGCTATCGCGGTCGTAGGGTTTGCTGCTGAACAGGGTGATGCGCATCGGAATGCCTCGCTGGAAGGACGACTGCCGACAGGGTGCGGCAGTTGTCCGCCCAGGCCAAGCCGATTCTACTGGCGGGCTCCGCCAGACCTGCGACACGGCAAAGGCGGCTGCGTCGGAGTTTGGCTCTGGTCCGGCCGCTCAGCCTTCACTGCGACTCGGGTCGGCACTGCGCGGATAGGTGCGCTCTTCCTGAATGGTGCCGTCCTTCTTGTGAATCTTCACCGAGGCCGTCTTGCCTTCGAGGAAGGTTGCAGTCACCTGCAGCATCTCCTCCTTGGTCGCAGCGGTTTTCGAGGCGCGGGTCGCCCCCTGCTTGCGCAGCTCCCAGCCGTTATCGGTAGCATTGATGTGGTAGTTGTCCATGCGCGGCTCCTCTGACGTGATGCAGGGTTAGAGGGCCGCCGGCCCAGGCGGTTCGGTCGAGTTGCGCGAGTGCTCTGCGCAGGCTGATAGCCTGCCCTTTCCGACCTTCGGGGAAAACACTTATGCATGCACACGCCCGGTTGCGCGCCATCATCACAGCCGACCCGGTGCGCATGCGGGTGCTCACTCTCGTGAAAGCGCTCGCCTTGCCGGATTGTTGGGTGGCTGCAGGCTTCGTGCGCAGCGCGGTCTGGGACCATCTGCACCTGCGCAACGCTGGCACATTACCGCCGGACATCGATGTCATCTGGTTCGACCCCGACCGGCTTGAAAAGGCGGTCGATACCCGAATCGAGGCCGCACTACGGCTTGTGGGCGGCTCACTCAACTGGTCGGTGAAAAACCAGGCCCGCATGCACCATTCATAATGGTGACCAGCCCTACCGGTCGGCGATGGATGCAATGAGCCGCTGGCCGGAAACGGCCACTGCAGTTGGAGTAAGACTGGGAGACATGGATGAGATCGAGGTGGCGGCTCCGCTGGGGCTGGACGATCTGTTCAATCTGATCGTCCGACCCACGGCGGCCTTTGGTGCCGGTAAGCGACAGGTCTATCTGGAGCGCCTGGCAACGAAGGGCTGGTCTGAAACCTGGCCAGGCCTGCACATACTGCAGGACTGATCGCCAGCACCGCGTTTCGGGCTAGATGAACGCCTGCCGCGAGACGCCACGGGGCAGGCGATTGCGCCCCGGCAGCTGCTCCAGGCGCTTCTGCCATTCGGCGCGTGCGGACAGGACGGAGGCCGGCTTTGCTGCCGTTTCGAGCCCACTCGGAGCGGGCTTCACCGACGCCGCGGGCGCACTCGCAGTAGTTCTCGCTGCCGCTGAGGGGGCCGTCGTCGCCGTCTTCGCCACGGCTGCAGGTACACCCGCGGTGGTCTTCGCCGCCTTCGCGGCAGCCCTCAGTTCGGCGAGGCTCGGTGTCTTGCGTACAGGCTCGCTCACCGTCTTTTTCACGCTGCGCAGGCACAGCTTGCATGAAACCTGAGTGGCGTCCGCCGAACTGTTCAGGCTCGATCCCGCGCGCCCACATGCGACATTGCCATTGGAGGCGGAGTAATGAATCACCAACGTTCTGTCTCCTGAATTTCGGGGCGCGGGATTCTACACGCTCAGTCCGTCCAGGCAACGCAGGTGAGAAAAACTCAGGGAGCAGCAGTCCGTCCGCTGGCGGGTTTCGATTGCATTGCGTCGGCATTTAGCGAGTCAGGAGGCAAACCCTGATTTGTTAGCAGCAGTTACTATTCTGGCATCAGCGATCCATAGCAGCTGTCGGCGAATGGCAAAACACGGCCGACTCTTCTGAAAAAGCCGGTCTTGGGGTGGGTAAATATTTTGAAGCGTACGGCTTATAAGCCTGGCTAGCTCATCGAGCTGTTAGCTGTGGCTGCAGTATCCGAGAGCTGCACTTGCCAATGTTACCGGGCAAGTGCTCCCTGAGCGCCTTGTTGATGTATACAAATCCCGGCAAGGGCCTTTGCCAGCTGTTACGACGCTATAGCTCTCCGGCTTGCCACTTGGCCTCTTGATTAGCTAACGCCTGAGCAATGGAGCTCAACTCGCTTGATGGTAGCTGTTCTGGCAATGGATCAAACCCCGCACTTGCGAACAGTTGGCCGTAGCTATTGCGTAACTCTGCATAAGAGAGGTCGCGGCGCAAATTGGCCTGCAATGCATTCAGTTCACCCTGAATCAGCTCCAGCTCGCCAATTCCCTGGGCCTTATAGCGGTTCCGCAGTTGCTCGACGATTTGGTTATCGAGTCCAGCCAGTTGCTGGCTTGTTTGGAACTGGCGCTGGGCTTCGTTGAAGTTGGCGTTAGCAACATAGAGCTGTGCAAGAATCGCCATGGACATGGCCTGGCGGCGAGCTTCGGCTACTTGCTCACCTGCTTTCGATACATTAATGGAGGCCGGTGCCGATAGAACGTTAAAGAGGTTCCAGGTGATCTTAACGCCATAGTCAGCCCAACTCTGGTTCACCAGAAAGCTGTTGCTGTCGTAGTGGCCGCCCGCCGAGAACTCCAGGCCCGGCAACAGGCGCAGCATGGCTTTGCGCGTTTCTGCGGCGCTGATGCGTGCTTGATAGTCCTGTTCACGCAGCTCGGGGCGAGTCGCCAGAGCCTCACGTTCCAGCTCACTAAGTTGGACGTTCAGCCGCGGCACTGGATAGTCACTGTTGGAAGCTAAGGTCAAGTCAGTACCTAGCGGTAGGTTGATCAGCGTCGCCAGCTCTGTCTTGGCCAGGGACAAGGCGCGACGCTGATCTTCCAGCTGGCGGGTGGCTTCGATTAGAGCGCGTTGGTAGCTCAGTGCCTGAACAGGGTCGCCGATACGCTGCTCGCTCAGACGCTGGCTGTTATCACGTGCTTGCTTGACACGATCCATCAAGCTGTCGATCTGGGTGAGTAGACGCTCCGCGGCCAGTGCGCGCCAATAAGCCGAGCGCACGTCCTGAATGATGGTATGCACTACCTTGCGCCGGCGCTCTTGAACGATCAGGCGCTGGTCGCCCTGTTGCTTGGCACTGACGTAGCTGACGCCAAAGTCCAGCACGTTCCACACCATGGTCAGGTCTGCGACGCCACGGTCGCGATCCTGCGAAGTGGAAGGTTCCAGCGACTGGGTGCCGGTGCGGATGCTCTCGCTGCTCGAGGCGCTTATGTTGCTGCGTCCGGCGTAGCCAGCCGACAGCGCCATACGTGGCAGCATGTCGAAGGTGGCCAGGTCGACTTGGCGCTGGGCCATGGCCTCTTCCATGACTTTTAGGCGCGCCTCAAGGTTGTACTTCACCGCGCGGGCCATGGCCTCATGCAGAGTCAGTGGGCCGCTGAGCGGTTCCTGATCCTTGAACATGATCGCCAGATCCTGCTGAGCGCGTTGCTCGCTGACGCTACGGTCGATGGGCTGGCTGGTCACTGCACAGCCGCTGACTGTCAGCGCCAGTACACTGATGCTGAAAAACTTCGCTGCTTTGCTCATCCTTGGGCCGCCCCCTGGTACGGCACACATTCAATTCTTATCTGTTGTGTCGATTACGCTTGTGGCATCTGCAACGATATTTCCCCCAACGCCCAGGCAAGATTTCTGATCTGGCGCTGTTCGCTTTCCCCTATCTCCAGCAGTTGCTGGCTCAGCGTCGGCGCTCCGAGAGTCTCGCCACCGCCCAAACCATTGCTGGGCGAGCCACCCCAGCGTAGTTGTATCTCACCCGACTCCAGCGGTACTTCCTTACCGAAAATGCTGGAAAAACTGCTGGTGCCGAAGATTCCGCCATCGCCGCCGCCAAAGCCGAGGAAGCCGGCGGCGCCCCCATTGCCTGAGCTGCTATCACTGCTGGTAAAGACCTGGGCGATGTAGCTGGGCGCTGGCGCGCCGTTGTTGATGAAAACGTTGCCCAGAGTCGGTACGCCGCTGCCCAGGGTCGGTACCTCGAACAGTGGCGGCGGCAACAACGGAGAGAGGGTGTTGGATGGCGGCACGCTCGGCACACTTGGTTGTGTCGGTGCAGCAGGCATGGGTGACACGCTCGGTGCCGGATTGGCCCGGAATTCTGGGTCGCCAGTATTGAGTCCACCCAGCGTATAGGTGGCACCGGAGAAGTTGCTCAGCATGGCGTTACCGACGCCGTCGACGATGCCACTACCCGCGGCCGTGAGCGATAGACCTAGTGTGCCCTGGCCGGTCACCCCGCCGACAGTGATGCGATAGGTGCGTGCATCCACCTGCACAAGTGATAGCAGCGTGCCGCTGGCGCTGCCTGTGGTGGCCAGAGCGAAATCGCTCAGGTCGACGCCGTTGACGCCTTCGCTGAAGGCGACGGTGAAACCGAGAGTGCTATTGGAGGTGGGCGAGGGGCCGTCGAGGGTGATGGCTGTGACTTGCGGCGGGGCTGCATCCACCAATACGTCGGTTGTGGCGCCGACGTTGTTGAGGGCTGCGGTCGTGTCGTTACCGGCAGCATCGCGCAGTGTCGCGCCGTTGGTCTGGAGGTTGGTGCCGATGGCAATGCCGTCGCTGTCCTGCTGGCCGTCGGCGATCGTCAGGCGGAACACCAGCGCAGCGCTGCCCGAACCGCTGATGTAGTTAGCGTAGACGATGCCGCCGGTGTCCAGGGTGATTGCCAGGCGTGGCGTACCCCCGCTGGTGTCTACGGTCACGGCCTCGTCGAAGTTCACCGTGAAGTCGAGGGTGTTGCCGGCCACATAGGTACCGTTGGCGGGCACGCCGACGGAGGTGACCGCTGGAGCTTGGCTATCGATGGCGTAGTTGTTCGAGTCGGTGGCGCCGGTACCGGTATTACCGGCGATATCGCTGTAGCCGGTGTTGTCGATGGTGATCAGATTGCTGCTGTCGGTGACATCGGCGTTTGGCGTCAGGGTCGCCGTCCAGGTGATGCCGCCGTCGCTGGAGCTGAGTCCGCTGAGGCTGCCGTTGGCCACGCTGAAGTCGGCGGTGGTTAGCCCGGTAACCGCCTCGCTGAAGGTGATGGTGACCGTGGTGCTCTGGCCGGCCTTCAGTGCGGTGTCGGTGACCACGATGCTGGCCGTCGGGCGCTGGGTGTCGATGGCGTAGTTGTTCGAGTCGGTGGTGCCGGTGCCGGCATTGCCTGCCACGTCCTGCACGCCTGTGTTGTCCAGGGTGATCAGGTTGCTGGAATCAGTGATGTTGGCGCTTGGCGTCAGGGTGGCGGTATAGGTGATGTTGTCCGCGGTGAACAGGTTGCTGAGGGTGCCGTTGGCGACGCTGAAGTCGGCGATGGTCAGCCCGGTCACCGCCTCGTTGAAGGTGATGGTCACTGTCGCCGTCTCGCCAGCCGCGAGTGCGCTATCGCTCACCACGATGGTCGCGCTGGGGCGCAGGGTGTCGATGGCATAGTTGCCTGAGTCCGTGGTGCCGCTGCCGAGGTTGCCGGCCTGGTCCATCACGCCAGCGTTGTTGAGTGTGATGACGTTGCTTGCATCAGTGATATTGGCGCTCGGGGTGAAGATCGCTGTCCAGGTCAAGCCACCGTTGCTGCTAGTGGGGTTGCTGAGAGTGCCGTTGGCTACGTTGAAGTCGCCGACATCCAGTCCGAGCACCGCCTCGTTGAAGGTGATGGTGACGGTGGCGGTTTCGCCTATGCCCAGGGTCGTGTCACTGAGGGTGATGCTGGTGGCGGCCGGGCGCACGCCATCTACTATCAGCGCTTTGTTGGCGCCCAGGGAGCCGGAGGTGCCGGGCGTTGGCAGGATGAGGATGGCCGATCTGTTGCTGGCGTCCGTGATGGTGCCGCCATTGAGGCTTAGCGCCGATGACGAAACGTACTCGAGGTCGGCAGAGGTATCGCCGGCCTGCACGGTGTAGCTGAAACTCAGGGTGTTGCTGCCAGAGCCGGAAACGTAGTCGAGCACGCGGTCGGTGCTGCCGGTTTCCAAGGTAAGGGTCGGGGTGCCGGTGACATCGACCGCGCTGTCGAACTGCACGGTGACGGTGATGACATCGCCAATCTTGTAGGTGCCATTGGCATTGCTGGACGAGACGTTGGTCACCACTGGCGCGATCGGCGTGATGAGCGCCAGATCATTTCCCGTACCGCCGATGTAGCTGGCAGTCAGCTCCGTACCGTTGCCCGATGCGCTGAATGTGCTGCCCTCTGTGACGCCGCTGAAGGTGCCAGTGATGGCGTCCGCAGCATCGTTGACGATCACGTTGTAAACCACGCCAGGGCCAGCTGCGTAGCCGTGGCTGACTGCCAGGGTGGCCCCGGAAATGTCGACTGCGCCGTTGACCACCACTTGGTCGTAGCCGCTGCCGGCGCTGGCACCGTTGATGTCCACGGCCAGGGTGCTGCCTGCAGCCATGTTCAGGTTGCCGTTGATGGTCAGAGTGCCTGCTCCGGCGTTGCCCGGCGACAGGGTCGCGCCGTTCTGCACGATGACGTCGCCACCCAGGGTGCCGCCGCCGGCCAGGGTGGCGCCATTGGCCACAGTGGTGGCGCTATTGGTGCTGCCATCCACGACCAGGGTGCCAGCAGACACGGTGTTGCTGCCCAGATTGGTGTTGCTGGCCGTGAGGGTCAGGCTGCCGGCGCCGGCTTTGCTCAGACCGCCGCTGCCGCTGATCACGCCGGAGAGCGTTGCGGCAGCGCCAGCGTTCACCGTGGCCACACCAGTGAGTACCAGGGCGTTGTCGATGGTGGTGTTGCCGGTGATCAGCAGGGTGGTGCCAGTGGCCAGGTTGAGCGCGCCCGAGCCGAGGTTGGCATCACTGGCAATGCTCAGGGTGCCGGCATTGAGGCTGGTGGTGCCGCTGTAGGTGTTGCTGGCGGAGAGCGTCAGTGTCCCTGCGCCGGTCTTGGTCAGGTTGTTGCTCCCGCTGATCACACCGGACAGCGTGGTGTCGGCGCCGGTGCTCACTGTGGCGTTGCCGCTCAGGGCGATGGCGTTATCGATGGTGGTGGCGCTGGTCACGGCCAGGGTCGATCCGGCTGCCAGGGTCAAGGTGTCGCTGCCCAGGTTGCTGTCGCTGGCGACGCTGAGCGTGCCGGCGCTGACGGTGGTGGCACCGTAGGTGTTGCTACCGGACAGGGTCAGGTTGCTGGCACCGGCCTTGGTCAGGGTAAATGCCCCGCTGACCACCCCAGACAGGGTCGCTGCCGCCGAGTTGCTTACCGTGGCATTGCCCGTCAGGGTGATGGCGTTGTCGATGGTGGTGGCACCGCTGATCTGTAGCGTGCTGCCGCTACCCAGGGTCACCGATCCGCTGCCCAGGTTGGCATCGCTGCTCACGCTGAGCGTGCCAGCATTGATGAAGGTTTGCGCGTAGCTGTTGTTGCCCGCGAGGGTCAGGGTGCCTGCGCCGGCTTTGGTCAATGCGTAGGCGCCGCTGACTGCGCCGCTGAGCGTTACGTTGTCGGCATTGCTGATGGTGCTGTTGTTCGCAAGGATGATGGCATTGTCGATGGTGGTAGCTGCAGTGATATCGAGCGCACCTCCTGCCAGGGTCAGACTGCCTGCACCCAGATTGAAATCATTGCTGATCGACAGCGTGCCAGCGGACACGGTGGTGGTGCCTGTGTAGCTATTGGTGCCGGCCAGGGTGAGGACGCCACTGCCTTGCTTGATCAGCGAGCCGCTGCCGGAAATGGCCCCGGCAGTAAAAGTGCTGGTATTGTTTTCGCCCGCTGTCAGCGTATGGCTGCCGAGCTGGATGCTGGCATTCGAGTTGCTACTGGCCAGGCTGCCGATGGTTTGATCCGAGAGCAGCGTCAGCACGCTGTTGCCATTGACCCGCACGGCGCTGCTGCTGGACATCGAGGCGTCGCCATCGAGTCTGAGCCAGCCATAGTCGCTCAAGGTGGTCGCGCCGGTGTAGGTATTGCTGCCCGAGAGCGTCAACGAATAGGTCGCGGCGCTGCCCTGGCTGAGCGCCAGGCCACCAGTACCACTGATGTTGCCGGAGAAGATGGTATCTGCCGTTTGCAGCGTGGTCAGAGTACTGTTGCCGAGGTTTATCGATCCCGCGCCGGAAAGGTTGCCGATGGTCTCGTTACTGGACAGTGCCAGGGTGGCGCCTGCTTCGACGGAAACGCTGCTTGCGTTGTAGATGGCGCCGCCGCCGCTGAGCGTGAGAGTCCCCGCGGCCAGGGTGGTGTCTCCCATATAGCTGTTGCCAGCGCCGGACAGGGTCAGGTTGCCCGCACCGTCCTTGGTCAGCGCGCCGTTGCCGGTGATCAGGCTGGAAATAGCGGCCGTATCGCCAGAGCCGTTGGTGAAAGTCTGGGTGGTGCCGCCGGCCAGGGTGATGGTGCCACCGGTCAGCGTCAGGCCATTGGCCTGGTCCATGTCGAAGGTCAGGCTTTCGTTGATAGACACGTTGTTTAGAGTCAGCGTCTGCCCGGCCAGATTGCTGGCGAAGACGATGGTCTGGCTACCGGTGTTGTCGGCAGCGGCAATGGCGATGGCCTCACTGAAGCTCACGCCATTGCTGGGATCGATGGTGGCTGTGTCGCCAGTGCTGGTGACGTAGATGGTGTCGCTGGCAACGGTGACAGTGGCGATCGCGCTGCCCCCGCTGCCATCGTTGACGGTGACGCTCATGATGGCATCGCCCGCCGGCGTATCGCTGCGATAGGTGATGCGCTGCGCCACATCGTTTACCAGTGCGGTGGTCGCCATGGTGCCGCTGCTGGTGAAGTTGATGGTCAGCACCCCACCCGTGTTGGTGAAGGTGGCGAAGGTCTGGCCGCCCGACTGCAGGTTGTTGCCGCTCACGGTGAACAGCGCGCCCTCGGTGTTGAAATCCAGGGCATCGCTGGCCACCGCTGTGCCGTTGCGCTGGATCACCAGGCTGGCACCCGCCCAGTTGCCGTTACCGCCGTTGAGTGCGCCCAACTCGGCATCGCTCAGGCTGGCGTTGCTGCCGACATCCAGGGGGACGCTGCTGCTGACCCCGGCCCAGGTGACGCTGCCATTGATGTTGTTGATGGTGGGGGCGGCGTTGGGGAGTACCGCTGGCGCAAAGTTCAGATCGTCGACAGCAACAATGGTGTCATTGCCAGTAATCCTGATTTCATCGATGTACTGCCAGGCACTGGAAAAGGTCAGCGTGCCTCCAGAGCCGCCAGGAACAGAATTTTTTGTGTAGGTGATCGAGCCTGAGCTGTCCGATGCACCAGTATTCAGCGTGTCGGACGCCACCTCGACGCCATTGAGGTAACCCTTGATTGTCAGGCTCGGGCTAGTATCCATGTTTGTTCCAGTATCGACCTCCATCGATACCAGCTTGAACTCGTCACCGTTGGCAGAACTGATGCGGGCGTCCAGAGGACCAGGCACGCCTACATTGTTCTGATCTAGATTGAATACGAGGGCCAGGTCATAACCGTAAGTTTTGCTGGGATCTGGCGGAGTAATGCTGAAGTCGTCGGTGGCCGTGATGGTGGAGAAGCCGCCGGCCGGCGATACCAGGTTGTAGGTGACACCGTTAATGGTCTGTGAGCCAATAAATGAATACGGAGCCCCACTAGGTGGGTTTTCGAAGTCCTGGTCCACGGGCTCCAAAGTGTGCAGGTAGTTATCCGCTGTTAAAGTCGAGACTGCTGCCGAAGCCTCTACGCTGCCAGTGCTCACCTCCAGTATCCAGTTCCCTTGCAAGGCACTGTGCCCAGTCAGGTCATTGGAGGCCGCGATGTCGGCGCTTGTCGCAGAGGCAAATGCCTGGATGAATTCGGCTCCAGCACCGTCTGCTCCTACGCTGCAGCCGTAAAGCAGAATGTCGCCATTCTCGCTGAGCGCGCTGCCAAGCGCAGCGAGCAACTCGCTTCGGTTTTCGAGGCCATCTTGGTCGAGCCAGGTATTACCCAGCAGGATACGGCCGGTATCGCCGTGACTAAGGATATGTACGGCGTCAATGTCCTCCCTGTTTTGCAGATAATCGGCAATCTGCTGCAGACCGTCTTTGCTGCTATCGAGAATGACGATCTCGACACCAGGCCTGATGCCATCGATTAACTGTTGTTTGTCGCTGACCTTACCGTCGATGAATACGACCTCCTGACGCTCGTCACTACTCGCGGCAAGCGGCACCGAGTTATCGCGGATATCGGACGTATCATGGGCGCGAACGTCATCAGGCGAGGGAGCGGCATCGTCGACGACATCCCCGGCAGTTGCGGCGATCGCGCCGTCAAACATCATGCGCGGCTCTAGGGAAGTGGCCATCGGTGCTCTTGGCATGGCGATATGGGAGCGGGGCGATGAATTCTTATTGTGATTCCAGAACATGGAACAGCTCCCTGCGATCGCATCATGCCATTAGGTTGGAGGGCCGATTAGGATTGCTTTGAGTCTAACTGTCAATGGCCCTCAGGTAATGACCAGGCCGCGGGTTCAGGCTCATATGGATAGTGGGGCCTAAAATCCGCTTTCGCGCACGCCGAGTGCCGCGATCCGCCGCCAGGCAGCGCCCAGCAGCGACTGCCGCTCACCATCGAGCAGCACCATGCCGCGCAGCGGATGAGCAGGGTGAGTGTCGTTATCGAGCAGGCTCAGGCGTACACCGTATTGTGCCTGCACGGGTTCAGCGCGCTGCTGGGCGTTGCGGCGTACGGCGATCGGGCCGCTGTTGTCGGAACTGAGCGCTTCCAGCTCCAGATAGGCGACGCCGGTGGCATCCACTTCATCCAGGCGCACCGACATGGCGGGGCGTGCCGGGTCATCGGGGATGAAGCGCCCAACGCTGCCCGTTTCGACTCGCCAGAGGTTCTCTTCGGCCAGATAGCCGCGCAGGCGCAGCCCGGGCTCGACGATGCGCGCCAGCGGCTCGGCGGGATGCAGCCAGCGATCCGCGCTTAGGTCGCGCTGCAGATCGCGCACCACGCCGGTCTGAGGCGTGCGTATCTGCAGACGCTCACGTTGCGCGGCGAGGCCGCGGTATTCGGCCACGGCCTCGGCCAGGCGCTGTTGGAGGACGCCGGCGTCGGCCGCCGTTTCGCTGCGCGCAGACAGGCGGCGTAGCTGCAGTTGCAGAATCTCGATCTCACGACGAACGATGGTTTGCCGTGAGTCCAGGTCGGGCGAGTCCAGTTCCAGCAGCAGATCGCCGGCAGCCACCGTCTGACCGTCTTGCACGTGCACGGCCTTCAGACGCGCCGCCACCGGCGCATGCAGGCCGTGGGTGCGCGATGCTTCCAGCAGGGCTGGTATTTCCACCGAACTGCGCCAGGGCACGATCAGCACCAGCAGTACCGTACCAAGGCCCAGGCCAGTGATCAGCACTTTGCGCGATTCGGCCTGTTCGCGGCGTTGCCACCATTCGCCCAGCTCGCGCCAGATGGGCAAGCCTATGAACCAGAGCAGTTCCACCAGCATCAGGAATATGCCAAGCACCTTGAAGAACAGGTGGTAGACCGCCAGGGCAATACCGAGGAACAGGATCGCGCGCCAGAGCCAGGAGCCATAGCCCCAGATCAGCAGGCGCTTGGTCATGCTCGATGACCAGGGCTCGGGCGCCGGTTCGCCATAACCGAACAGTGCCTCGCGCAGGCGCCATCGGCACAGGGCGAAGGCGCGGTGTTGCAGGTTGTCCACACCCCACAGGTCGCTGATCAGAAAATAACCATCGAAGCGCATGAAGGGGTTGAGGTTGATCACCAGGGTAGTGATCCAGGTGGCGCTGGCCAGCATGAAGGCCGAGGTGCGCAGGGGGCCGTCCGGCAGCAATGACCAGGCCAGCAGTGCCAGTACCGCCAACAGCAGTTCGGCGAGCACGCCGCCAGCGCCGATCAGCAGCCGTGAGCGGCGGTCACGCACGCGCCAGGCGTCGCTGACATCGGTGTAGAACATGGGCAGCAGCACCATGAAGGCCAGGCCCATGCTCTGCACTCGGCAACCGGCGCGCTTGGCCATGAAGGCATGGCCGAATTCATGACAGAGCTTGGCGAAGGTCAGGGCCACGCCGAACGCCAGGGCACCACCGAGGCTGAACAGATGGGGGAAGGTGGTGAGAAAGCGCTGCCAGTCGCGTATCACTAGGAACAGGCCAAGGACGAAGACCAGCGGCAGACCCCAGCGCAGCAGCCAAGGGCCATGTCGCTTGAGTACCGGCCAGGCGCGATTGAGGAAGGGATCCGGACGCCAAAGTGGAATGCGGAAGAATAGATATTGATGCAGCACCCGCTTCCAGGGGCTCTGCTGTTGGGCGGCTGCCTTCATGGCGTAGCTGGCGCGCTGCTTGTCATCCAGGGCGGCGACCAGGTCATGGTGACTGAGAAAGCTCAGCATTTCTTCCAGTTCAGTTTTGCCTAGGGGCAGGCCCGGCTCGGCGTTGGCGGCAGCCAGCACATGCTGCGGATCGCCCAGGGGCCAATGCCGCAGCAGGCGCACAGCGGCGGCGCCAAGCTTGAAGTAGCGACCACGCAGCGGGTCGGCCAGCGTCCATTGCGGCGCGCCGTCGAGGCCAGGGGCAGCCGGCGATAGCTGCAGATCGGCGCGCAAGGCGGGCAGCATCACAACCCCAAACTCTGCCGCACCGCGGCTAGGGGCCGGCGCAACAGGTAATAAGCCAGTGGCGCACGCTCGCCGAACAGCTTGGCCGTGCCACGCAAGCCGATTCGCGGCGGCGTCTCGACGAAGGTGGCGTCGAGGCGGTAGGCCAACTGACCGGCTGCGGTGTTCTGCGCCTCGTAGGCAGAGCGCTCCAGCCGTGCCTCGTGCCGGTTGAGCGGGTCGCTGTCGAGAAACAGCGCCACTTCGGCACCGGGCTGTAGGGCGATGGCATCGCCGACCGGCAGTTCGATGCGCAATTCCGCTTGGATCGGATCGGCAATCTGCATCAGGCGCTCGCCGGTCTGTACCGGTTTTCCGGTCAGGCGTTCGGCATCGGCAAATACGGCGATACCTGATCGTTCGGCGCGTACTTCGCTGCGGGCCAGCAACTGCTGGGCGTAGTCGCGTTCAGCGCGTTTCTGTTCGACGCGCGCAGCCAAAAGATCCAGGCGGGCGCTGGATTCGGCATCGGCGAAGGCCCGCTGGCTGTTGGCCTTGAGTTCTGCTTCGGCCACGCCCAGGGCGCGTTCTGCGACATCGGCCTGGGCTTTGAGACTGGTGGCATCGAAGCGCACCAGCAGGTCACCGGCCGCGACGCTCTGGTTGGGCTTGACCAGAAATTCGGTGATTACGCCATCGAGCGGCGCCGACACCACACGGCCACCCAATGGCACGACCTCAGCGGGGGCCAGCACCGACTGGCGCACTGGAATCAGCAGCAATAGCGAGAGCGCGGCGGCAACCGCCAGCAACTTACGACGCGGCCAGCGCATGCGCCACGGCTTGCGCGGTTGCAGGGCGAGCCAGGCGTGGGCGTATGTGTCGGCCGACTGTTGGAGCAGGGATTGCTCGGCGTTGCTGAATGCTTGGTCGCGTGCCAGCCACAGGCCGCCGAAGGTTACGCCGCTGCGGTTCTTCAAAGGCAGCCAGTAGGCATGCGGCGCGGACAGGGCGTTCATGTCGAGACGGGTCTGCTCGTCCAGCTGCGCCGGGTCGACGCAGTGGCCTTCATCCAGTCGGCCATGTTCTAGCAGGGTCGCGGCCGCGCGCTCGACGAAGGCGACGAAGGGCGCGTGCGCTTCCACCACGCTGATGCCTGTCAGGGCCTGTACCTTCCCGGCAATCAGCAGGGCGGCATGACGAAAGCCGAACAGCGCCTGGCCGTCATTGACCATGGCGAAGGCTAGTTGCTCGGTGCTAGCGGCCTTGCGCGCCTGCTGCTCGAGGCCGAGGAACAGGGCGAAAACCCGTTCAGTCGTGCCGGGCAGCGGTGCGTTCATTCCGCCACCTGAAATTGGGCGGTTCCACTCATACCGGCGAGCAGGCCTTTAGCGTCCTCGGGCAGGCTGCCGATCAGTAGCAGGGTCTGGCTGCCTTCGTCGATGCGCGCGCCCAAGCGTTTGATTTGGACCTGCAAGGGTTGGCCGGTTTCATCCGGCGTGAACTGAAATGCAGTACCGGGTACGACGCGTTCGAACCAGCTTGACGATACTAGGATGTGTACCTCCAGCGTGCGATTGTCGACAATTTCCAGCAGCGCCGAACCGGCTGCGACGCTTTCGTGGGGGCGCACATGGCGTTGCACCACGCGGCCAGCGAATGGAGCGATAACGCTGCAGCGGTTTACCTGTACTTGAAAAACCTGTGTTTCCGCGAGGGCTTGGGCGTGTCTGGCCTCGGCCAAGGCCACTTCAAAACGGCCGACAGAGTTCAGGGCCGCCAATTGCTTCTTGTGAGCCAGCTCTTCGCGAGCGGCCCGACCAGCCGCCTGGGCCGCACTCAGCTGAGCCTGGTAAGCACTGCAATCAAAGCGCACCAGCACATCACCCTTCTTAAAGTCCTGACCGTCGGAATAGGGCATTTCGATGATGCGGCCTGCCAGTTCACTGGACAGCAGCGCCTGATCGCGGGCGCGTAATACGCCACGAGCAGCTCGCTCCGTATTGATTGCTGTAGAAAAAGTTAGAAGCGGGGCATCAATTGGCGGCACCTCCGCCCAAGCCGTAGTACCCAATAGGCTCAGCAGCGCCAATAGCATGTTTTTCATACGGCATTCCCTATAGTCGACGCGCCTCGGGAGTTTACTCGAGAACAGCCGAACCTCTGGAACGTAGTTGAGAAAGACAGTAGGGGGCATTACTGAGGGGGAAGCCCCCCAGAGCTAGCGTAAACGCTGGGCTAGCTCAATGCTCGCGGCACCAATCGACGTTGCAGGAGGGCGCCGTCAAGCAATGCATCAAAGAAGTTGATTTCTAAGAACGAAAAAGGCCCGCATTTCTGCGAGCCTTTTAATCGTGGTGCCGGCACCAGGAGTCGAACCCGGGACCTACTGATTACAAGTCAGTGTAAAATGCAGGTTTTCCACAGGTCGTATCAGCAAAATTGACAAGCATTTAGGCTATGTAAATGCATGAATATAAAGGGATAAGTCGATTTTACTGGGCTGCGTTGAAAAATCTAACCGCTGTTTAATCTTTAGTCAAATTCCTACCCCAAACCTACCCCGTGGGCTATAGTCCTACCCCAAACCTACCCCGGAATTGGTCAGGAGCGGGCAGATGAAACAGCGCGTGGCGATGAAGGAGCACATCCTCCAACGGCTCAAGTACGACCCGCAAAAAGGCCGTCAGGACTACCTCGATCCGCCCATGCCCGGGCAGGGTACCTTCGGCGTGCGGGTCAACAAAACATGCATAAGTTTCATCTTGCTCTACAGCTTTCATGGCGACTCTCGGCGTCTGACCCTGGGCAAATACCCCGAGCTGTCCCTCGCTGAGGCGCGTGCTAAGGCCGCGCAGGCGGGGGAGCTGCTCAAGCAGGGCGTCGATCCTGGGAAGAAGAAGCTCGTCGAGTTGGTTGCGTACCGCACTAGCCCGACGCTCGAAGAGGCGATTGTCAGCTACCTGGAGTGGGCCGAAAAGAACAAGAAGTCGTGGCGTGAGGATGAGCGCATGCTGCGCAGCGAGTTTGTCCCCCACCTGGGCAAGACCAAAATTGCTGACATCAGGCGCAAGGAGGTGATTGCGCTGCTTGATCACAAAGCCAAAACCGCGCCGGTGCAGGCCAACCGCCTGCTGTCCGTGATCCGCAAGCTGTTCAACTTCTGCGTGGAGCGGCAGATTCTTGAGGCCACACCGCTGGTGAAGATGCCGCGTGTCGCCAAGGAAAAACGCCGCGAGCGCAGCCTTAACCGGCATGAGTTGGTGTGGTTTCTGCACCAGCTGGCCGGTGCCTCGCTGACAACCAATACGCGGTTTTCGCTGTTGCTGAGTCTGATGCTGGCGCAGCGTTCCGGGCGCATCGTCACCATGCGTTGGGTCGACATTGATCTCGACGATGTGATCTGGGACCGCAGTGGCCTGTTTGAAAAAAACGAAAACCCGATTGCCATTCCGCTTTCCGAGGATGTGCTGAGCATTCTGAAATACCTGCGTGAGCGGCAGGTTCAGAACGTGATGTCGAGTGACCCTGAGCGCTGGGCTGACAGTAGAAAATTGCCGAGCCCGGGGCAGTACGTGTTTCCGGGGCGCTGGCCCGCCAAGCCGCAGACACAGCCCTCACTCAACCGCGCCATGCGCCGCTTCTACGATGACTATCTGAAGGACCCAGAGCGTGTTGAAGAGGAGAGCCTGCTGCGGGTCGCAGACGGCTATCCGCGTCCGACCGTGCATGACTTGCGCCGTACGGCAACCACGCACATGTCCAAGCATGGCTTGGGCAAGGACGTGCGCAGTCGCATCCTCAACCATAAGGACCTGTCGGTGGATGCGATCTATGACCGTTACTCATACTTTGAAGAAAAGGCTGAGGCTCTCCAGGGGTGGCATGCCTATCTGAAGGGGTTGCTGCAGAAGGAGTTTGGTGACGTGGACTGGGTAGGGTTCTACGGGCGGCGCATGGAGGCCTCTGCACCAGATGATGAGGGGGAATAAAGCTATGTCCTGAGCAGCCTCGCTGCTGCGGGCGATCAGGGGCTGTGGGTCAATGATTAGCCCGAGCCGCCTCCCGACCCAGCCCCCAGGCTGGTGGCGCGGGGGATCGGTAGTGTCAGCGTACTCTGTCTCACTGGTACGTAGGATTTTCAGTCCTACAGTCTTTTGCCTTCAGCAACGCCTACTCACCTGTAGAAACCTTGCTTCGCCCCGCATTTGCTAATGCGTTTCAAGTCGCATCGTCTCACTCAGCCCGAACCTAACCAGATGGTTTACTATCCAGAAACTGTGAGGCGGAGCACGGTGCTGGGTGATTCGCGCATTTGGAAGCGAGTAAAAGCAGAGGGTTAGGAAGCGTGGCTAAAAAGCAGAATGTGCTGCTCTGCTGGGTAGGTGGAAACGACCTCAAAGCACCATCAGGAAGTGATGCTGGGCCTGTGCTTTCGACGCTGAAAGCGGAGTCTTTCGATCAGGTCGAACTGCTCTCTTCTTACCCGGCTGCGCAGGTTGAGCCCTACCTGGCCTGGCTGCGTGAGCAGGTGAATTCGCAGGTCAATCTTAGCTATGAGTCGCTTAGGTCTCCGGTGCATTTCGGAGATATCTACCAGGCTGCCAATGCACACCTAAAGCGGCTGCATGTCTCTGGCACACAGCTATCCATCCTGCTCAGTCCCGGCACGCCAGCCATGCAGGCGGTTTGGATTTTGCTCGGTAAGACCCGCTATCCAGTCACCTTCTACCAATCCTCGTTAGAGCAGGGGGTGCAGAAGGTCGATGTGCCATTCGAGATTGCTGCGGAATATGTGCCGGCAGCCAACACCATTACGGGTGACAAGCTGCTTCAGCTTGCTGACGGCCAGGCCCCAGTCAACGCGGCCTTTGACAGCATCGTTACACAGAGTGAGCGCATGTTCAGGCTCAAGGCGCAGGCGCAGGTTCTTGCTCAAAAGCAGGTGCCTGTCCTGATCTATGGCGAAACGGGCACTGGCAAGGAGCTATTCGCCAGAGCGATTCACAATGCCAGTCCTCGATCATTAGGGCCATTTGTAGCGGTCAACTGCGGCGCTATTCCGCCGGAGCTGATTGACTCCACATTGTTTGGTCACCGCAAAGGCGCGTTCACAGGCGCTGTTGAGAATCGAGCTGGTGTCTTCCAGCAGGCTGATGGTGGAACCCTGTTCCTGGACGAGTTTGGTGAGCTGGCTCCTGATGCCCAGGTGCGTCTGTTGCGGGTGCTGCAGGAGGGTGTAGTGACTCCGGTAGGTGGCAGTCAGGAAGTCAGAGTGGATGTGCGTCTGATTACCGCGACTCACCGCAATCTGATGCAAGCCGTAGCAGAGGGTGGCTTCCGTGAGGATCTTTTCTATCGCGTTGCCATCGGTGTCCTGCATCTACCGCCACTGCGTGAGCGCGAGGGTGACCTGCTGTTGTTGGCCGACTCCCTGTTGAGTGGGATTGTCGCAGGGGACGAATCGCTAAAGGGTAAGAAAATTTCCGCAGAAGCAAAAAATCTTATCCTTAATCACCCGTGGAGAGGCAATGTGCGGGAGTTGCAGTCCACCTTGTTGCGCGCCGCCCTCTGGTGCCCGGGTGATGTGATTGGCGCTGCGGATATTGAACAGGCGATGTTCCAATCGCCTCGTGAGCAGAAGAGCTCCTTGTCTCAAGATGTATCTCAAGGCATTGATTTACAAGGGGTAATTGCCGAGGTTGCCGGGCATTATCTGCGCAAGGCGCTGACGCTTACCGGCAATAACAAGACCCGGGCGGCCAGCCTGCTAGGCCTCAAAAGCCAGCAAACGCTGAGCAACTGGATGGACAAATACGGCATCGAATAAAACTGGCACGGTCCTCGCTCTAGGACCCTCATGGACAGAATCGCCTACATGAAATCAGTCAACTTCGAGTTCCTCCGCACCGGCAACGAATTGCTGGCGAACCTCGCAGGCCTCGCTGAAGCCGTCCTGCATATCGATCCGGGCAGCGCACTCACTCGCCTGCGCAGCTTTGCCGAAGAGCTGACCAAAGCCATCTACAAGGAAGAGCTGCTGCCGCGCATGCCGCAGTCAACCTTCTACGACCTGGTGAAAAACTCGGTTTTTGTCGATTGCGTCAGCAAGCCGCTGGTGCACCAGATCAATTTCCTGCGCATCCAGGGTAACGACACCGCACACGGCGCTGAAGGTGACCTGCGCAATGCACAACTGGCACTGAAGACCGCCCATCAGCTGGCCATGTACATGGCCATCAAGTACTACGGTACCGCACAGGCCGATATTCCGCCCTTTGCCGAGGTGCAGGATCCGACCGCGACCCTCGTCCGCCTGCAGAAAACCGTCTCCAGCTATGAGAAGGAACTCAACCAGCAGCAGGAAGCGCTGCAGAGCGTGATGGACAAGCTGGAGCAGGAGCGCACCCGCCACCTCGACAAGGTCGACCCGCCTGCCAAGCCTGATCAGCAAAAGCGTCAGCAGCAGAGCCAGAAGGTGGCCGACAGCCTGCAGTGGAACGAAGCCAAAACCCGCGCATTGCTGATCGACGCCATGCTCCTGCAAGCCGGCTGGGATGTCAGCAACCCCGCGCAGGTCGGCCAGGAAGTGGAGGTCGATTTCCCCGGCAACGTCTCCGGCAAGGGCCGTGCGGACTACGTGCTATGGGGCGACAACGGTCAGCCCCTGGCCGTGATCGAGGCCAAGAAATCCGGCAATGTCAGCCTGCAAGCCGGGCGCGAACAGGCGCGCATGTACGCCGACGGCTTCGAGCGCATGGGCATGCAGCGCCCGGTGATTTTCTACAGCAACGGCTACGAAACCTTTATCTGGGACGATAAGCAGTACAACACCTACCGCCCGGTGTACGGCATCTACAGCAAGGACAGCCTGGAATACCTCGCCTATCAGCGCCAGTACCGTGTCCCCACGCTGGAGAAACACAACCCAGAGCTGAGCATTGCCGACCGCCCCTACCAGATTGAGGCGATCAAAACCGTCGCCGCCCACTTCCAGCAGCAGCGCCGCAAGGCCCTGATCATCCAGGCCACCGGCACCGGCAAAACCCGCGTGGCCATCGCCCTGGCTGAGTTGCTGCTGCGCACCGGCTGGGCCAAGCGCGTGCTGTTCCTCTGCGACCGCAAAGAGCTGCGCGTGCAGGCCGATGACGCCTTCAAGCAAAACCTGCCCAGCGAGCCGCGCTGTGTGATCGGCGAAACCGGCAAGGTCGACCAGACCGCGCGCATCTACATCGCCACCTACCCGGGCATGATGAACCGCTTCGCCCAGCTTGATGTGGGCTTCTTCGACCTGATCATCGCCGACGAAAGCCACCGCAGCATCTATAACAAGTACCGCGACCTGTTCGACTACTTCGACGCGCTGCAGGTCGGCCTCACTGCCACGCCGGTGAAGTTCATCAGCCGCAACACCTTCGATATTTTCGACTGCGAAACCACAGACCCGACTTTCGAGTTCGGCCTCGATGCTGCCATCAATAATGAGCCGCCTTATCTGGTGCCATTCCGCGTGAAGGACCTCACCACGGACTTCCTACGCGACGGCATCCACTACAACGACCTCAGCGACGAGCAGAAGCGCCAGCTCGAAGAGGACCTCGGCGAGGAGGAGGCCAAGCGCACCACCATCGCCGGCAAGGACATCGGTCGCAAAATCTTCAGCGAAGACACCGACCGCATCATCCTGGAAAACCTGATCAACAACGGCATCAAGGATGAGACCGGCTCACTGGTCGGCAAAACCATCGTCTTCGCCCAGCGTCAGGACCACGCCGAGCACCTGGAAAAGCTCTTCTGCAAGCTCTACCCGCAGTACGGCACCAAGGTCTGCAAGGTCATCCACAACGCCATCCCGCACGTGGACACCCTGATCAAGGAATTCAAAAAGCCGGATAACGACTTCCGCATCGCCATCTCGGTGGACATGCTCGACACCGGCATCGACGTACCGGAAGTGGTCAACCTGGTGTTCGCCAAGCCGGTCAAATCCTGGGTTAAGTTCTGGCAGATGATCGGCCGCGGTACGCGCCTGCGCCCCAACCTGTTTGGCCCCGGTAAAGACAAAACCGAGTTTTTGATCTTCGACCACTACGGCAACTTCGATTTCTTCGAGCAGGAGTATCAGGAGCCGGAAGACACCGGCAGCAAATCCCTGCTGCAAACCACCTTCGAAGCTCGCCTGGCGCTGGCCCAAGCCGCCCTACGCCACAACCATGCCGCTGCCTTTGACGCCGCCATTGCCCTGCTGCGTGCCGACATCAACGACCTGCCCGACACCAGCGTGGCGGTAAAGCGTGAACTGCGCGCCGTGCACCAGTTGCAGCAAACCCAGCAGCTGCAGCAGTTCGATGGCAAAACCCAACACCTGCTGACAAACACCATTGCCCCGCTGATGTCGGCCCGCGTGCTGCGCGACAAACACGCCACTGCGCTGGATAAGCTGATCGCCGGTATTCAGTGCTGCCTGGTCGAGCAGGCCACCTGCTTCGAGGACGGCAAAATTGCCCTGCTGGCCGAGTTGGACAAGCTCGCCGTGAATATCCAGGCCGTCCGCCAGAAGGATGCCCTGATCGCCGAAGTACGCAGCGCCGACTTCTGGCTGCAGCCGAGCATCGACAAGCTGGAAAACGCCCGCCAGGAACTGCGCGGCATCATGAAATATCGTCAGACCGGCACCGGGCCAGGTGATGGCATAGGAACCACCAAAACCAAGGATGGCAACCTGCTGGGCGACGAGCGCGCGGTGTACATCACTGGCGCCAGCGAGGCCATGATCTACCGCCGCCGCCTCAAGGACATCCTTGCCGGCATGCTCGCCGCCAACCCGACCCTGCAAAAAATCCACAAGGGCGAACCCATTGCCGAGAGCGAGCTGAAAACCCTGACCTCGACCATCCTCACCAGCCACCCCGGCGTCAGCCTGGAGGTGCTCAACGAGTTCTACGGTCGCACAGCCGATCAACTGCACCTCACCGTACGCGAGATCATTGGCCTGGATGCACACGCCATTGAGGAACACTTCAAACAGTTCCTCCATGCCCATCCCAGCCTGACCGCCCAGCAGGTGCGCTTTATGAACCTGCTGAAAAACTACATCGCCCAGCACGGCAGCATCGTGATTGAAACACTCTACGACGCGCCGTTTTCCAGCATCTCCCACGAGGGCATCGACGGCGTGTTCGCCCCCGCCGATGTCACCGAACTGGTGGCCGTGCTCAAACCCTTTTTGAAGAACCCCGACCAGCCCGGCCCCCCCCGCCTGATGGCCGCACAACCTATAGATCGAGACCACTGAATGCTCACCGGCAAAATCCGCAACGATATCGACAAGCTCTGGGAAAAATTCTGGACCGGCGGCATCACCAACCCGCTGACTGTGATCGAACAGATCAGCTACCTGATGTTCGCCCGCATGCTCGACATGCAGGAAGACGTGGCCGAGCGCAAAGCCAATCGCACCGGCAAGCCCTTCGACCGCCTCTTTCCCAATACCCCGGAAGGCCAGCTGCTGCGCTGGAAGAACTTCCGCAACATGAGTGGCAAGGAGCTGCACAGCCATCTCAAGCAGAAGGTCTACCCCTTCTTCGCCCAACTCGGCGGTGCTGAAGGCGAGGGCGGTGAGCGCGAGGGCCTCGGTCATATCAGCGAGTACATGCAGGACGCCGATCTAGAGATCAAGAACGAGTCCGTACTCACCTCCGCTGTGGAGATGGTCAATGACCTGCCGCTGACCCAGAGCGACGTCAAGGGCGATATCTACGAATACCTGCTGAGCAAGCTCACCACCGCCGGCATCAACGGCCAGTTCCGCACCCCGCGCCACATCATCGACGCGATGATCGAACTGATCGCCCCGCAGCCGACCGAGGTAATCTGCGACCCGGCCTGCGGCACGGCGGGCTTTCTCGCCCGCACCATGGAATACCTCAACCGCGTGCATTCAAGCCCGGAAGGCACCTTCACCGACGAAGACGGCAACCTGCATTACTCCGGCGACCTGCTCGAACCCTACCGCCAGCACATCAACAGCCAGATGTTCTGGGGCTTCGACTTCGACACCACCATGCTGCGCGTCTCCAGCATGAACATGATGCTGCACGGCGTGAACGGCGGGAACATCCGCTACCAGGACTCCCTGAGCAAATCCATCAAGGAGCACTACCCGCGTCAGGAACAAGACTTCTTCGACGTGGTGCTGGCCAACCCTCCGTTCAAAGGCAGCCTGGACGAAACCAACACCAACCCCGACGTGCTCGGTCTGGTGAAAACCAAGAAGACCGAGCTGCTGTTCGTTGCCCATATCCTCCGCTCGCTCAAGCTCGGCGGCCGCGCCGCCGTGATCGTGCCGGACGGCGTGCTGTTCGGCTCGTCCAAAGCCCACCAGCAACTGCGCCAGGAGCTGCTCGACAACAACCAGCTCGAAGGCATCGTCAGCCTGCCCAGCGGTGTGTTCAAACCCTACGCCGGCGTCAGCACTGCCATCCTGATTTTTACCAAGGGCGGTACCACCGAACGTGTGTGGTTCTATGACCTGCAGGCCGACGGCTACTCGCTGGACGACAAGCGCACCGAGCTGAAAGGAGAGGGCAGCAACGACCTGCCCGATGCTATAGCCCAGTGGCATAAGTACCGGCAGATGATTGAGGGCAACCTCAGCGCCAGCACCATCAATACCCTGTTCGGCGACAAGCGCAAAAAGGCCTTTGTCGTGCCCGCAGAGGATATTGCTGCCAACAAGTACGACCTCTCCATCAATCGCTACAAGGAAGTGGAGTACCGGCAGGAACAGTACGAGGATCCCAAGGTGATTCTGCAACGGCTAAAAGGGCTGGAGCAGGAAATTCTGGCGGATCTGGATGAGCTGGAGGGGATGCTGTGAGCTGGCCTCTTGTTGCCATAAAAGAAGTGGCAAAGGTTGTTACAGGGAAGACACCATCAACGGTGGATGATCAGAACTTTGGCGGGGATATTCCGTTTGTCACTCCTGCTGAGCTTGGACTGGAGACTTATGTAACGAGTGCGCCAAGAACCTTGTCCGCTAAAGGCGCCTCGGCAATTAAGCTGGTACCAAATAATGCTGTAATGGTTTGCTGTATAGGCTCGCTTGGGAAGATGGCGATTGCGGGTACGCCTGTTGCCACAAATCAACAGATCAACTCAGTGATCTTTGACGAGAATAGAGTTGACGCAAAGTATGGCTTCTACGCTTTGCAGCTTTTAAAGCCAAAAATGGAGGCTATGGCTCCATCAACTACCGTAGCGATTATTAATAAGGGCAATTTCGAGGCGATGCAAATCCCTCTCCCACCTCTGCCCGAACAAAAGCGCATCGCCGCTATCCTAGACAAGGCCGATGCCATTCGCCTCAAACACCAGCAAGCCATCCAGCTCGTCGACGACTTCCTCCGCGCCGTGTTTCTGGACATGTTCGGCGACCCGGTAAGCAATCCGAAGGGATGGCCCAAGAAAAGCCTTAAATTACTGGGTAAGTCAGCAACTGGCAGGACGCCCCCAGGTGAGAAAGTTGGTATGTGGGGCGAAGGTTTGCCTTTTGTAACTCCTGGTGATTTGTGTGGGAAAGTTGACTCTTCTGTTCGGGAGGTGACCCGAGAGGGGGCTGAGTATTCAAAAATTTGCCGCAAAGGCAGCTTGTTGGTCTGTTGTATAGGTACTGTTGGGAAGGTTGGGATTGCTGGCCGCTCTTTAGCATTCAATCAGCAGATAAATGCGCAGGAGTGGGGTTCTGAAATTTCAGATATTTATGGGTTTTTTGTATTTAAGCTGTCTCCTGGGTTGGTTAGCTCTAAAGCAATTCAGACTACACTTCCGATTCTAAAAAAATCACTATTTGACGAAATTGAAATCCCTGTCCCGCCGATAGGCCTTCAGGAGAAATTTTCCGCTATTGCGCAGAAAGTATCGGAGTCTAGCCTCCGCCACGAATCTGGGTTGAATACGCCACTTTTCGAATCGCTATCCCAGCTGGCGTTTTCAGGACAGCTTTAGATAAGGAAATCCCCATGCGCCTCAAGTCCGTCAAGCTCACACATTTTCGCGGCTACCGCGCCACTACCGTCATTCCCATCGACGAAGCCATGACCGGCATCGTCGGGCGCAATGACTATGGCAAATCGACCATCCTCGAAGCCCTGGCGATCTTCTTCGAGAGCGGCGACGTCAAGGCCGACAAGAGCGATATGAACTGCTTCAGCCTGGCCGAGGGCGCCGAGCAGTTCGAGATTGCCTGTGAGTTTGATGATCTGCCTGAGGCGCTGGTGCTCGATGAAAATGCAGAGACCTCCTTGGCGCAGGAGTACTTGCTCAACGCCGAGGGTGCGCTGGAGATTGTCAAAACCTTCAAGGCCAATACCGGCAAGCTGGAGCGCACCGCTATCCGCTGCCAGCACCCTGCGGATGAAGCGCTGGCTGGGCTGCTGAGCCTGAAGATGACCGAACTGAAAAGGCTCGGTGAGCAGCAAGGCGTTGCTGAGCAAGTAGCAGACAAGCGCGTGGCTTCACAGTGGCGGCAGGCTATCCGTGCTGCAGCGCAGCCCATTGCCTGTCAGGAGAGGCTGCTGGACGTTAGCAAAGGACTTTCGACCGACAGCAAATCCATTTGGGAAAAGATCGAGGCCCAGTTGCCTACCTTTGCCCTGTTCAAGGCGGATCGTGAAAGCAGTGACGGCGATGCTGAGGCCAAGAACCCGCTGCAGCAGGCGGTCAAGGAAGCTCAGGCTGCGCTGCAGGATCAGATCAGCGCGCTGGAGCAACAGATCGAAGCCAGTGTGCTGGATGTCGCTGAGCGTACCCTCGACAAGCTGCGGGAAATGGCCCCCGAGCTGGCCAATGAACTGACCCCACGTTTCAAGGAAAAGCCCAAGTGGAGCTTCAGCTTCACCCTGGATGGCGAGAACGGTATCCCCATCAACAAGCGCGGCAGCGGCGTGCGCCGGCTGATCCTGCTCAATTTCTTCCGCGCCGAGGCGGAGAAGGCGGTAATGGGCTCCCAGCGTAATGTGATTTACGCCATCGAAGAGCCGGAAACCTCCCAGCACCCGAACTACCAGATGATGCTGATGAAGGCGTTGCTGGAACTCTCCAACCAGCCCAACCGGCAGATCATTGTCACCACCCACGTTCCCGCCCTGGCCGGCCTGATGCCCATCGATGGCATCCGCTACGTCACCAAGGATGAGAACGGCATCCCCATCGTCAAGATGCCAGATGACAATGTGCTCAAGGAGGCCGCCGAGAGTTTGGGTGTGCTCCCCGAAACGGGGATGGAGCGTGCGAAGGGAATCATCCTGGTGGAAGGCAAGAGCGACATCACCTTCCTGCGTCACACAGCTAGCACCCTCAAGGCAGCAAGCGTTATTGACCGCGATCTCGATGATCAGGGGCTTATCCCGATTCACGTTGGCGGCTGTGGAAACGTGAAGCATTGGGTCACTCATCAACTTGCCGACGAAATTGGCCTGCCTTGGTGCGTTTTCCTCGACTCAGATCTTGGTGATCCCTTTCAGCACAAGACAAACCTCAAGCGAAAACAAGAAGTTGAAGGGCTTGGACGGGCGTTTTATTCGACTCGTAAGCGTGAAATCGAGAACTACCTGTGTCCAGATTTGATTCTGCAAGAAGCCGGTGTCGTGGTTAATTTCACCGATACCAGCGATGCCAAGCAGATCATTGGTGACGCAGTAGGGATGAAACCAGACGATGTTTCAGATCGATTTTGGCCACTGATGAGTGCCGACAAAATCCTCCAGCGCTCGATGTACCAAGATGGCGACAAACAGCGCTCGGAGCTGAAAGAGCTCGTTGAGAGTTTGCTGGCGTTGGTTCCTTGAATCCCGCGTGGTGTATGGCTCTGCTGAAGCGGTTTGGTCTGCCTGCTCCCAGTGCAGGGGATAAACGGGACAGATTTATTTATTCAGGATTTGAGGCAGTTATATGTCAATCTGGACGGGCTTGAAACGCACTGTCGCTGTGCTGGGTTCGGCTGCGGAGGCCGTTTCGCGAGCGCTTACAGTGCTCAACGACTTTCTGGATGACGTTAATCGCTCATCGGCTGAATTTAACCGTTCACTCAAGGAACGCCTTGAGGCAGGAAGGACTCCTGCTCTGGAAACGCAGGTGAAAGTTCTTGAGGCTCAGATTGCCCATCCGGAGATTTTTGCGGTTTTACCGCGTCAGGTCATGGCCAAGCGTAAGGAGCTTTTGCAGGTGTATGAGGAGCTGGCTGGCCGCCTGACGGGAGAAGCCGCAGATGAGGTTCTGGTGAAAAGGGACAAGCTCCGGGCGGAACTGCGCGAAAAGACTGCAAGGTAGTCTTGGTATTGGATTAGGGTTTCTGAGTTGTCTCTGGGCTCGCCTGTTGTGTAAGGAATATGGATGGTTTCGGATAACTTTGCCCCGCTGAAGTCTCGCTGGCCCGAGCTGTATCAGCATGCCTCGCTGGCAGAACGCTATGTGTTTGCTGACCCGCATACCGCCGTGGTCAAGTTGCGTTGTTTTGCCGAGGTGCTGGTGGGGGTGCTCTACCGGGATTTGCGCCTGCCCTGTGAACCAAGTGATGGCTTTTTCGAGAAGCTCAAGTCCCCGGCCTTTGTGGAGCTGGTTGGCGACATCGTGCTACAGAGGCTGCATGCGCTGCGGATGATCGGCAATAAGGCCGCCCATGGCGGCTTGATCGACTCCAGCGTTGCGCTGGCCCTGATTGGTGATGCGTATCTGATCGGTCAGTGGTTTTACAAAACCTGTGGCGGTGAGTCTGCCGACAGCTATCCGCCTTTCACTGTGCCTGTCGAAGCCAATGAGCAGGGCAGCCCTGCAGAAGACCATGCCGAGCAGTTGGCCATGGCGAAAGACGAGTTGAGCCGCCTTGAGGCTGCAGAGAAAGCGGCGCAGGCAGAAGCTGCGTCACTCAGTCCGGCGCCAGAACAGGCCAGGATTGATGATTTCAAGTGCGCCTCGGCTCAGGCGCAGCGCACCATCGATTTCAACGGCCCGAACACGCGCCGACATATCAGCATTCACGACGCCTTTGCCGGCTATACGCTGACCAGTGGCCAGACGGAGCTGGTCAAACAGATCGAGCGCTTCCTAAGTAGTAGGTCGGAGAGCGTTTTCCTTCTCAAAGGCTACGCGGGCACCGGCAAAACCTTCATCACCAAGGGGCTGACCGAGTATTTCCGGGCCATTGGCCGCAACTACGTGCTCGCCGCACCCACCGGCAAGGCCGCGAAGGTGATCGCCAGCAAAACCCAGTCGCCGGCTTACACCCTGCACAAGACTCTCTATGCGTTCGACGATATGGACGAGTACCGCGATGCAGACACCGAGGGTACCGAGACTTTCAAGTTCTACGCCAAGCTGGCGGTGAACACGCTCTCGGTGGATACGGTGTACATCGTGGATGAGGCGTCCATGGTGGCGGACATCTACCAGGAGGCAGAGTTCTTCCGCTTTGGTTCGGGCTATCTGCTTGCCGACCTGTTCGAGTTCGTTAATCTGGACCATAACGATCACCGCAAGAAGGTGATTTTTATCGGCGACGACGCGCAGCTGCCACCGGTGGGGATGAACTTTTCCCCTGCTTTGGATGCGGAGTATCTGTTGCGCCATCACCGCGTCCGTTGCAGCGAATACGAGCTGTCTGAGGTGGTGCGGCAGAAAGCGCAGAGCGGCATTCTGGCCAACGCTCAGCCCCTGCGACAGTCATTGCAGAGCAAGGTGTTCAACCGCCTGACCATGGACCTCGCCTATCCAGACGTTGAGAAGGTCGAACATCAGGCGCTGTTGCAGCGTTACTTGGACTCCTGCGGTGGCAAGATCAACGGCGAGTCCATCGTCATTGCTCATTCCAACGCTGACGTGGGCGATTACAACCGGCTAATTCGCGAACACTTCTTCCCCGGCTGGGCGCAGGTGCGTCCGGGGGACAAGGTGATGGCTGTTGCCAATAGCAACGCGTACGGGTTCTTTATCTCGAACGGTGACTTCGGCCTGATCCGTGAGGTGCTCGGAGAGGTTGAAGAGCGCAGCGTCAAGCTGAAGCGGAGAAATCCCGAAACCTCAGTGGTCGAGGAAATTGTTGTGCCGCTGCGCTTCAGGGACGTGCTGGCAGGCTTCCGTGATCTTGATGGCTCGCCCCGGTTTTTCCAAGCCAAGATCATGGAAGATCTGCTCTACAGCAAGGAGCCCACGCTTTCGTCAGATGAGAACAAGGCGCTCTACCTCGATTTCTGCATGCGTCACAAGCACTTGCCAAGGCGGACTAAGGCGTTCAAGGACGCCCTGATGGCGGATCCGTATTTCAATGCCTTGCGGCTCAAGTTCGGTTACGCCATCACTTGCCACAAGGCACAGGGCAGTGAGTGGAACCATGTATTCGTTAAATGCAAAAGCCATCAAAGCCAGCTGACGGCTGACTATTTCCGCTGGTTCTATACGGCGATCACGCGAACGGCGCGCCACCTTTATCTGCTCGATCCACCGAATATCCAGCCGTGGAGTGGTATGCAGATGGTGGCCAATCCGGCGCTGGAGTTGCTCGGCGCAGCGCCCAGCATGCCCGCGGCTCCGGCTCCGGCTCCGGCTCCGGCTCCGGCTTCCAGCGTTGCTGCGCCTGCATCTGCAGCGGTTGCCCCTGCGCCGCAATCCGAAACATTTGGCATCCCCGCCAGCGCAACAACGCTGCTCGCGTTGCTGGCCGAGGTGCGCAGGTTGATTGCCGGGCGGGGGATCAGTATCGAGGACGTCCTCCATCACCAGTACCAGGAGGTTTACCTCTTCAGCCGTGAGGCAGAGTCTGCCCGCATAGACATTACCTATAACGGAAGAAGCAAGATTACCGGTGTAGCGGCACCTTACCTCTCCGAGTTGAGCAGCGAGCTGAGTGCTGTGCTGGCCGCGCTCAAGGGCTTGCCGCTTGCAGATGGCGGAACGGCCGGAGTTGCCGAGGCCCATTTCGCCAAGCCGTTCCTCAATGAGCTCCACGCCAAGGTGCTTGGCCTGTGCGCTGACAGTGGTATCACGTTGCAGAAGGTTGTTGAGCTGCAGTGGTGCCAACGCTACAGCTTTGCCCGCGATGGTGCCGTGGCTGTTTATGACATCTGGTACAACGGCAGAGACCAGTTTACGAAATGCCAGCCCGTGGTCGCAGCGTGCTCCCCGGGCACCTTGGCCGCTGAGGTGGGGCAGCTTCTTACGGTAGGTATGCAAGCGTGATTAGCAACAAGGAGGTTTTCGCCAAGCGCAGGGAAGGAGCGATCGACGAGGCCTACAAGATGGCGCTTGAGTTGATGGCTGCGCCGCAGGTAGATGACTGGGACCGCAAGGCATTTGCCTGGTGTCTGGTCGACCTGATCAAGCGAGACGTCAAGGGCGGGGATCTGGAGAACCTGCCGCACTATCGCAGCCAGTTGGAGAGTCTTGCTGTCGATCCTGGTGACGATGTGCTGAGTAAAGGCGTTCGCCATGCGCTATCGCTGTGCAATCCCTTTGGCCAGCAGATCAGCGAGGCCAAGGGGCTGAGTAAGAGCGGGCAGCATGCGCAGGCTGCAGCCATCTACCGCAAGGTATGGATGAACGGTGCTGCCGATCAGGAGATCCAGACCAGTTTCGGCTGGGAGCTTTACCAGCACACCAAGGCGCTGCTGGCCAAGGAGAACTTCAGCGTTGGCGAGGTCAAGCGCAATTTAAGTGACTATCTCAAGCTGGAGATCGAAAAGCCCTCTCCGCTCCACTCTCGCATGCTGCAGTTGGCCGCCAAACTGGCCGGGCAGGACAAGCTGAAAATGCTGGCCTTTTCCCGCCATTGGGATCTCCAGCACCTGCGCGGGGAAGACTATGAGCGTTACCGCGCCGAGGATGGCAGGGAGTATCCGTCACTGGCTGAGAAGGTCATCCAGCTCGCGGGCAAGGAGGCGGCCGCTGCGGATGATGCTGACGGACAGGAGTACATACTGCCCTTCATTGATAGTGCCATGGGCCGCTTCCCGGACAACGTATTTCTCAAGCTGAACAAGGCCAAGCTGCTGCTGGCGCTGGGCCGGCATGACGAGGCGCTGGCTTTCGGGATTGCGGTGACCAAGGCCAAGTCCAACGATTACTGGGCCTGGGGGCTGCTGGGGGAAATTGTCTCGCAAAAGGATCAGGACGCTGCGCTGGGCTGTTATTGCAAGGCGCTGACCTGCTCGGCAGAGGACAAGTTCACCGGGAAAATCCGCCTGAAAGTCGCCGAGCGCATGCTGGAGGCTAATGACCATGCAGCAGCCAAGCATGAGGTCGAGGCTATTGTTCGAGCCAAGGAGCAGGAGGGCTACAAGATCCCTGAAGAGGTTGCCAGTATAGCGGCGCAGGACTGGTTTGCCGGTGTGCAGGCCAAGGTATCCAACCGTGACTACTACAGGCTGCATGCAAAGGCGGCTGAGGCGCTGCTGTTCAATGACTTGCCCTGGATTGATGCTTGCCTGGGCGAGACCTTTGTCGTGCCGGGTAGAGAGAACAAGCCCAAGCGCAAGGTTTTCCTGAAAACGGGCTCAATCCCCGCGGAGGTGTCGATTCCTGAGTCAAAGGTCGCGCGGATGAGTTTGGCGGCCGGGGATGCCGTCAGGATCAAGGGCGAGTTTGATGAGAAGCAGCGCTTCAACCTGTTTGTGCTGGAGCGCCGGCCTGGCGCTACTGCGTGGGATGTGGCACCCGAGCTTTTAGGGGTTGTGAGCCAGGTGAATGAGGACAAACAGGTCATTCGCTACATCGTCAGCCGGGAGATCAATGGTGAGATCCCGATGTCGGTGTTGCCGTGTGCGTTTGCCGAGGGCGATGCCATCGAGGTGCAGCTTGTTCGCTATGTTTCGAAGCGTGGCCCTCAATACCGCGTGCTTTCCGCAAAGGCGAGCGAAAAAGTGCCAGGCGATTTGTTGCGCAAGGACTTCACCGAGGCGGTTCGCGTCTCTAACGGCATGGGATTTACCCCAAGCGAAATATTTATTCCTCCGCCATTGGTGGAGCGCTGCGAGATCGAAGACGGTCAGCAGGTTTCCGGTACGGCGGTACAGGTCTACAACAAAAAGCGTGAAAGCTGGGGATGGAAGGCCGTATCCATTCAGCCGTTGTAGACGGCTACATGTTGGTCGTTCTCTGGCTTTTGAGAGTTCACAAATAATTGCGAAAGAGAATTCTGCAGTCCGGCTTTTTCAAGGCAGCACCCCTGGCCGCCGCCCCAAGCCTGATCATGGGTGCACTTCCACTGTTGGGTTACGCGCCGTGGGGGCGTACCACCGCCTGGAGGGCCTCAAGGCGAACCTGGCTGCTAACTGTCTGCCGGACAATCTGGATGCCTACGCGCCGGATCAGTTCGACGAGTTTCTGCTCGAACGCCGACAGCGGATGGCGCAGAAGATTAAGCAGTATTACTGGGGATTGTGAGGGGTATTTCCCACAGCGTTGTGAATGAGCCCCTGTTCGTGTCGGTAAACAAAATTACCAATAAATAACGGTTTTTACGTATATAACGATATTTCTCGGCCTTCAAGATTGCATAACATACTGTTTTTAAAAGAAAACATGAGTTGGCACGGAATGCGCTTATAGGGAGATATCCAATTGACTATCAAGGAAGTACACAGTGTCAGAACTCAAAAAATTCCAGGTCCAAACCGCCCGTCCGCTGCCGATCATCGTTCTGGCTGACACCAGTGGCAGCATGTCTGTGGATGGCAAGATCGAGGCGCTGAACAAGGGCCTGAAAGACATGATCAGCAGCTTTGCCGGCGAGAGCCGCCTGCGGGCTGAACTGCAGGTCAGTTTGATCACCTTTGGCAGTCAAGCAGAGGTGAATTTGCCTTTGACTCCGGCTCATCAGTTGCAGGGCTTCACCCCGCTTACTGCTGCGGGGGCGACTCCGCTGGGTGGTGCTCTGGCACTGGCCAGCCAGATGATCGAAGACAAGGACAGCATCCCCTCCCGCGCCTACAAACCGGTAATCGTGCTGGTTTCCGATGGCCACCCTACTGATGACTGGCAGGGTTCCTTTGCTCGTCTGGCCAATGGCGAGCGCTCGTCCAAGGCCACTCGCTTTGCCATGGCCATCGGTGCTGATGCCGATGAGAGCATGCTCGGTGATTTTGCCAATGACCCGGAGGCACCGCTGTTCCGTGCCGAGAATGCTGCGGATATCCACCGTTTTTTCCGCGCTGTGACGATGAGCGTCAGTGCACGTAGCCGCTCGGCGACGCCGAATCAGTCTGCTCCGCTGCAAATCCCGACGGATGATCAGGACTGGGATTTCTGATGCGCTTGTTGGCGAGTGGGGCTTCGGTGAGGGGCCCCGCCCACCAACAGGATGACTCACCTAACCAGGATGCCCTGGCCGTCAGTGGTATACGCGGCGGTTGGTGCGTTGCAGTTGCCGATGGATTGGGCAGTCGCCCCTTGAGCCACTTCGGTTCGCGCAAGGCGGTGCAGTTGTCACGGCACGTGCTTCGGTGCCAGGCGGACATTACTCATGCAGCGGTTACTGACGAGGTTCGCAAGGCCTGGCTGGCCTGTTTTGGCGAGCGTTATCGCCTACATGAAACGACCTGCCTGTGGGCGCGCGTGGATGCCCGTGGCCGGGCTGTTGCCGGGCAGATTGGCGATGGATTGCTGCTGGCAAGAAGCGCTGGCGCTTTCAGGGTGCTGACCGATCAACGCCAGGGCTTCGGTAATCAGACCCTGACCTTGGCCCAGGCGGATGCCCGGAATACTCGCAGCTTCGAGTTTGAGTTGAGCCAGCCGGGTGATGGCGTACTGCTGATGACGGATGGTATCTCGGATGATCTGATTCCATCGCAGCTTGAGTCGTTTTTTGATGCCATTTACCGGCGCCAACTGCGTTGTAGTAGCAAGCGCAGCATGCGCCGCTGGCTGACGGGTGAGCTGCTGGACTGGTCGACGCCACGCCATGGTGACGACAAGAGCATTGCTGGAATTTTCTTAACGGATTGATACAGATGAGCACGAACAAGGCCGCGCCGCAGAAGCAGCGCATGGTGCAGGACAGCAAAGGTTCGGTTTATGAGCTCACGAGTGAGTTGAGCAGTGGTGGGCAGGGCGTTGTTTACCGCACCCAGTACCCACAAGCTCTGATCAAGGGGTTTACCAATAAGGATGAGCAGGCGCGCCGTCGTTGGCGTGAGCACATCGAATGGCTGACCCGGCAGGATCTGGCCGATTTGAAGCTGGCTAGACCGCTTGTACTGCTGGCTGAGCCACGCTGCGGTTATGTGATGGAGCTGATGGACGGGCTGGTGCCTTTGCAGGGGCTGCTGGGCAGTTTTGCTAATGCTGAAGAAGAGGCACCTGAAGATTATCTGCGCCAGGGCGGGCTGCGTCGGCGTATTCGTATTCTGGGCCAGATGGCCAGAACACTGAATCAGTTGCACGGGCGCGGCATGCTCTACGGTGATCTGTCGCCGAACAATATCTTTGTCTCGGATGATTCTGCACATGCCGAGACCTGGTTGATTGACTGCGACAACATCAGCCTCGATAGCCACAGTGGCTTGACCCTGCACACCGTGGACTATGGCGCACCGGAAGTGGTGCGTGGTGAGGCGTTGTTGTCCAGCCTCACCGATTGCTGGAGCTTCGCCGTTATTGCCTATCAGTTGCTGACACACAACCACCCGTTCAAGGGTGAGATGGTCAGCGACGGTGAGCCTGAAGTCGAGGATGCCGCGCTGCGAGGTGAGCACCCCTGGATCAACGATAGCGAGGACGACAGTAACGCTTGCTTCGTTAATCTGCCGCTGCAGTTGCTGGAGCACAGCAAGCTACCCCAACTGTTTAGCCGTTGCTTTGAGGGGGGGCGAGCCAGCCCCTATGAGCGCCCGGCTATGGCCGAGTGGCTTGAGGCGCTGGTTGAAGTGGACGAGCGCATCTATTGCTGCCCTGGCTGCGGCAGTACCAGCCTGTTGCCAGTGGACTTGCGGGCAGCGGACGAAGCGGAGTGTTTTTTCTGTGAGGCGCCAGCTGACAGCCGTCTGGTTCTGTTTGAGGAGTTCATTGCCTTGCCTGCCGAGCAGGAAGGGGATGTGGAGACTCCTCAAGAGCTGGTAGCGACGGGGCGCAAGGTCTGGCTGCAGCCGGGAGGGCAGGTTGAGCTCAAGCGCTTGCTGCCGACGTTCAGCTATGACCGTTGGCCGGCTGACCATATCCGTATCGAGTACAGCGACAAGGGCCTGGGGATTTTCCCGCTGCCTGAGAGCCAGTTGCAGTTGCAGCGCGGGGAGAACATTAAACCGTTGCAGCGTTATCAGGGCCTCAAGGAGAGCCTGCGTGGCCAGGATGAGGAACCCTTCCTGATTCATGTAGGTGAGCCTGCGAAGTCAGGGCATAAGGACTCCGGGTTGCCCTCCAGCAAAGTCGTCTGGCAATTCCGGTGGTGATAGCAAATGGAATTTAAAGATTTCCCCATGCTGTCAGCCGATGTGCTGGCGCTTTCTACAGATGAGTCTGTGGATGCCTTGCAGGACGGGCAGGCTATTTTCCTGCAGCGCTATCAAGATGACTGGCTGGCGGTACAGGGAGATGTGCGCATCCGCGTCAATTGTGCCAAGGCCGATGCCGAAATATTTGGCCGTCTGGCCCTGCGTGATCAGACCCGCTGGTTGCTGACCGGTACGAAGAAAAACGAGCTGCTGGTGCAATACTGCGCACCGGTTGAAGTAACGGCAATGCAGCTTGAACTGGGTGTTGATGAGCTGCTTGCTGAGGATTTGCACGCCAAGCGCGAAATTGCCGGCAGCACTGTTGAACTGGCCTGTCGCTGGTTTGTCGAGCACTTTGTGGTGAAGGGTCTGGCCGAGGGGGACTGGCTGACGGTTGCTCGTTTCAGCAACACCGCTAGCAAGGGCGGTTTTCAGTTGCTGGGTAATGGCTGGCGTGCCGATGTCGAGCAGCGCCAGGATGGCAGTTTTCTGCTCAAGCGTGTTAACCGTCATACCCATCGTGATGGTGCATTCTCCATCCTGCTTGGCCAATTTGAATTTAAGGATGCCTCTGTTGCGGCTGCGCTCGGCAGCGCCAGTCAGCAGGCTCTGCTGAGTGCGGCGCTGCGTGACAACGCCAGCTATCTCGAACTCTGGAATCTTTACAACGATAAAGAGTGGCAAAGAGCTTTAGAGCAGGCAGAAAGTTTGGGTTCTCTGGCTTACGCCGAGTGCCACGGCTTTCAGGAGGGGCGTGGCAATGCCTGGCGTCTGATTCCCAAGTCGCAGGAGCAGTATCAGGCGTTCCGCGAGCGCTGGCGCGATCTGGAGCTGAGCAGCAATGATCAGTTTGATCTGGGCGATCAGCGCCCGGACTGGCTGGAAGAGCTTTCATCCGAGAAGGCTCAAAGGACTGCCAATGCTCCGCGGGGGACTATTCGCTTCGAGCCAGATTGCGTGATTTTCAAACAGGCGGCGGGTAAGACCAACATCCGACCGAAAGCGGGGGAGGGCTGGTTGTATCTGTCTCTTGCCGGCCAACGTTCGATGGGTAAGCGTCGCTTGGCAGCCAAGCAGTCGATTGACTCGGGCAAGCGGCTGCCGCAATTGAAATGGCTGCTGGAAGGGGTTGCGGTTCCTGCTGCGCGACGACGCCCGATCAGCGGGCTGACCCCATACGTGCTGGAGTCTTTCAAGGGTGGCAAGCCGACCGAGAAGCAGGCGCTGGCGCTGGATTGCGCGCTCAATACCCCTGATCTGGCAATCATCATCGGCCCTCCTGGTACCGGTAAAACCCAGGTTATTGCAGCATTGCAGCGTTGTCTGGGTGAGCGAGCGGAGAAGCAGAATATTGCGGCGCAGGTACTGGTCAGCAGTTTTCAGCATGATGCCGTCGACAATGCACTGGAGCGTAGCGATGTATTCGGCTTACCTGGCGCGCGGGTGGGCGGCAAGCACGGCGAGAGTGATCAGGCGGCTTTGATTGAGCCTTGGCTGGAACGCCAGGCGGCTCATTTGCACCGCAAGATTGCGCAGGAATACAGCCGCTTCCCTGAGCTTGAGCAGTTGCGGGCCATTTCCGCGAGGTTGGCCCTTGCCCGGGTAGCGAGTACCGGCCCTGCACAGCAGGCGGATGAGTTCCAGCGCCTTTTGCATGACTTGCGTGAACTGGAGCAAAGCGGCCTGGCATTGCCGCCCCGGCTTGAAAGTCAGTTCGAGGAGTATATCGATACGCTTGCCGGTCAAGCGCCGGCTACAGCTGCGGGAGGTCTGCCTCCCTCTCAGCTGCTCAGGCGTATCCGTGCTCTGCGTGTCGAGGTTGCTGCCTTTACCGATGATGGCGGCGAGCGTGCCTGGGATCTGCTGAGCTGGCTCAAGCGCCATGAAAAAGGTGTGGCCCCGGAGCTGCTGCGCCTGCTGGAAGAACTTGCCGACAGCTCGCACGTTGAGCCGGCGACCCTTCAGGCTCTGAAGATCTGGAAGGATCTGTTGCTTGATCAGCACTTGCCGGATTACCGGCCGGCTGCGCTGAAACGCCAGGTAGACCCTGATGGCCTAGCGCTGCTTGATGAGGTGGATCGCTATCTGGAAGACCGCATGGCCAAGCGCAAGCAGGGGGTTGCATGGGTCTTGGAGCAACTGGTCGATAGTCTGGAGTCCGATCGTTCCGCTGCGCGGGCTGTGGTCAATGAGTATTCGATGGTGGTCGGTGCAACCTGCCAGCAGGCTGCGGGCAAGCAGATGGAAATGTTGAAAGAGGTATCCACTAGCTCCAACTCGGATATCGAGTTCGATACGGTTGTCATCGACGAGGCAGCACGGGCCAATCCATTGGATCTGTTTATTCCGATGTCCATGGCCAAGCGGCGGATTGTTCTGGTGGGCGATGACCGCCAGCTCCCGCACATGCTTGAGCCGGATATCGAGGGGCAGTTGCAGGAGGAGCATGAACTGACCGAACTGCAACTGGCGGCTTTCCGATCCAGTCTTTTCGAGCGTATGCGGGTCAAGCTACAGGATTTGGAAAAGCAGGATTCGATTCGCCGTGTGGTGATGCTTGATACCCAGTTCCGCATGCATCCGGTCTTGGGCAACTTTGTCAGTAAGCACTTCTACGAATGTGAAAACCTGGGGGTTCTGCATTCCGGCAGGCCGGCAGATGCGTTTGTATTCAGCCAGGAGCTGCTTTCCAGGCTGGGGCCGCTGGCGGAGTCCTACCGCGGCCATGTTTGTCAGTGGATTGATGTGCCGGCGGTGCAGGGGCGTGATCAGCGCCGGGGAACTAGCCGGGTTCGAGAGATTGAGGCGCAGCGCATTGCTGACGAAGTGGTAAAGCTGATGCAGGCCGGCGGTGAGGCGTTGTCTGTTGGCATCATTACTTTCTACGCGGCACAGCGCGATCTGATCATGGAGAAGCTCGCTCAGCAGAAAATCGACGGTACTCCCTTGATGGTAAAGCGCGAGGGGGGCTACGAGCCGCATGAGCAGTTCAAGTTGACCCGCAAGGTGCAGGCAGATGGAAGCGTGGTTGCAGAGGAACGCTTGCGGGTTGGCTCGGTGGACGCCTTCCAGGGCAAGGAGTTCGATGTGGTGCTGCTGTCTTGCGTGCGCAGTTTCCAGCCCAATCGCTCGGTGCGAGCTGCTGCCAGCGAGGGGGGTGAGCGTGAGCTGCAACTGAACCGTCAGTTTGGTTTCCTGCGTTTGCCAAACCGCATGAACGTGGCCATGAGCCGGCAAAGGCAGATGCTGATTTGTGTCGGGGATGCTGCTTTGGCCAGTAACCCGGATGCACAAGAGGCTGTACCAGCTCTGGCTGCTTTTTATCAGCTGTGTGGGGGTGAGCATGGCTGCATTCGCTGAAACCGGTACTTATCTGCAGTTTGCTGAAAAGCCTCGCGGCGAGGCTAGGCCCTTGTTGTGGCCGGTGCTGGTTCATCGCGTGCTTTATCCCGAGGCAAAAGAGGCTCAGTTGAATCTGTTCCAGCGCGCTGTGCTGGGGTTGATCCGGGCACAGTTGACGCAAGCGGAGGCAATCGCTGAGTTGACCGGGCTGCATGTCAATCTGATCAAGCTGATACTGGCTCAAGGGGTGAGTAACGGCTGGCTGACTGATAGTGCCCGTGGGCTGACTGAAAAAGGCGAGCAACTGCTGGATGGTGAGTCTGTTGAGGATGACAACCTGAAGGCTGGTTATCTGTTCCAGGATGCTATCAGTGGTCAGTTCTGGCCACGCTTCGCTGAGCAGCTTGATTCGATCGAGCCCGAAGATCCGCTGCAACGCTATCCCGTATTCAAAGGGGAGCGGAAAAGCGGCAAGTCAATCCGGCCGTTTGTGATGGCGGCGGGCAAGTCATCACTGCCGACGTTGGATCATGAGGCTCTGGCGATAGCTTATCGCGACTATCGGGATGATTGCCGGGCAGCTCGGCAGCTCGATAGCGGCCAGTTCCCGCAATTCCTTAAGTTGTCTGGGGTGCAGCGGCTGGATGATACCGCCAAGCCTGCAAGGGTACTGCTCTGGGCCAAGCCTGATGACGAGGGGCTGGAGCTGTGGGCAGTCGACGATCCGTTTGCGCTGCGAGCCAACGCCTGGTGGTTACAGGATGCTTTGCGGGAGCAGACTGAGGGGGGTAGCAAGTACCTGCTCAACCATTTGCAGCCTTTGGTTTCTGTTCCGCGTGCGGATGATCAGACGGTTGAGCAGTGGCTGCAGGCCATGCGCCAGCAGGCGGATATGCAGGTGCTCACGGAATACCCCTGGGCGGCGCGGCAACCGGATATCAAGCGGCATTTGGCAGCCCTGCTACTGCGTATGAACAAGCTGGAACAAGGCGACCAGAGTGAGCAGGAACTGGATGCTGCAGTGATGGAGTGCCAGAAACTGCTTGAGGTCCTCATGCAGTGGTTGATTCACCAATATCCAGTTGAAGCAGGCCATCTGCCCAAACAGAAAAACCTTGGCCGAGGGCTAAATGCGCGCGTGCTATCCGCCTTGCAGTTGCCGGCGTTTACCGACGGGGTAATCAGCAAACTAGCCGGGCAAAACATCAATCAGATCATTTTGGCTTGCTCTCGGCCAGGCAGCTCCCTGAAGGCTTTGCTGTTTGCTGCAGCAATGGGAACGCTCAACCACTCCGGGCACCCGTTCAAGACGCTGTTAGCTCGCGAGCTGCAACTTGACAGGCTGTTGCTGCTTGCGGATTTGCGTAACCGCAGCAGCCATGCGCAGAGCCGCTTTACCGGACGAGAAGTCGCCCCCCTCACCTATGAGGAAACGCTGGATAACATCCAGTACGCGCTGGGCTTCACCGAATTTTTTAAGGAATGGATGTAATGGGCAAGAAAAGCTCGAACAAGTTTGGTCCACAGCAAATCCCTGCAGCGGCACCGTCTGCGGTCGGTATGGCCCGTGCTTCAGTGGAGCAGCAAGTGAATGTATGGAGCGCTTCTTTCGAGAACGCTTCCAAGGCCTATCAGTCTTTTGACATGACACTGGATATTTCTGTCGAGCGTGAGTGGTTGCGCGGCGTCTGCGAGCGTTTTGAGGGCGACAGTGATCTGGTTCGCTGGATTGAGCAATTCGCCACGCTCTGCAAGGAGTTGGTGCGCTTCAAGGAGCGTTTGCATGACGAATATGCCGAGAGGTGGGCTGCTGCCAGCAAACTAGCTGAAACTGCCGAGGCGGCGGCACTGGCGCAGGTAGCCGAACAGGAAGCGCTTGTGGCCGTCCGCTCCGGACTGGATGCAGAGAAAGCTGAGCTCAAGGCTGAGTGGGACAAGCTGCTTGAGGCTCAGCAGGAATTGGCGCTGAAGATGGCCGAAAATTTGGAGGCCGAGCGTTCCCTGAATATGCGAGAGGCCAATGCGCAAGCCGGCTTTGTTGCGGAAAACGAAGCGGCTTTACGTAAGCTGGAGGCGCAACAACGTCAGCAGGTGCGTCAGCATGAAGCGGATCTTCAGTCGTTGCGCGAAGACAAGCACCAGCTCGACGGTGAAATTTCCCAGGCAGCAAGGCGGCTGGCGGAGGTCAAGTTCAGTTGCACGGAGGCAGAGGCTGAACGTGTCAGGTTGCTTGATCAGCGTGAGCACGACATCAAGCAGAAAGTGGTCGAGTTAGATCGTGCGCGTAGCCGCCTGGATCGTGAGTGGGCGGATATCCAGGCAGAGGAAAAGGCCTTGCAGCAGCGTCTGGATGAGGAAATGGCATCCGAGCGGGCGAATCATCACCAGGTTGTTGCCAAGCTGGAAGAGCAGCGTGAGCGGGCCTGGAGCAAGGCGAATGAACTCAAGGAGCAGCTGCTCGATATTCAGGAGCTCAAGCAATCCCTGGGCGAAGTATCCGGAGCTGAGATCCTGCAGCAACTGGAAGCGCTGCGTCAGGAAAACCGTGAACTCAAGCGCAGCCTGGAGCAATCGGATACGGCGCAATTGCAGCGCGATAATGACTACCTGCGTGACAGCAAGGCTGATCTTGAAAGAGAAGTAGCTGAGCTACGCCCTGAGCGGGATGAGCTGCGTCGTGAGTTGAGCAACAAGCGTGTCGCGGCTACAGAGCTTGAGGCTGTGGCGCGTGAGAAACGTGTTCTGGAGCAACACAAGAATACCCTTACCGTTCACATTGATGATCTGGAAAGCCGCATCGAGCAGCTGACCAGTGCGCAGAAGACCCAGACGCCATTCCCTGCCATGTCGCTGATGGATAGTGAGCGTGATTACCGGGCGCGTATGGAACTGGATGAAGTGCCTGATCTAGAGACATTTGCCACCCAGTTACAGCATCGGATTGCTAAAGCTGAAAAGCATGTAGAACTGTTCTATCCGATCGAGGATATCCGCGTGCTGCTGGGTGGTTTGGCCATGAGCCAGCTGCATGTCTTCCAGGGTATCAGTGGTACCGGTAAAACAAGTCTTGCCAAGGCTTTTGCCAAAGCAATGGGGGGCTTCTGCACAGACATCTCAGTGCAGGCCGGTTGGCGTGATCGGGATGATCTTCTTGGTCATTACAACGCCTTTGAGCGACGGTTCTACGAGAAGGACTGCTTGCAGGCGCTATACAAAGCGCAGACCCCGCGTTGGGAAGACACCTGCAACATCATCCTGCTGGACGAGATGAACCTGTCGCGCCCTGAGCAATACTTTGCCGAGTTCCTCTCTGCCCTGGAGAAGAACAACCCCGATGAGCGCTTGATCAGCCTCTCGGAAACGTCGTTGCCCAATGCACCTGCGATGCTGGCCGAGGGACGCAAGATCAGGGTGCCAGCCAATGTCTGGTTTATTGGTACCGCGAACCATGATGAAACCACCAATGAGCTGGCGGACAAGACCTATGATCGTGCTCATGTAATGACTCTGCCCAAGCAGGATAAGCGCTTCACGATCAAGTCGTTTGAGCCGGCCAACTACTCTTATCGCTCCTTGCGCAAGGCATTTGGCAAGGCACGTGCTGAGCGCAAGGAGGAGGTCGTCAAGCTGCTGAAGGACTTGACCGGCGATGCCTTCACCGAACAGTTGGGCAGCCAGTTTGAGCTGGGCTGGGGGAACCGCTTTGAAAAACAGGCGCTGGATTTCATCCCTGTCATGCTGGCCTGCGGGGCCTCTTCGGGGGAGGCGCTCGATCACTTGCTGGCCACGAGAATCATGCGTCCTGGCAAAGTGACCGGCCGCTACAACGTTTCTGCCGAGACGCTGCGTAATCTGAAGGGCGCTCTGGAGGAGTTCTGGATCAGCGCTGATCTGGCGGGTGATCCGCGCAAGTCTATGGAGCTGTTGGAGGCTGATATTCGTCGCCTGGATGGGCGTAGCTGATGTGGATTGATCGTTTTACTGGTGAGCAGTGCCGGCACTTGCCCGCCCTCATTCCGCCCGGTCGCTATCAGTCTGTGGGTGACGGGCCTGCGTTCAATGGACATACACCGGTATTTACGGGTGTGCTGGTGAGTGATGGGGACCAGCGCTGCCAGTTGGGTGATGAGGCTTGCACTTTTACGCCGTCGCAAAAAAGTCTGGCGGCGGCAACGGAATTGCTGAGCAAGGTCATTACGACTATTGATGCCGAGGCGCTGCAGGCGCCTTTGATGTCCCCCCTGATGCCCGCTTCCATCATTGATGCCAAGAGCCATCTGCAGCCCTTTGAGGAGCAGCTTCTGGATGTGGTGAAGCAAGGGCATCTGCATCACATCTCGCAGCGTCCGCGCCTTGATCTGCATTATGAGGATGAGGTGGCTGATATCGGGCGCGCACGCCGTTTGGCAAAAGGGGCTTTGGTGCATCTGGCCTCGCACTCGGAGTGCTGGCAGCGGCAGACCTTGAGTGGCGTGATCCCCAAGAAGGTACTGGCCCGCTTCAGCGAAGATGACTATGGCATCTATGAGAATCGTGTCTTTGCGCGCTTGCTGGATAAGATTGAACGCTATTTGCACGGACGCCTGGCGGAGTTGCGTGGCTTGCAGGCGACGCTGAATCAGGCGCTGCGCTTCTATGAGGCGGAGAATGTCGATTACCGTCTGCGTGAAGAAATTTGTCGCTTGTGGGGGATGACATTCAGCGCAGAGGAAACCAGTAACGCATCAACGTTGCTTGGTAAAACGCTTAATCAACTTGAGGGCTTGTACCAGACGATTACGGGTCTGCAGCAAAGTGGTCTGTATTTGTTGGTCAGTCGGCAGGCGCAAGTGACAGGTGCGCTGCATATGACCAACATACTTGGCCACGACCAGCATTATCGGCATCTGGCTATCTTGTGGGATCAGTTGGCGAAGGTGGCGCAGGCCAAGCGTGCCACGCCAGCAGAGCGCTTCAGGCAGAACCAGTCTCTTGCTTCTGTCTATTCTCGTTACGCCGGTCTGGTTATGAGGAGGGCACTGCTGCCTTATCTGAATGGCCAGGACGAAGGTGTCTGGGCCGGAAGGCACATACTTCTTCGGCAACGTGGGCTGGAGTGGCAATTGCTTTGCAGTTCTCCTGGCCTTTCAGCGCCAGAGGAGGTATTGCTTACCATTGTGCCTTGGTTGAGTGATGCGCCTGCTCCTGAGGTGACCCCACAGAGCAAGGAGCGGTTTATCGCCTGGCCGGCAATGGGGCAGGAGATTGATGCGGCTTATTGCCCGGAGCAGTGGATACCGCTGTCTCCCACGGACATGTATTGCACGGAGCGCTTTGGCTTGCTGGTTGACCAGGTGCTTTGCCGAATGGCTCTGATTACGTATGCGCAGCCGTTGCAAAAAATCCCGCAAAAAGTGCTGGAACAGGCAAAGCAGGTTGCGGGGGTTCAGGTTAATTCAGAGCAAAATGAACTGATTGTTACTGAGGCCTTGGCCGGGGAGGCAGTGACGGCGCTCAAGGAGGCATTGGTTGCCTCTAACTCCACTGCGCAAGCGTCAGCCCTGGAAGGTCACAACCAGGCGATTCTTGCTTTGGAAAAGTGCCCGGTGTGCTCTGGCAGGGCTCCGCTGGTTTTCCAAAGCCCTTTAGGGTTCAAAGCCAACTGTTTGGATAAAAAGTGCGCAACGCGCTATCTGCGCTTGGAGCAGACCGGGCGTGTTTTTGAACAGTCAATACCGGAGTCCACTGGGTTTACGGTGGTTGGACGAAGGGCATTTACGATTAGGCAGATGGCTGGCGCCTGAGATGATGCCCGGCCGCTAACGCTAACGTTCATTTGCGACAGGGTGTGCAGTTGTTCGTCGGTTTGTCAGGCGCTGTGGCGCCTCGATACGGCCGACCACTCGTTCTCGACCAAAAACAGCAGGCTGTTTGGGGTGGCGAACTTTTGACAAGTCAGCGTCCTGTGCAGGTCTGATATGCAATTTGTGACCAGCCCCAGATCGACGGTTCCCATAGACGCTGATGGATTCAATGGATTGGTGCCCCATCATGTAGGCGAGAGCTTCATCGCTTTCACCTGACGCTTTCAGGTTCGAACCAATCTGGTGCCTGAAGCTTTTCAGGGTCGGCTGCTGTTTGCGCCGTGGCCACAGAGCACGGCACTCCTTGCGCAGGCGATCCCGAATAGCTGTATTAGTGCGAGGGCAGATACGCATCCATTTCGCGGCGCCAGCCACAACCTGGAGCACGGCAGGGTCGTCAATGACCAGTGTTCTGTCGGCGCCCCTATCCTGCGGAGCATTTTTTTTGCCGCCAATGATATGAACGTGATTGCCTGTCACCGTGATCGAGCGCATCTCACAGGGGCGTACCCCCAAGTAATAGGCAAGTACGAGCGACCAGGCCTCGTCCATGAATTCACGCGCTAACAGATGCTCCTGAAGCTCTCTGTAGTCTTCTTCAGTGATCGAGCGGATTTGCTTGAGTTTGGGTTTCTTGGGAAGTGTTGAACCTTGCGCTGTCACTGGGTTGACAAGCTGCTTGATGGCTTTGGCCGCTTGGTGTGAATCGCCCCTAGTTTCGTAGACACCTCCAAGCCTCATAATGAGGCCTATCAGGAGGTGCCATGAGCAACCAGCGTTACCCCGAAGAATTCAAGATCGAAGCGGTCAAGCACATCACTGAGCGCGGCTTGCGTGTTGCCGATGTGGCAGAGCGTCTAGGTGTGTCCGCGCATAGCCTGTACGCCTGGGTAAAGCGCTACAGCAAGCCCCAAGTACAGCGGCAGCAGGTAGATGATCAGCAAGCCGAACTGCGTCGTTTGCGCGCTGAACTCAAGCGAGTGACCGAAGAGCGAGACATCCTAAAAAAGGCCGCCGCGTACTTTGCCAAGGAGTCCGGCTGAAGTACGCCGTTATCAGCAAGCTGTCGGTGGAGTACCCGGTGCGGCGCCTCTGCCAGACCCTCCAGGTACATCCCAGCGGTTACTACGCCTGGCTGGCCGAGCCGAAATCTGCACGCGCCAAGGAGGATCAGCGTCTGCTCGGATTGATCAAGCATGCCTGGTTGGAAAGCGGCGAGGTCTACGGCTACCGCAAGATCCACGACGACCTGCGTGAGCTGGGCGAGTCTTGTGGCCGGCACCGCGTGGCTCGCCTGATGCGGGGAGAGGGACTGCGCTCGCAGACCGGTTATCGTCGGCGCCCCGGGTACTATGGTGGCAAGCCGACTGTGGCCTCGCCCAACCGTCTGGAGCGGAAGTTCAACGTCAGTGAACCGAACAAGGTCTGGGTCACCGACATCACTTACATCCGCACCTATGAGGGTTGGTTGTACTTGGTGGTGGTACTGGATCTGTTTTCGCGCCAAGTGATTGGCTGGTCGATGAAGCCACCCGCGCCTTCTTCCACTCGGCGTAGACGTAGGGTTGCACCGGCAAGGGGCGCAGCGCCAGACGATCCAGAGCCTCGAAGGCCGAGTGCCGGGAGCCCGGCAGCTTGCGAAACGGGCGGCTGCGGATTTCGGTGAACGTGACCGAGCGTTTCGCTAATACGTGACCGGTGCTTCCGTCCCGGTTGCGCGGTTTTGAGATTGTAATCGCATCGGTCACGATGCGGTGTCTTCCTCGGCTTTTTTCCGGCGCAGTGACTCGCCCTTCATCGTCAATCGGTAAGCGTTGTGCACCAGGCGATCAAGGATGGCATCGGCCAAGGTCGGGTCGTTGATCCAGCCGTGCCAGTGTTCGATGGGCAGTTGACTGGTCAGGATGGTGGAGCGGTTGCCGGCGCGGTCGTCGATCACCTCCAGCAGGTCATGCCGGGCCCCTTCCTCCAGCGGGGCTAGCGCCCAGTCGTCCAGAACCAGGACGTCGACCTTTGCCAGCTGTTGCAGGGTGCGGCCGAAGCTGCCGTCGCCGTGGGCGATGCGCAGTTGCTCCAGCAGGCGCGGGGTGCGCAGATACAGGGTGCTGTAGCCCTGGCGGCAGGCTTGGTTGCCCAAGGCACAGGCCAGCCAGGTCTTGCCGGCACCGGTCGGGCCGGTCAACAGCAGGTTGTGCTGCTGGCGGATCCAGTCACCGTTGGCCAGAGCGGCGATCAGGCGCTCGTCCAGGGCGCGGCCGGGACGCCGATCGAGATCCTCTAGGCAGGCATTGCTGTACTTGAGCTTGGCTTTCTTGCGCAGCCGCACCAGGCGCTGGTTGTCACGCCAGGCCAGTTCACGGTCAAGCAACAGGCCGAGGCGTTCATCGAAGCTCAGGCTGTAGCTGGCCGGCAGCGTCCATTGCTCCTCCAGTGCGCGGGCCATGCCGTCCAGGCGTAGCTGGTGCAGTTGATTCAGGGTGTGTTGCGGCATCATCGAACAGCTCCTGTTGCGGGGGTTGGTAGTAGTCGGCGCCACGGACGTTTTCGTGGTGCTCGGGGAGGCTCGCTTCGGCCGCACGCTTGGGCAGCGGCTGTCGATCCAGGCCTTGCTGAAGTAGGTTGCGCACGCTGCGCCCGGTGAAAGCGCGTAGCTGGACGGCCCGTTCGGCGGCGGCTTCCAGGCGGGCATTGCCATAGCGGCGGGCCAGCGAGAGCAGGCCGAGGCAGGCGCGGTAGCCCATCTCCGGGTGCGGCTTGTGGGTCAGTTGGTGATCGATCAGTTGGCGCGTGTAGGGGCCGATCCGCTCGCCCCAGTCGAGCAGGCGTTGCGGCGTCCATTCGCGATGCGCCTGGTGCGCGGCGGGCATGTGCTCGCGCTGCGTGCTGTAGGCGCCGCGACGGCCCAGCAGCAGGTGGCTGGCCACCCGCCGGTTGCCATGCAGCACTTCCAGGGTGTGCGCCGTCAGCCGCACCTCGACGCTCTGCCGGGCCAGGGCCGAGGGCACGCTGTAGAAGCTGCCATTGACCTCGATGTGGTAGTCGATGTTGACCTTGCAGCGCTTGAAGCTGGCGACCTCGTAGGGATGCTCCGGCAGCGGGCGTAGGGCTGGGCGATCCAGGCGCTCGAACCAGTCGCGCCGGCAGCCGTCGAGGCGCTTGAACGGGCGTCGATTCAGCTCCTCCAGCAGTTCGGCGATGGCCTGGTTGAGCGCATGCAGGCTGAAGAACTGCCGGTGGCGCAGCCGCGCCATGATCCAGCGCTCGACCACCTGCACCGCCACCTCGGCCTTGGCCTTGTCCTGAGGTTTGCGTGGCCGGGCTGGCAGCATCACCGTCTGGTAATGCCGCGCGCACTCCAGCGTCGCCCGGTTCAGGCCGGGCTCGTAGCGATCCGGCTGGGCGACCAGGGCGCGCGGATTGTCCGGCACCACCATCTCCGGCACGCCGCCGAAGTAGGCAAGCGCCTGCCCCAGCGAAGTCAGCCAGTCCACCTGGGTTTCGCCCGGCGTCGCGCAGGCATAGGTGTAATTCGAGGCGCCCAGGGCGGCGACGAAGATGTGCGCCCGGCGGACTTCGCCGGTGCCTGGATCGACCACCGGCAGCGTCGGGCCGGCATAGTCGATAAACAGCTTCTCGCCCGCGCGGTGCAGCTGGCGCATCGAACGCTTGAGCGTCTGTGCGTAACGCCGGTAGTGCTCGACGAACTGGGTGTAGCGGTAGGTCGGCTGCCCCGCATGCGCGGCGAGATACTCCTCCCACAGCAGCTGCAAGGTCACGCCCTTGCGCCGCAGCTCGCGATGGATACTCAGCACATCGGGCAGTACCCGCTCACCGCGCGGCTTGCCCGGTGGCATCGGCGCAAACAAGGCGGCTGCCAACGCGGCCTCATCCATCGCCACCAGCGCCGGCCAGTCCAGCCCGGCCACGCGCGCCGCCGTGACGTACTTGCTGACCACGCCCTTGGACAGCTGCAAGGCGCGGGCAATCTTCTCGTGGGACAAACCGGCCTCAAGCTTGAGGCGCAGACATTCTTTGATGTTTCGCATGGCTACTCGCGGCGCCGCCATCCCTCGTCTCCCGAAATCGGGCGAGGGTGACGGTCGCGTCAGGTCATGCGCAACGCAGGGGGAAGGTTTTCGCTAAACCGTGACCGACGATTTCGGTAAGCCGTGACCGCCTGTTTCGGAACAGGTGGAAAATCGGTCACGTTGTTAGCGAAATCAGCGGTCACGCGTTAGCGAAATGACCGGTCACGATCAACCGAAACGGCCGGTCACGATGCTCCGAAATCCGCAGGCGGCGATTGAGCCGCTCCAGCAACACGGAGATGGCGCTGTTGAGTTCATCCAAGGAGAAGAACTGACGGTTGCGCAGGGCCGCGAGGATCCAGCGCTCGACCACCTGCACGCCGACTTCGGCCTTGGCCTTGTCGCGCGGCTTACGCGCCCGCGCCGGCACCACCGCCACTCCGTAGTGCTCGGCAAGGTCGCGGTAGCTGGGGTTGATGTCCGGCTCGTAACGATGGGCCTTGCTTACCGCGCTGCGCAGGTTGTCCGGCACCACGATCTCCGGCACGCCGCCGAGGAAGGCGAAGCAACGGGTATGCGAGCCTAGCCAGTCCGGCAGCTGCTGCGACCAGGTGGCTTCGGCGAAGGTGTAGCTGGACGCGCCAAGCACCGCGACGAACACCTGCGCCCGGCGGATCTCGCCGCTGTGGCGGTCGATAACCGGCACCGTCTGCCCGGCGTAGTCGACGAACAACTTCTCGCCGACGCGATGCTCCTGGCGCATCACCACGTCCAGCTTGCCCTGCCAGGCCCGGTAGTGCTCGCAGAACCAGCTGTACTGAAAACCCTGCGGCTGGTTCAGGCGGTACTCCTGCCAGAGCAGCGCCAGGGTCACGCCGGGGCGACGCAGCTCGGCATGCACCCAAGACCAATCAGGCAGCGGTCGTTGTTCGGAGGGTACCGCCGGCGGTGGCGGGAACAGCTGCTGCTCCAGTTCGGAATCGGACAACGAACAGGGCCAGGCTAGACCGCTGGCGGCAAAGCGGTTGAGGTAATCGCCGACGGTGACACGACCGACCTGCACACTGACTGCAATCTGGCGAGCCGATAGCCCGACCTCGAACTTGAGACGAAGTACTTCGCGAATCTTACGCATGGATAAACGCTCCACGACGACCTCTCTGCTTCGAAAAAGAGGTCGATGGTAGTGAAGAAATCCTGCGTTACTGCCTGCCCGGTTGAGTGGCCGGATGGCCGTGGAATCAGTGGCCGGATCACCGTGGAATCGGTGGTCAGATGCTTATGGAATGGGTGGCCAGATGACCGTGGAATCCGCACTATACCTAGTGAGAGGCTATGAACCAGCTGTTCCTTTGGACTTCGATTCTGCGGCCCGACGGAGCGTCCCGAATGAGTTGTCTCAAACCGGGAAGCGAATCTTGCGTTGTTTTCGGTAGCTGCTGCTCAGTTTTGAAGTCAGCGCGACTTCTAGCTCTTTCGCCGCCATATTCCCGGCCGCCTTTCCGCTCTGGTTCTACCCGATCACTCTCCTGCTGACTAGAGTGCTACTCCTAGGTTGGCAAATCGGGCTCGTTTGGATTTTCGGCACGTTGGCCTTTCGTGATGGCTACCTGCGTATCGGGCTATGAACGGTTGGGCCGGTGGGGCACTGGTGGCATTTGGGTTCCAGAAGATCTTCGCGCGCTGAGACGCCTGAGCAGTTCAAGGTCGTCGTGTAATCCTGACGCGTAACCTGCAGGCGACGTTGCGCAATCGAGAGCGAACCCAGTTCGCTCTCGAGATCGCCGCCGAAACGGGGTTAGAGCACCGACCAATCCTTGATGATCGGCGCGTGATAGGCATCTACGGCGTAGCGTCTGCTCGCCAGTGGACGTTACGCCGTGCTCGATGACGGTAAGGGATTCAGCCTAATGCCGTGAACCCCATCATCGAGCAACGACTCGGGCAGCAAATTGCAGTGACCCATGCGCCATGGCAGAGTGTTCTGGGAGATTAGTCGGTCGCAAGGCTGAGATGTAGAGTCGAAGCATACTGGTGAAAACCAAGTGAACCTCGTAGCCCTCTAGATTGTCTCGAGTTTGTCCAAGTTATCGCGATGCAGATGGCCGGGCTCGAACATGTTGGCATCTCTCCTTCAGCGATAGGCGATGGCGCTGTAATCCAGGCTGATCCGGGTACCGGATTTGCCCTGGACGATGGCCTCGATATTTTCCAGCGAGCCGATCACCGCCGTGCTGCCAGTGTTGCGGGCGAACTCGCAGGCGGCTTGCACCTTCGGCCCCATGGAGCCGGCGGCAAAGCCGAGTTTGTCCAGCTCGTCGGGGTGAGCTTCGGCGATGGATTTCTGCGTCGGCTTGCCCCAGTCGATATAGGTGGCGTCGACGTCGGTGGCGATTACCAGCAGGTCGGCGTTGAGCTGTTCGGCGAGCAGTGACGAGCACAGATCCTTGTCGATCACCGCCTCCACGCCATGCAATTTGTTGCCGTCGTACATGGTGGGAATACCGCCGCCACCGGCGCAGATCACCACGCTGCCTTTTTCCAGCAGCCATTTGATCGGGCGAATTTCGAAGATGCGTTGTGGCCGTGGGCTGGCCACGACGCGGCGGAACTTGTCACCGTCCGGGGCGATGCTCCAGCCTTTCTCGGCGGCCAGGCGTTCGGCTTCTTCCTTGGCGTAGACCGGGCCTATAGGTTTGGTTGGTTTCTTGAACGCTGGATCGGCGCTGTCCACTTCGACCTGGGTGAGGATGGTGGCGAAGGGCACCTCGAACGGCAGCAGGTTGCCCAGCTCCTGCTCGATCATGTAGCCGATCATGCCTTCAGTTTCGGCGCCGAGTACATCCAGCGGGTAAGGATTGGCGGCGTCGAAGGCATTGCCCTGCAGGGCCAGCAGGCCGACTTGTGGGCCGTTGCCGTGAGCGATCACCAGCTCGTTTCCGCCTGCAACCTTGGCTATCTGCTCACAGGCGATACGTACATTTTCACGCTGGTTTTCCGCGGTCATGGCTTCGCCGCGACGAAGCAGGGCGTTGCCGCCCAGGGCGATGACGAGTCGCATGATGGTTGCTCCTTGTTCTCGTTCGTAGCCCGGATGCAATCCGGGGATGGCGAGGGGGCGATTGCCCCGGATTGCATCCGGGCTACGGTTTAGATGTCGGCCAGGGTCGCGACCAGAATCGCCTTGATGGTGTGCATGCGGTTTTCCGCCTGCTCGAAGGCGATGTTCCATGGCGACTCGAAGACGTCCTCGGTCACTTCGATGCCGTTCTTCAGGTGCGGATACTGTTCGGCGATCTGCTTGCCGACCTTGGTTTCGCTGTTGTGGAAGGCCGGCAGGCAGTGCATGAACTTCACCCGCGGGTTGCCGGCGGCCTTCATGATTTCGGCGTTGACTTGGTACGGCAGCAGTTCCTGGATGCGTTCACCCCAGGCTTCCACCGGCTCGCCCATCGACACCCAGACGTCGGTGTGGACGAAGTCGACGCCCTTGACCGCTTCCTTCGGGTCTTCAGTGAGCAGCAGGCGGGCGCCGCTTTCCTCGGCGAATTTCTTGCAGGCGGCGACATGTTCGGCGCTCGGCCACAGCGCCTTGGGCGCGGCGATGCGCACGTCCATGCCGAGCTTGGCGCCGATCAGCAGCAGCGAGTTGCCCATGTTGTTGCGCGCATCGCCGAGGTAGGCGTAGGCGATGTCGTGCAGCGGCTTGTCGCTGTGCTCGCGCATGGTCAGCACGTCGGCGAGCATCTGCGTGGGGTGGTACTCGTCGGTCAGACCGTTGAACACCGGCACGCCGGCGTAGGTGGCCAGTTCCTCGACAATCTCCTGCTTGAAGCCGCGATACTCGATGGCGTCGTACATGCGTCCGAGCACGCGAGCGGTGTCCTTCATCGACTCCTTGTGACCGATCTGCGAGGAGCCGGGGTCGATGTAGGTGACGTTGGCGCCCTGGTCGTAGGCGGCCACCTCGAAGGCGCAGCGGGTGCGGGTCGAGGTCTTCTCGAAGATCAGCGCGATGTTCTTGCGGCTCAGGTGCTGCTGCTCGGTGCCGGTGTACTTGGCGCGCTTGAGGTCGCGCGACAGGTCGAGCAGGTAACGCAGCTCACGGGTGCTGTGGTGCATCAGGCTGAGCAGGTTGCGGTTGTGCATGTTGAAAGCCATGAGATTTCGCTCCGTTGGCAAGGGCAACTGTAGGGCGGACATGCTGCAGGCTTGTCCGCCTTCTTGCTGGCAAAGGTGGACAAGGCTGCGCCATGTCCACCCTACGAATATGTGTCCGTCAGTAATCGATTGGGTCGCGGATGATCGGACAGGTCATGCAGTGGCCGCCGCCACGGCCGCGTCCCAGTTCGCTGGCGCTGATGGTGATGACCTCGACGCCGGCCTTGCGCAGCAGGGTGTTGGTGTAGGTGTTGCGGTCGTAGCCGATGACCACGCCGGGTTCCAGGCAGACCACGTTGTTGCCGTCGTCCCACTGCTCGCGTTCGGCCTCGTAGGCGTCGCCGCCGGTTTCCACCACGCGCAGTTTCTTCAGGTTGAGCGACTCGGCGACCACGTCGAGGAAGCTGCGCTCGTCGCGGCGCAGGTCGATACCGCCAGGCTTGCTTTCATCCGGGCGCAGCACGAAGGGCACGATGGAGTTGGCCACTTCCGGGAAGATGGTCACTAGGTCGCGGTCGCAGAAGCTGAACACGGTGTCCAGGTGCATGGCCGAGCGCGATTTGCCCAGGCCGGCGACTATCACCTTGTCGGCGGCGCCTTTGGCGAACAGGGTACGCGCCACCTGGCCGATGGCCTGGTGCGAGCTGCGCTCACCCATGCCGATCAGCACGGTACCGTTGCCGATTGGCATCACGTCGCCGCCTTCGAGGGTGGCCGAGCCGTGATCCTGATCCGGGTCGCCATACCAGACCTCGAACTCTTCATTGATGAAGTCCGGGTGGAATTTGTAGATGGCACTGGCGAGCAGGGTTTCCTGGCGGCGCGCCGGCCAGTACATCGGGTTGAGGGTTACGCCGCCGTAGATCCAGCAGGTGGTGTCGCGGGTGAACTGGGTGTTGGGCAGCGGCGGGAAGATGAAGCTGGACTCGCCCAGATAGGCGTTGAACATCTTCGCTGCTTCCGAATCTTTGTATTTCTGCAGGTCTGCGCCGGACACGCCGCCGATCAGGAATTCGGCGATGCGCCGTGGCTCCAGGCTTTCGATAAACGAACGAACTTCGTTCTGCAGACCGAGGCCGACGCTGTTGGGGGTGATCTTGCGCTCGAGAATCCACTGCAGCGCTTGCGGGTTGCGCACGGTCTCTTCGAGCAGGTTGTGCATCTCCACGACCTCTATACCGCGTTCACGCATCTTGGTCATGAAATCGAAATGGTCGCGCTTGGCCTGCGATACCCAGATCACGTCGTCGAACAGCAGTTCGTCGCAGTTGGCGGGGGTCAGGCGCAGGTGCGCAAGGCCGGGCGAGCAGACCATCACCTTGTGCAGCTTGCCGGCTTCGGAATGAACGCCTAGGGCTTTCTTGGACATGTCAAACTCCTTCTCGTGGAACGTGGCCCCGGAAGGTCCGGGGCGGCACTTTTACAAACTCAGGAAACCGTCATACAGGCCGAATGCGGCAATGCCGGCGCCGATCAGTACGGCGATGAAGATCAGCTTCTCGACGCCCGTGAACACCGGTTGGCCCAGCTCGCGCTTGGCCTTGGCGAACAGGATTGCGCCAGGGGCATAGAGCAGCGCGGAGAGCAGCAGGTACTGCACGCCGGCGGCGTACACCAGCCACACCGCATACAGCGTGGAGATCAGCGCGATCAGCAGATCCTTGTTGCGTTCGCCGGCGGCGTTTTCGTAGGTCTCGCCGCGCAAGGCCAGCAGCACGGCGTAGGCACTCGACCAGAAGTACGGCACCAGAATCATCGAGGTGGCCAGATACAGCAGGCTGAGGTAGGTGGACTCGCTGAACAGGGTGATGATCAGAAACAGCTGGATCAGCCCGTTGGACAGCCACAGCGCGTTAGCCGGGACCTGGTTGGCGTTCTCCTTGCGCAGGAACTCCGGCATGGTGTGGTCACTGGCGCTGGCGAAGAGAATCTCGGCGCACAGTAGTGTCCACGACAGCAGCGCCCCGGCCAGCGAGATGATCAGGCCGATGGAGATCAGTTGCGCCCCCCAGGGGCCGACTACCTGTTCCAGCACGGCAGCCATCGACGGGTTTTTCAGTCCGGCCAGTTCGGCCTGGGCGAGGATGCCCTGACTGAGGATGTTGACCAGCACTAATAGCAGGAGCACGCCGATGAAGCCGATGACGGTGGCCTTGCCGACATCGCTGCGTTTCTCGGCGCGGGCGGAGAAGATGCTCGCACCCTCGATACCGATGAACACCCAGACGGTGACCAGCATCATGTTGCGCACCTGATCCATCACGCTGCCGAGCTCGGTGTTGCCGCTGCCCCAGAAGTCCGAGGTGAACACGTCCATCTTGAAGGCGACGGCGGCGATGACGATGAACAGCGCCAGCGGCAGCATCTTGGCGATGGTGGTGATGGTATTAATGAAGGCCGCTTCCCTGATCCCGCGCAGCACCAGAAAGTGCAGCAGCCAGAGCACGATAGAGGCGCAGATGATCGCCGGCAGGGTGTTGCCCTCGCCGAATACCGGAAAGAAGTAGCCGAGGGTGGAGAACAGCAACACCATGTAGCTGACGTTGCCGATCCAGGCGCTGATCCAGTAACCCCAAGCCGAGGAGAAACCCATGTAGTCGCCGAAGCCGGCCTTAGCGTAGGCATACACCCCGCCATTGAGGTCGGGTTTGCGGTTGGCCAGGGTCTGGAAGACGAAAGCCAGGGTGAGCATGCCGACACCGGTGATCAGCCAGCCAATAAGGGTGGCGCCGGCACTGGCACTGGCGGCGATATTCTGCGGCAGGGAGAAGATCCCGCCGCCAACCATTGAACCAACAACCAGAGCGATCAACGCGCCGAGGCGCAGTTTTTGAGTCGAGTCAGACATAGCGAGACCTCCTTGGTCTAGTAATAACTACCGGGCAGACTCTTTCGGAGTTTTCCTAATGTTTAACAAGTTCAATGCAGTCGTGATAAATGGGGTTAGAAAGTTTGAAGGTGGTATCACGAAACCGCTGTCATTGCTGAATCAGAGCGTCCTGATGGTATTCACCTGATCTTTATTTATACGTTGGGGTTTCCCGTCAGGTTGCTTAAATTCGTAGAAACCACTTTTTGCATCGTATTTGGGTTCGTCTAGTGTCTGGATTTCCTGACCGCTGTTGAGCACGATCAGCGAGGGGGTAGAACAGCCAGCAAGCAGGCTGAGAGTCAGAGCGGAAAGTACAAGGCAGATTTTTTTCATGATGATGCTCCTAAGTTGTCGTCAGTAAAGTTGGCTTCTAATGTTTCTTCCGGTAGGAAGTCTTTGTCCGGGTTGTAGTCAGGCTTGAGGAAGCTGTCCAGCGCTTCCAGGTCAGCCGGACTGAGGGTGCCGGCGGCCTGCTTCAGGCGCAGGTTGTTGAGGATGTAGTCATAGCGCGCGTCGTTGTAGTTGCGCACCGCGCTGTACAGCTGACGCTGGGCATCGAGCACATCGACGATGTTGCGGGTGCCGACCTGGTAGCCGATCTCGGTGGCTTCCAGGGCGCTCTGGTTGGAGATGATCGACTGGCGGCGCGCCTGCACGGTCTCCACGTCGGTATTCACCGCACGGAACAGGTTACGGGTGTTCTGCACCACCTGGCGGCGCAAGCTTTCGCGCAACTGCTCGGTCTGCCCCAGGCGCTGATAGGCCTCACGCACCTGCGAGCTGGTCAGGCCGCCGCTGTACAGCGGGATATTCAGTTGCAGGCCGATGGAGCGCTGCGAAACATCGCCACCGTATGTAGTGGGTGACGCAGCAGAGTTGGTAAAGCCCAGGCTGTCATTGTCGCCCTTCTGATAGCTGGCCACGGCATCCAGGGTCGGCGCATGGCCGGCCTTGCGCTGGCGCAGGTTTTCCTCGGCAGCATCGACCGCGAAGAAGCTGGCCTGCAGATTGAGGTTCTGCGCAGCGGCGGTATCGACCCAGGTTTTGGCGTCGTTCGGTGTCGGCGCCAATACCGGCAAGGTATGCACGATACCTTCGACTGCCGTGTAGCTGCGATTGGTCAGCGCCACCAGGGCCTCGAAGGCATCATCCACGGCGCGCTCGGCGAGAATGCGGTTGGCTCGGGCAGTGTCGAAACCGGCCTGCGCTTCGAGCACGTCGGTCTTGTCGGAAAGGCCAACATCGAAGCGCTCGTTGGCCTGATCCAGCTGGCGCTTGAACGCCGCCTCTTCGGCACGGGTCGAGGCCAGGGTGTCCTGGGCGCGCAACACGGCAAAGTAGGTCTCGGCGCTCTGCAGAATCAAGCTCTGCTCGGTCGCTGACAGCTCCAGCGCCGCCTGCTCACTGGTCGCCTCGGCCGCCTGCAGCTGGAACCATCGATCGGCACGGAACAGTGGCTGGCTCAGGTTGGCCTGATACACCAGACCGCTGCGCGACAGGGTGTTACTCGGCGAATCGAGCTCGGTGCGGGTATCGCCATAATTGGCCCCCGCCGACAGGTTGGGCAGCAGCCCGGCACGCGCCTGCGGCACCACTTCGCGACGCGCCTGGTAGTCGGCGCGAGCGGCAGCGATATCGGCGTTGTTCTTCGCTGCTTGTTTGTACACGGTGACCAGGTCGGTTTTGGCCGGGGTGGGTAGGGAGGTTGCCCAGCCCTGTGCTGGGATGCCCAGGCAGATGGCTGTCACCAGGGCCAACCTAGCGGTTGTGGTTATCTCCACGTATTAGTTTCCTTATTTGGTCTGTCTTGCATGTCTATTCGAATGGCACCGTGTGGATGGCCTTCTCAATGCAGGGATTTGCGCAGCCGCGACAAGGCACCGATGAAAAACACGCTACCGATGGCGCCTAGGGCAAGCATTTGCGGCCAGACGACAGCCGGGCCGGCGCCACGGAAGAGAATGGCTTGGGCTAGCTCGACGAAGTGCGTGGTGGGTGCCGCCAGCATGACGTTCTGTACGACTTCCGGCATGCTTTCGCGCGGGGTCATGCCGCCGGAGAGAATCTGCAGAGGCATCAGCACGAGAATGATCAGCAGGCCCAGCTGTGGCATCGAGCGGGCCAGGGTGCCGAAGAAGATGCCCATCGAGGTGGTGGCGAACAGGTGCAGGGCGACACCGCCGAGGAACAACAGCACGGAGCCGGGAATGGGGACGGCCAGCCAGCCCTCGATGATGATGCGCATGGACAGGGCGGTGGCGGCCAGCACCACTAGGCCCATCGACCAGACCTTGGCCGACATGATCTCGAACGGCGTGACGGGCATCACCAGCAGGTGCTCGATGGTGCCGTGTTCGCGTTCGCGGATCAGTGCGGCGCCGGTGAGGATGATCGACAGCATGGTGATCTGGCTGACGATTGCGTTGACGGAGCCGAACCAGGATTGCACCAGGTTGGGGTTGTACTGCATGCGTACCACCGCTTCGACGGGTACCGCGTTGGCGCCACGAAAGCGCCTGAGGAACTCGCCGACCTCGTCATTAATGATCTGCTGGATATGTCCAGCCCCCGTGAACGCTTGGCTGACTTGTGTGGCATCGACATTGAGCTGGATGGTTGGCTGGCGTCCGGCTAGCAGATCTTGCTGGAACTGCGGCGGGATGTTCAGGGTGAAGGTATAGCGCCCGGCGTCCATGCCGCTGTCCATGGTTTCCAGGTCGATGGCCGCGGGCTTGATGAAGTAGGGCAACTGGAAGCCGCCGACGATGCGCGTCGACAGTTGCGAGCGATCCTCGTCGAGCACGCCAATGCTGGCCCGGTGCGGCGACTCCGGCACACTGTTGGCTTGGGAGTAAATGCTCAGGGTGAAGGCGTAGAGGATCAGCAGCAACAGGGCCGGGTCGCGATACAGGCTGCGCAGTTCCTTGATGCCCAACTGCAGGATGTTGTTCAGTTTGCGCATCTTATTTCTCCTGCTTCTTCAGGCCGGCGACGCTGAGCAGGGTCAGTGTGGGGATGGTGATCAGCAAGGGAATGAAGTAGGGGTAGAGTTCGGCCAGGCCCAGCGCCTTGGAGAACACGCCACGGCTGATGATCAGGAAATGGCTGGTCGGGTAGAGGTTGCCGATCAAGGCGCTGGCGCCTTCCAAGGCCGATACCGGGTGGATCAGACCGGAGAATTGCGTAGCCGGCACCACGGTGGCGATGGCGGTGCCGAAGATCGCGGCGATCTGGCTATTGAGCACCGAGGAGATCAGCAGGCCGAGGCTGGTGGCGCAGGTCACGTAGAGCAGTGCGCCGAGTGTCAGGGTCAGCATGCTGCCCTTGACCGGCACATCGAAGAAGCAGACCGAGAAGGCCACCAGCATGAAGAAGTTGGCCATGCCCAGGGCGATATAGGGCAACTGCTTGCCGATCAGGAACTCCAGGCGGGTCACCGGCGTGACGTAGAAGTTGGTGATCGAGCCCAGCTCCTTTTCCCGCACCACGCCCAGGGCGGTGAGCATCGCCGGAATCATCATCAACAGGATCGGGATCACCGCCGGCACCATGGCTTGCAGGCTTTGCACATCGGGGTTGTAGCGGTAGCGCAGGGCGATGTCGAACTGGCTGCGGGCCGCATTCCCGGGAGCCGTCGCGGCAAGCTGCTGCAGGTAGCCCTGGTGGATGCCCTGTACGTAGCCCTTGACCGTATTGGCGCGGGTCGGCATGGCGCCGTCGACCCAGAATCCCAGCTGTGGTACGTCACCGCGCTTGAGCTCGCGACCGAAGCCTGGCGGAATCTCCACGGCCAGGCTGATATCGCCCTGGCGCATGCGCCGTTCGAGTTCGTCGTAGTCGCGCAGTGGCGGTTTTTCCTGGAAATAGCGCGAGCCGGTAAGGGTCTCGGCATAGGCGGCGCTGGTGGTGGTCTGGTCGCGATCGAGTACCGCGTAGCTCAGATCCTCGACATCCAGGTTGATGCCGTAGCCCATGATGAACATCAGCAGAACCGTACCGATCAAGGCCAGGGTGGCGCGAACAGGATCGCGGCGCAGTTCCATGGCTTCGCGCTGGGCGTAGCTGTACAGGCGCCGAGGGCTGAAACATGATTTTGCCGCGCTGGCATGGACGAATTCCGCCTCCTCTGGTGCCTGCTGCGGGGCGTCCGCCGGTGTGTCGTCAGCGGCATCGCGCAGGTAGGCGATGAAGGTTTCTTCCAAGGTGGACAGGCCGCGCTTGGCCATCAGCGCCTGCGGCGTGTCACTGTCCAACACGCGGCCGGCGTGCATCATCGACATGCGGTCGCAGCGCAGCGCCTCGTTCATGAAATGGGTGGAAATGAAGATGGTCACGCCATCCTTGCGCGACAGGTCGATCAACAGCTCCCAGAAGCCGTCGCGGGCTACCGGGTCGACGCCGGAAGTCGGCTCGTCGAGGATCAGGATCTCCGGCTGGTGAATCACCGCCACCGCCAGCGACAGGCGCTGGCGCACCCCCAGGGGCAGATCCTCCGGCAACTGCTCGGCGACTCCCTGAAGATCGAACCTGTCGAGCATTTCCTGAATGCGCGCGGGACGCCGTTGCGGCGGGATTTCGAACAGCCGGGCATGCAGGTCGAGGTTCTGCAGCACACTCAACTCGCTGTACAGCGAGAACGCCTGGGACATGTAGCCGACCCGGCGGCGGGTGTCGATGTTCCTTGGGTCGACCGGTTTGCCGAACAGGAAGGCTTCGCCTTCGCTGGCCGGCTGCAGCCCGGTGAGCATCTTCATGGTGGTCGACTTGCCGCAGCCGTTGGAGCCGAGGAAGCCGAAGATTTCCCCGCGCTCGATGCGGAAATCTACATGATCGACGGCGACGAAATCACCAAAGCGGCAGGTCAGGCCGTGCGCCTCGATGGCCACCGCATTCTCGCCGCTGGCCGCCGGGCGCGGTGGAATCACTAGGGTATGGTGGCCGCTGCGCTTGGCTTCGGGCAACAGGGCGATGAAGGCTTCTTCCAGATTGTCGGTGCCGGTGCGTTCGAGCAGTTCGCCAGGGGTTCCGATATCCAGCACCTTGCCGTCGTCCATGGCCATCAGCCAGTCGAAACGCTGGGCTTCGTCCATGTAGGCGGTGGCGACCAGCACGCTCATGCCGGGGCGGCGCTTGCGAATGCGCTCGATCAATTCCCAGAACTGGTTGCGCGCCAGCGGGTCGACGCCGGTGGTGGGTTCGTCGAGGATCAACAGATCCGGATCGTGGATCAGCGCACAGCACAAGCCGAGCTTCTGTTTCATGCCGCCGGACAGCTTGCCCGCCGGGCGTTCGACAAACGGCGCCAGGCCGGTGCTTTGCGTCAGGTCGGCAATCCGCGCCCTGCGCTCCTGCTCATCCTGGCCGAACAGGCGGCCGAAGAAGTCGAGGTTCTCGAACACGGTCAGGGTCGGGTAGAGATTCTTGCCCAGGCCCTGGGGCATGTAGGCGATGCGCGGGCAGACGTCGCGGCGGTGGCCGGCATCGGCCATGTCGCCGTCGAGCACCCGTATCGTGCCGTCCTGCATCCTACGCGCCCCGGCGATCAGGGCCAGTAGGCTGGACTTGCCCACGCCATCTGGGCCGATCAGGCCGACCATGCGGTTGGCGGGGATGTCGAGGGTGACCGCGTCCACCGCGCAGGTTTTGTTGTAGCGCAGGCTGACCTCGATCAGTTGCACCACGCTGGGGTCGTTCGCTGTCATGGTGTGATTCGCACGTGCAGGCTTTCGGGCCACTCGGCGGAGGCGTCGAGTTTCAGGTAGGCCATGCCGGGAACCCCGGTCTTGACCTGCTCGAGGTGTTTCTGCAGCAGTACGGGATCGATCCGTGCCTTGACCCGGAACATCAGTTTTTCCCGTTCGTTGGCGGTTTCCACTGTCTTAGGGGTGAACTGCGCGACGCTGGCGACGAAGGTCACCTTGGCCGGGATCACATATTGCGGCGCGGCATCCAGGATCAGCCGCACCTCCGCGCCGAGGGCGACCCGACCAGCCTGTTGCGCCGGCAGGAAGACGTTCATGTACACGTCGTTGAGGTCGACCAGATTGAGTACCTTGCCGCCTGCACCCAATACTTCGCCTGGCTGGCTGACACGATACTGCACGCGGCCACTGCGCGGTGCCTTAAGCTGGCTGTCCTCGATATCGGCCTGCAGACGTTCGACGCTGGCCTGGGCTGCTTCCACAGTGGACTCGGCTTCGATCACCTGCGATTGTGCCGCCTCGATGGCTGCCTGGGTCGACAGAACCTGGGAGCGGGCTGCGCTGAGGGCGGCCTGGCCGCTTTGCAGGGCGGCCAGGTCATCGTCGAGTTTCTGCTGGGGCAAGGCATTGCGTCTGACCAGGGTCTCGGTACGGGCGTAGCGCTTCTGTGCCGCGGTCAGTTCGGCCTGGCGCTGGTGCACCACGGCTTCGGCGGTGGCCTTCTCGCTGATACGCAGGGAAACCTGGGAATGAGCCGTGCGGGTGGCGTTCTGTGCTTGGCGAACCTGGGCCTGGGCCTGGCTCAACTGGGCGGTGAGCACCTGGATGTCCATTTGCGCGAGTACTTGTCCGGCGGCGACGAAATCGCCTTCGTCGACGTCGATCTGTAGCAGACGGCCAGCCAGTTTTGCGGCGACATCCACTTCGGTTGCCTCGATCCGGCCATTGGCGCTGGCGAAACCGGAACCCAGGCCGCTCGGGCGCAGTTCCAGCCAGACCAGTGCGGCCACGGCGGCCAGGGCGACGGCGGAGGCCGTGTGGATCAGGGTTTTCTTCTGTTGTGGCTTCATCGAGGGTTTTCCTAAACTTCGGGCGGTCATTGCTTCACGTAGCGCCCAGGCGCTTGTTCTAGGGGAGGGTATTCGGCATTGCCCATCCGCGTGATGGCGGGCCGGAGCTCGCCGGCATGCCCGGCCAGCCAGGCGAACCAATCGACCCACCAACTACCTGCGTGTTGTTGAGCGCTTTGTAGCCAGTCGTCAGCAATCGGCGTGATGTGCTCGTTTACCCAGTAATGGCGTTTGTTGCTTGCTGGTGGGTTAATCACTCCGGCGATGTGGCCAGAAGATCCGAGGACGAAGCGTTTCGATCCCCCAAGAAGAGCCGTGCTGGCATAGGCACTGCGCCATGGGACTATGTGGTCATCGTGGGTTCCGAGGAGGTAGGCTGGCGCCTCTATGGAGCGCAGATCCAGCTTGACCCCGCACAGCTCCAGCTCGCCCGACTTGAGGTCGTTCTGCAGGTAGGTGTGGCGCAGATACCAGCAGTACATGGGGCCAGGTAGGTTGGTACTGTCGTTGTTCCAGAACAGCAGATCTAGGGCGCGTGGTTTCTGTCCCTTGAGGTACTTGTCGACGTTGTAGTTCCACCACAGCTCGTTGGGCCGCAGCAGGGAGAAGGTGTTGCCCATATCCTCTCCGCGGAACAGGCCACATTTACCACCATGGCCACCGATGGTGCGCTCGCGGTAGGCCACCAGTTGCTCATCGACAAAGACACTGATCGGCCCGGTATCAAGGTAGTCGAGGAAGGTGGCGAACAGGCTCAGACTGGCAATGTCGTGGTCGCCCCTCGCAGCCAGCACTGCCAACGCGCAGCTCAGCAGGGTGCCGCCGATGCAGAAGCCCAGGCAGTTCAGATGACGCTCGCCACTGATGACCCGGGTAGTGCGTAGGGCGCTGATCACTCCGTCCTGGATGATCTGCTCCCAGGTGATGTCAGCCTGTTTCTGGGTGAAGTTGCGCCAGGACATCAGGAATACCGGGTGACCCTGTTCCAGCAGATGGCGAACCAGAGAATTTTCCGGGCTGAGGTCGAGGATGTAGTACTTGTTGATGGCCGGCGGGACGATAAATATTGGCCTCTGGTACTGTGTATCGGTGAGCGGCAGGTATTGGATCAACTGGAACAGCGGAGTTTCCAGCACCACCTCACCGGGAGTGACGGCGAGATTCACGCCAACTTCGAAGTCGCCTCGGTCGCATTGACGCAACTTGCCTTCTTGTAGGTCTCCGGCCAGATGCAATAGACCACTGAGCAGGCTGGCCCCCTGGGTTTCCACCAGGCATTTCAGGGCATCGGGATTGCTCAGCAGGAAGTTGCTCGGGGCGCTTGCGGCGATTGCCTGCTCGATCAGGTAGCGCAGACGCTGACGTGGCTTCTCTTCTTTGATGGTGAGCAGCTCCAGCAATTTCAGCAGAAATCCGGAATTCAGCAGGTAGAAGGCGGCCATGGAACCGAACAACGGTTCACTCCAGTTGCCACTAGCGAAACGCCGGTCGTCGAAGTCGAACGGTTGACGGGCCAGCAGTTGCTGGCCAAGCGCTGTCCATTGTTGCTGGTAGTCAACCTGCAATTGTTCCAACGCTTCGGGGGAGACATTGAACCACTGGCTTTGGTCATGCCCGTTGAACCAAGAGTTTTGCGCTACGTACAGGCGCAGTTGCTGTAGGGCGAAGCTGGTGATGAAAGGCGCCTGTCCTGACCAGTAGTGAGCGAAAGAATGTGAATTGTTCATGTTCATGGTTTGTCCAAGAAAATGAAAAAAGGCCGCGCCCGGCAAAGGGCACGGTGCGATCATTTCGGGGAATACCCTCACCGCCATCCAGGCGGTGAGGGTGCAGGGGAGCTCGCCCGATAGATCCGCGAAATCGTTAGTCAGCGTTCAATGGCCAGCGCCACGCCCTGGCCGCCGCCGATGCACAGCGTCGCCAGGCCTTTCTTGGCATCGCGGCGGATCATCTCGTGCAGCAGGCTGACCAGCACGCGGCAGCCGGAGGCGCCGATCGGGTGGCCAAGGGCGATGGCGCCGCCGTTGACGTTGACCTTGGCGGCATCCCAGCCCAGCTCCTGACCAACGGCCAGTGCCTGGACGGCGAAGGCTTCGTTGGCTTCGATCAGGTCTAGCTCGTTCAGGCTCCAGCCGGCTTTGTCCAGGCAGTGGCGGCTGGCCGAGACCGGGGCGATACCCATGATCGCCGGATCGACGCCTGCGTTGGCATAGGCGCTGATTTTCGCCAGCACCGACAGGCCCAGCGCTTTGGCCTTGGCTGCGCTCATCAGCAGCACGGCGGCGGCGCCATCGTTGAGGCTGGAGGCATTGCCGGCGGTAACGCTGCCGTCCTTCTTGAACGCCGGCTTGAGTTTGGCCAGCGACTCGGCGGTGGTGCCGGCACGCGGCTGCTCGTCACGGGCGAAGGCGATTGGATCGCCCTTGCGCTGCGGGATCAGCACCGGGGTTATCTCGGCGTCGAAACGACCAGCTTCGATGGCGGCCACGGCCTTCTGCTGCGAGGCGGCGGCAAAGGCGTCCTGGGCTTCACGGCTGATGCCGTACTTGTCCACCAGGTTCTCGGCGGTGATGCCCATGTGGTAATCGTTGAAGGCATCCCACAGGCCATCGACGATCATGCTGTCGAGCATCTGCGCATGGCCCATGCGCAGGCCGGTGCGGGCTTTGGGCAGCACGTAGGGCGACAGGCTCATGTTCTCCATGCCGCCGGCAATGATCACCTCGGCATCGCCGCAACGGATAGCCTGGGCAGCCAGGTGCAGGGCCTTGAGGCCCGAGCCGCAGACCTTGTTCAGGGTCATCGCAGGAACGACGTGGGGCAGGCCGGCGCGAATCACAGCCTGGCGTGCGGGGTTCTGTCCGGACGCGGCAGTGAGCACCTGGCCGAGGATCACTTCATCGACCTGGGCAGCATCGAGGCCGGTCTGCTCGAGCAGGCGCCGGATGACGATGGCGCCGAGTTCCGGTGCCGGAATCTCGGCCAGGCTGCCTTGGAAGCTACCGATGGCGGTGCGGGTTGCAGCGACGATAACGACGTCGATCATCTGGAATGCCTCATGTTATGACTAGTCGATTGCGCATCACTGCATATTCATGCCGCCGTTCACCGAGAAGTCGGCGCCGGTGGCATAGGCGGATTGATCAGAGGCTAGCCAGGCTACGATCGAGGCAATTTCCTCAGGCTGGCCGAGGCGACCGACGGGGATTCCGGCAATCATGCCTTCAAGGATGTCTGGGCGAATTGCCGCAGTCATATCTGTCTTGATATAGCCAGGGGAAACCGTATTGACGGTCACGCCCTTGCCACTCACTTCTCGGGCCAAAGCCATGCTGAAACCATGGATACCGGCTTTGGCTGCAGAGTAGTTGGTCTGGCCGAACTGACCCCGCTGTCCATTGATCGAGGATATGTTGATGACACGCCCCCAGCCCTTGGTCAGCATGCTCTCGATGACCTGACGGGTTGTGTTGAACAGGCCGGTGAGGTTGGTATCGATCACTGCTTTCCAGTTTTCGGGAGGCATCTTGCGTAGCGTACCGTCTCGGGTGATCCCCGCATTGTTGACCAGTACATCAATCGGGCCGACATTTTCGCGCACCATCTCAAAAGCCTGGCGGGTGCTGTCCCAGTCGGTGATGTCGCAGTCGATGCAGTGGAAGTGGAAGCCAGCCTCTAATTGCTTCGCCATCCAAGAGGCTTTGCGGCTTGAGTAGGGGCCGCAACTCACCACTACGGTGAAACCATCCTGGTGCAGGCGCTGGCTGATCGCTGTGCCGATGCCGCCCATGCCGCCGGTGACCAGTGCTATACGTGTCGAATTACTCGAAGTAGCCACTGACCATGCCTCCTTAATCGAAGCCTTGATATTTTGGTCAAGCTTCCGGTGCTTCACGGGCAGGAACAATGTTTCTGGGTGACGCTGGGTTGTCCTTGCGCGCCAATTCTGTCGCGTTTTGACAGTGGTTCGGCCTGGTCTTGATCTGGATCAGGAAGAATGCCTTGCGGGCCTCTAATATGCGTATTTCACGGCGATCAATCGTTTGCCTTTCGGCTGGGAACGGGCGCAGAGGGATGCTATGTACAGGATCAGTTCCAGTTACGTCGGGATGCTGGTGGCTATGCTGCAGGCGGAGGGACTGGATGCGGTGCGTTTGTGTCGTGAGGCAGGAATCGATATGTGTTTGCTGGCACAGGAGGATGCGTTCTTCACGCGCGCTAGCGCCTATCGACTGATGGCGCTGGCCGAGTTGGATTCGGACAATCCGAATCTCGGCCTCAAGGCTGCCGTGCATTTCAAACCTGGCAGTTTCCAGTTGGTGGGCTACGTGATGATGTCCAGTGCCAACCTGAAACAGGCTCTGGAGCATTTTGTGCGTTTTCACTTGCTACTTGGCAATGGTGTCACTCTCGCACTGTCTCCTGAGCAAGGCGGGCGTCTGCGTTTGACATGTTTGGAGCATCCTGAAGAGGGCTGTCCCAGAAATCGAGCGTTTGAGGATGCCGGTGCCGCAGCCCTGTTGGGTTTTTGCCGTTGGCTGATGGGGGGAGGGCTGCCGCAACCGCTGCAATTCGATTTTGTCCATGACGAGCCGGGTAATCTCCCTGAATATCAGCAGTTATTCGGGTGTTCGTTACGTTTCGGTGCCCAGCACACTAGTGTCCTGTTCGACCAGCAAGAATTGTTGCGCCCGTTGAGCACGGCCAATGAGGCGCTTGCGTTGTTACATAAGCGCTTCGCCGAGTTTCGTCTGGGGCAGTTGGGTGGTGTCTCCTTGGGGGGGCGCGTGCGTGGCCTGATAATCGAGCGCCTGGGTCAGGAAGGATGCGACATGGAGTCGATCGGACTGGCTCTTTGCATGAGCAAGCGTACCCTGCAGCGAGGCCTGGAAAAGGAAGGGCTGAAGTTCAAGGACATTCTCGGTGATGTTCGCCGGCAGTCGGCCGATTATTACCTGTGCCGCAGCTCATACAGTCTGACCCAGGTGGCCGAGTACCTGGGGTTCCACGATCAGAGCAGTTTCCACAAGGCCTGCCTGCGCTGGTTCGGGAGGTCTCCGGGTCGATACCGGCTGGACGAAGGCGAGCAGAGTACGCCCCATGAGGATGTCTCAGATGCCGCTCATCAGGCTGATGATCAGTGCATTGACGATATCGATGAAGAAGCCGCAGACCAGCGGAACGATAATGAACGCCTGGTGCGCGGCTCCGTAGCGCTGAGTAACTGCCGTCATGTTGACGATGGCCGTTGCAGTTGAACCCAGGGCGATGCCGCCGAAGCCGGCGGCTATCACGCTGGCTTCGTAGTTGCGGCCCATACAACGGAAAACCAGCAATACGGTATAGAGGATCGTCAATGTTATCTGCAATGTCAGGGCTGTGACGACGAAGACCAGAACACCGCCTAACTGCCACAACTGCAGTCCCATCAGCGCCATGACTAGAAACATACCCAGGCAGATATCGGATATCAGCGCCAACCCTTGGCCGGCTCCGCTCCAGTGCTTGATGCGTTGACCGCCGATGGCTGCTTGCAACAGGTTACGAATGACGATCCCGGCCAACAGGCAACTGACAAACGAGGGGAGGGTGATTCCGCTGTTGAGCAGCAGCAAGTTGAAGCCGTGGCCCAACATCAGCGTCATGTTCAACCACATCCAGGCCCACAGGATGTCGTAATGGCTGATGGGGGCGGAGATGTCTGCCGAGGTTGCTGGTACTCCAACTTCCAGGTCTGAATCGCGAGAGGGGGTTAAGGCGTGGCGGCGTATCAGGTAGTTAGCGATCGGCCCGCCGATACAGCACGCTGCGATCAACCCCACTGTGTTACTGGCAATACCTAGCTCCATGGCATTTTCGATGCCCAATTGCTCGGTGAACAGCGGTGCCCAGGCCAGGGTGGTACCGACGCCGCCGGTGAGCGAGATCGAGCCGAGCATCAGGCCGGCTCTGGGATCCAGGCCGAAACCGCTGGCCACGCCCATACTCAGCAGGTTCTGCAAGACGATGAACACGCTGGCGAGTACCAGCAGAATTAGCAGCGGGCGGCCACCCTTGACCAGGTTGCGGATATCCGACTTCAACCCGATGCCTGCGAAGAAGTAGAGCAGCAGTACATCGCGTACCTCCAGGTCGAAGACCACTTCGATATCCAGTATGTAGAACAGAACGGCGGTAACAGCGGCACAAAGGAAGCCACCGAGCACTGGTTCTGGAATGCTGTAGCGGCCTAGTGGTTCGTAACGCTGTGCGAGCCTCTTGCCCGCGAACAGCAGCATGATCGCCAGAGTAAAACTGACCAGCCCCTCAACGAGAAAGGTATTGTCCTGCATGAAGAGTCCTTGCGGTTAGCCGAGGATGTTCAGGCCGCCATCGACGAAGTGGACGCCGCCAGTTTGGCCCTGACTGGCATTACTGACCAGCCATGCGCACAGACCGCCGACTTCTTCCAAGCTGACTAGGCGGCGCAGGGGCGCGCGATGGGTAGAGGTTTGCAGCAGGTGATCAAAGTCTTTCAGCCCGGATGCTGCTCGAGTCGGCATGGGGCCGGGGGAAATGGCATGCACGCGGATGTTGTGTGGCCCCAGCTCGGTGGCCAGGTAGCGCACACTTGATTCCAGGGCGGCTTTGACTGGGCCCATCAGTGCGTATCCTTCGATCGTTTCCTGGGCTCCCAAGTAACTCATGGTTACCAGACTGCCGCCCTGGGGCATCAACGGCTCGGCCAGGTGCGCCATGCGGATGAAGGAGTGGCAGGAAATGTCCATGGCCTGCTGAAAGCCGCTGCTGGAACTGTCCAGCAGGCGGCCGCGGATTTCCTCTTTGGGTGCGCTGGCCAGGCAGTGTACGACGAAGTCCAGTGATCCCCATTGCTCTGTAATGTGCTCGAATAGAGCCTCTAGCTCGCCGGGCCGGGTGACGTCCAGCGGCATCCGCACGCTGGCTTGCACCTGTTGCGCCAGGGGCTCGACATGCGCCCTGGCTTTCTCATTCAGCCAGGTGATGGCCAGTTCCGCGCCCATTTCATGTAGCGCTTGGGCACAGCCCCAGGCGATCGAATGGGTGTTTGCGATGCCTACCACCAGGCCGCGCTTGCCAGCCAGGGACAGACTTTCTTTGATGCTCATGGGTGTTGCTCCTGATACAGGTGCCAGCTATGGCGCGCGATGATGCTCTCTTCGTCGGTGGGGATGACCCATACTGATCGGGTGCTGGATGTACCGGATATAAGCTCGGCGTTGCGTCGGTTCGCCGTGTCGTCTAGCTGCAGCCCGAAGAGCGGCGCGAGATGCTGTAGTACCTGGGCACGCAGCTCAGCATCCTTCTCGCCGATACCGGCCGTGAATACCAGTGCGTCCAGTCCGCCCAGGCATGTGGCAAGCCGACCGACTTCCTGGGCGATACGGTAGGCGTAGTAGTCGATGGCCAGGGCCGCGCGCGGCTCGTTGCTGGCGCGTAGCTTGCGCATGTCGCTGCTGACCCCGGATATGCCGAGCAGGCCGGATTGTCTGTACAGCAGTTTTTCCAGCTCATCAACAGATATGCCTTGCCCCAGCAGGTACAGCAATACGCCTGGATCCACGGCGCCGCAGCGGCTTCCCATGGGTAAGCCGTCGAGAGCACTAAAACCTGTTGTCATTTCGATGCTGCGGCCAGCTTCGATAGCGCAAAGGCTGGAACCATTGCCTAGGTGAGCGATGACCAGCTTGCCAGTAGCGAGCTCCGGTGTTTTGTCGATTAGGCGCTGGCTGACGTATTCGAAGGACAGGCCATGAAAGCCGTAACGGCGTACGCCCTGTTCGTATAGCGCGTAGGGCAAGCCGAAGAGTTGACTGATTTCATTGCGTCCAGCATGGAAAGCCGTGTCGAAGCAGGCGATCTGGGGCAGTTGAGGGTCGTGCTCGAGCGCGGCATGGATTGCCGCGAGGTTGTGCGGTTGATGCAGTGGTGCCAGAGGCTCCAGCGTCTTCAGACGTGCCAGTGTAGTGTGATCCACGCGCACCGGTGCGCTGAAATCCATGCCCCCGTGCACCACACGATGGCCGATCAGCACCGGTGGGCGATCCTGTAGGCCTTCTTCAAGGACACGATAAATCTGCTGGAAGGCCGCCTGCATATTGGCAATCTGTTCCGGCTCGAAACTCGTGTCCTGCATTATCGTTCCGTCGGCCATGACGACCTGTAGACGTGGCGCCACGCCAATCCCGTCCAGCTTTCCGCGCGCCAGCAAGCGAGGTTGATCTTCGCCCCGGCGACCGGAGAATAGGCCGGTCTTAATGCTCGAAGAGCCTGCGTTGACGGTGACGATGAGTTCGTCCTGAACAGGGCTCATACAGGTATCCCCAGGCGAGCGCGCCGTGCTTCGGCAAGTAGCACGGCCAGCCCACAACTGGCGATGCGCGCTCTTGGACTGTCAGCGCGGCTGGTGAAAACAATAGGTACTCGGGCGCCAAGGACGATGCCAGCAGCTTCGGCTCCGGCTAGATAGATCAGCTGCTTGGCGAGGATGTTGCCCGCTTCCATGTCCGGTACCAGCAGGATGTCCGGGTCGCCGGCGACTTCTGAGTGGATACCCTTGACCCGCGCGGCTTCGGCGTTGATCGCATTGTCGAAGGCCAGTGGCCCGTCGAGCAGCGCGCCGTCGATCTGTCCGCGCCGGGACATGACCACCAGTGCGGCGGCCTCCAGGGTTGAAGGCAGCTTGGCGGTGACGGTTTCCACCGCCGACAGCAGCGCCACCTTGGGCTGTTCGATGCCGAGAGCGTGCAGCATCTGGATCACATTGCGGCAGATGTCGGCCTTGTCTTCCAGGCCGGGGAAGATGTTGACCGCCGCGTCGGTGACGAACAGCGGCTTGTGGTAGCTGGGCACGCTCATGGCGAACACATGGCTGAGGCGCCGTTCCGTGCGCAGACCGTTTTCGCGGTCGGCCACGGCATGCAGCAGTTCATCGCTGTGCAGGCTGCCTTTCATCAGCAACTCGCCACGGCCTTGGCGGATCAGGGCGACACCACGCTCGGCGGCGGCGTGGCTGTGTGGCACGTCCTCCACGGTCAGCCCGTCGATATCCAGACCGGCTTCGCTGGCGGTTGCCGCAATCTTCTGGCGCGGGCCAACCAGAATCGGTGTGATCAGCCCGGCCTGGGTGGCCTCCAGCGCCCCGCGTAGCGCGTTCGCCTCGCAAGGATGCACGACGATGGTGGGCAGCGGGCCAATCTCGGCGCAGCGGTTCAGCAGCGCCTGGTAGTGATCCAAGCTCATTCGGCGTTGCCTCCCTTGTCCGGGCTCGCGAGGCCAGGTGCGGGCGCGGAGCGGGTTGCCTTGATGCGTGCTGGTTTTTCCGGCGCGGCCACTGGGCTCCTGCTCCGGGTCGCTGCCGGGGGCGGGCTGGCATCAGTCTGTGCCTGCGCCTTGGCAGGCCGGGCGGCATTTTTCTTCCTTGGTCGCGTGGCGGCCTTGGACGTAGGGGCGTCCGCCTCGGGGAGGCGCAGGCTTGCCTGGATTTGCTCTGGCGGGCTGTCCACCGTGATGAGTGGCACGGATGGTTGGGCGAAATCCGGCAATGGGTGTTCGAGCAGATCATGCAACCGACGCCAAAGATCACCCACGGCACCCTCGGCGTACAGCAACTCAGGCACGAGGTGCGTGGCGGCTGTCAGGACGACTTCACGCTGGCTGGCCTTGGCTAGCAAAAGGGGCAAGGTGTTCAGGCTTTCCTCGGGGTGGGCGAAGACCAGTAGATCCTGCAGGCGGACGCTGTCACGTACGGCGAGAGGGTCGATGCCGAGCTGTTGCGAGAGCGTGCGAGCGCGCTGGGCGAGCTCTTCGATGCGTTCTTTGCCGAACCTGCCGCTGGCACGTGCGAGCAGGCAGAAAATGCGAATGAGCGCTTCCCGCTCCCCACCCTGGAGAAGCGAGTCGTGCAGATGCTCGATCAGAGCCTTGTCCCGTTGTTCTATGTGGCTCTGTTGCGAGCGCGGTGCTTGCCCTCCGGTCAGGGTGCTCAGCCCGCCGTAGAAGCTGTGGAAGAGCAACTCCTGGGATGCATCGCGGATGTCGCGATAACCATCGAGCTGGGCCTCGATGACGCTGGAGAATACCTCTTGCCAGGCAAGCAGGGGGTTGTTGGGGGATGCCGGGCGGCGATTGGTGCGGGTCAGGGCCGCGCTTCCCGCCAGCCACCAGAGGGCTGGATTGAGGCTGCTCCAGACGATCTGCTGCTGGTGAAATGGGTGGCTCTTGCGCAGGGATTCGGCGAGTGGTTCGTTGATCGCCCTGCGCATCCAGGGCCGCACGAACCAGTCGTAAAGCGTGCTGTTGAGTCCGGAGACGCGGTCGACCAGGGCGAATTCACGCTCGTCGCTTCGGCCATCTTCATCGTGGGCGAGAATATCGGCGATACGCCGGGACTCGAAATGTACCTGATACGCCTGGTCACCACTGGGGGATGCCGGTAGATCGTCGATCATCAACTCGTACAGGCCAGGCGACAGCAGGGCGATGGCATCGATGGCGCCGAGCAGCTGCCGGTGTTCGCGCCGGGCGACCTTGCCGGAGACGAAGATGCCCAGGTGGCCGATGCTGGCATGCTGCAGGTAGACGATGGTGCGTCCGGCGCTGCGCAGTGCCAGGTCGCTGGGGTAGACGTCGGCTATCCAGTTCAGTGCCTGCTGCGGCGGAGTGATGTTGTCGCCGTACGAGCAGAACACCACCACGGGCGCCTCGATGCGTTTCAGATCGATGCCGCTCGTGCGACCGGAACCGCCGGCCAGGCGGTTGCCGATGAACAGGTCGTCGACGATCACCTCGATCTCCTCGCTGTTGAGCAGGGTCGGGCTGCCCCACCAGCGTTCGAAATCGAGAAAGCGCGGGGTTTCGGCGTCGACGTCGCGGAACAGGTTGTAGTACTTGCTCCAGTAGGTGTTGGCCGGGTTCAGGCTCTCGAAGTTGCTGACCAGCCAGGTGCCGTCGAAGCGGCCGTTGCCCAGGTCGCTGCCCAGGCGGGTCATCCAGGCGCCGCCGAGCAGGCCGCCGGCATAGCGCATCGGGTTGCGCCCGTTGACGCCGGCCCAGTAGGACAGCGGCGCACCGTTGACGATCACCAGGCCCGGCAGTTCCGGACGTGCCGCCGCCAGGCCCATCAGCGCCCAGCCGGCCTGGCAGTTGCCGATCACCACCGGCTTGCCGGCCTCGGGATGGCGCGCGCTGACCGTTTCGATATAGCGGGCTTCGGCCTCGGCGATGTCGAGCAGGGTCTGGCCGGGCGCGGGGGCATGGCTGAAGGCGATGAAATAGGTCGGATGCCCGGCGCGCAGGCTTTCGCCAATTTCGGAGTCTTGCTTGAAGCCGCCGATGCCGGCGCCATGACCGCCGCGCGGATCGATGACGATGACCGGCTGACGCGTGGCATCGCTTGGCTGGTCAGCCGTTGGAAGGATGCGCAGCAGGGAATAGTTGACCGGATGAGGCAGGTCGTGGCCGTCGATCAGCACCTCGTAGGGAAACTTGAGCAGCAGGGGATAGCCGGCGCGCTCGTGGGCCAGGGTATTGTCGCCACGCTGGCGCAGTGCATCCCAGAACAGCAGGCCGCGTTGCCCGCAGTCGACCAGGTATTCCCAGCAGTCTCCCGGGCTGGGGGCACGCAGGCGACCTTCGTTGAGGGGCGCGAGCAGGGCCGCATGGCGTTGGCCGAAGGCATCGAGCATAAGCTTGCCGTGCAACTGCTGCAGACGGCTGAGGTGTTCGAACAGATTATGGAATGAGGAAAAGCTGTCTTCTCGCTTCGCAAAAAAACTTTCCTGGCTCATGAGCATTTCCTATCTCGGTGGCGTGCTAAAGGCCTGCGCTCAATCCTCCCCTTGGAGAGGCTGCATGGCGTTAAGGCTAGGTTTATAGCGAATCGCTGCGGCTTGGGCAAAATTTTTTTGCAGTGCAAAAAAGCTCTTGCGATCTTTTTTGTGCGGTGCAATATTATGCTGGCGCGGCAGCTCCATCATGGATGGCTTTCGCGTGTCAGGCCGTAGGTGGCCTTCCCCATTGCCAGGAGATCCGACCATGTCTTTTTTTGATTCGGAAAAACTGCAAAGCGCACAGAAAGCCAACCTTGACCTGCTGCAGCAGATCAGTGGCAAGGTATTCGAGAGCGTCGAGCAGCTCAGTCAGTTGCAATTCAAGGCGCTACGCGCTTCCAGTGGCGAGCAGTTCGACAGCTTGCGCAAGCTGCTGTCAGTGCGTGACCCGCAGGCCTTCGCCGAGTTGCAGGCGTCCTTCGCTCAGCCGGCAGCCCAGGCGGAGCGCCTGCTGGAGTTCAATCGCGAGGTGTACGATCTGGTCTCCAGCACGCAGGCGGATATCGCCAAGCTTGCCGAGCGCCAGGTCGAGGCGGGCACCAAGCAGGTGCGGGAACTGGTGGACGTTATCGCCAAAAACGCCCCGGCGGGTGCGGAACCGGCGGTAGCCGTGCTCAAGTCGGCACTGGAAAGCGCCGGCAGTGTCTATGAAAGCGCGCAGAAAGCCGCCAAGCAGGCAGCCGAGATCGCTGAGAACGGCATCGCTGCCGCCGCTTCCGCGGCCGGTCAGGCCACTCGTGAAGCCGGCAAGGCTGCGGGCGGGCGCAAGTAAGGCAGGGCGGCCGTGTCACGGACGGTGATGAGTTTCATTGCTCATCACCGTCTTTTTTCGTCTGCCTGAAATTGCCGGGTGGGATGCCGCCGAACATACCGAATAGGTTCTGGGTGCCCAAGTAGAGCTTCTTCGACTGTTCTACGTACTGGCTCATCATCTCCTGCATGACGGGCACCTGCTTGTGCATAAAGTCGCTCCAGGCCTGTGAGGATTGCACCCCGGTCTGGGTCTGGATTTCGATCACAGTCTGGATGCTCTTTTCCAGATAGTTGCCGAGCATGCCCTGGAATGGGCCATAGAAACGGATGATGCCCTTGAGCATATCGCTGGAGAAGAGCGGCTCGCCGTCGCTTTCCGCTTCCTGAATGATCTGCAGCAGGATGCTGCGAGTCAGATCCTCGCCAGTCTTGGCGTCGACCACCTGGAACGGTACTTCGTCGATGACCAACTGGCGGATGTCGGGGAGGGTGACGTGGGTGCTGGTATGGGTGTCGTACAAACGGCGGTTGGCGTATTTCTTGATCAGGCGTGGGGCTCTGTGGCCGTCATCGGACATGTGTAGCGTCTCATTATGAGTCGGAGTGTCTGTGGCAGGTATTATCTCAGGCCTCTCCCGGTGTAGATATATTGTTAATGCGGGGATAATTGGTTGTTTTAGTTTTTCGGATATAAGGCCGTAAGATATTCGCAGATACTTACTTGGGGCTGGCATCTACCGCCAGCAGAATCACTTCGCGCTGTATCAGTCGAGATGGCGTCTGAACCATATGCGGATCGTGATGATCCGCGCCATCTCCGACGTAATGGGTATCTACCGATTGTGAGCTCTTCAACTTATACCACCACTTCGTTCACTGTGAGTCGTTCACTGCGTTGCTTTCCGTCAGTCCTGCTGGTTCTAGTGCTGGCCGGGTGTGCAGGGGTCAAGGTCACGGCGGTCAGCAACAATGATTACCTGGCCCAGCGCCGCGGTGATGTGTTGACCACCGGCAACCTCAGTGCTTCGGCGGTTGCTGCCCTGCAGGTCGTGGGCAGTGATGAGAAGCGCTGCCTTGCTGACCTGCCGGCCTGCCGCGAGGCGCTGGACAGCACAACGGGGTTGCGTGACGAACAGCGGCTTTCCACGCTGGCCGAGCTGTGGCTGAAGGAAGCCCAGGACGGCGGCAAGGTGATGGCGGCGGAGGCCCGCACCGATGCCTACCTGGAGAGTGCCCGGTATGCCTACGCCTACCTCTTCCTGACCACCCGCACACCGAGCCAGCGCGCCCTGGAAGACCGGCAGACGCAGGTGCGCGACTACTACAACTTTTCGGTGCAGCAGGCGCTCGTCGAGGTCTTCGATCGCTACCGTGGACGGCCACCATCACCCGAGGACACTCAGGGTAATTTCCGCCTCAAGACCGGGCGCTGGACGATCGGCGGGCGCATGACCGATGTGAGGCTGGCCGATGACCGCCTGTTGCCGAAGGAGCTGATTCCGGCTGCGTCCCTGTCCTTTGGCGGGTTGCGCAACCAGTACCGTCGGGATGGACTGGGTGCCGAGTTGGTAGCGGTGACGGCCAAGCGCGTGGTGAGCAAGGGGAGCGATGAAATACCCTGGAGCGAAACCCCCTTCCCGGCGATTACTGCCGTGGCGCGCTTTCCCGGGGAGTCCCTGGAGCAGGTGTTGTCCACCTATCAGGTGGAAGTGATCGGTTATGACCCCTACCGGCAGGATTCGGTGGACATGGCAGGTGTGCAGGCGCCCCTGGCGGCCAACTTCACGTCGGGCTATGGCCTGTGGCTGGCGCGTTCCGGGTTTGCCCGGCAGTCCCTGCTGACTCTGGTCGGACGCGGCGAAGTGTTGGAACGCCCCCATGTCTACCTGCTGCAGCCGTTCGATCCCGACCGGCGCATCGTGGTCATGCTGCATGGCCTGGCCAGCAGCCCGGAGGCCTGGATCAACGTGGCCAATGAAGTGCTGGGCGACGAGGAACTGCGCCGCAATTACCAGATCTGGCAGGTCTACTACCCGACCAACCTGCCGCTGGCCGTCAACAATCAGGCCATCCGCGAGGCCATCGAGCAGACCTTGGCGAATTTCGATCCGCAAGGCACGGCCAAGGCCAGCCACGATATGGTGCTGGTCGGGCACAGCATGGGGGGCGTGTTGTCACGGCTGATGCTGTCCTCATCGGGTGACCAGTTGTGGGATGCCATGCTGGGAAGTTACGGGATGCAAGGCGCGCGCCTGGAAAAAGCCCGGGCGAAGCTCGGGCCCTACCTGTATTTCGAGCCATTGCCTCAGGTGAGCCGGGCCGTATTCGCTGCGGCGCCACACCGGGGTACCCCGTTTGCCGAAAATCGCGTGTCGCGCTGGGCCGCAGGGCTGGTGAAGATGCCGGTGTCGATGTTGAACCGTTTCAAGGAGGTTGCCCAAGTGCTGGTTGACCCCAATGCGGCGGCACCGGTCGCGTTGGTGCGCCCCCTCAACAGCATCGACAACCTGAGCAACCAGGACCCCTTCGTCAAGGCCGCAGCCGACCTGCCCATTTCGCCACGAGTGCACTATCACTCGATCATCGGCAACTACACGCCAGACCTCGAGGTCCTGCTGTCCAGTGACGGCGTGGTGCCGTACGCCAGCTCGCACCTGGCTGGCGCCGACTCGGAGCTGGTCGTGCCATCGTGGCACAGCGTGCAGGAAACACCGCAGGCGATCATCGAAATTCGCCGCGTGCTGCATGAACACCTCACCGGCCTGGCCAGCCCCAAGGTGGCTACGGTACGAGCGCCATGAACGGGCTGTTGGGTCTTCTCCTGCGCAGTGTCCTCGCGCTGTCGTTTTTTCTGATCATGGCCTGGGGCGTGCTGGCGCTGTTCTACCAGACTGGAGGGCTGGCAACCTGGGTGCTGATTGCGGGCTGGTGCCTGCTTGGCTGCATTCTGCAGGTTCTGCTGTGGCGCGGGCGTCCCATACTGGCGCTTGTCGGTCAGGTGCTTGTCTTCGCCGCGTTGCTGGTCTGGTGGACAAGCCTGGAACCGTCAAACCAGCGTATCTGGGCTGGTGATGTCGCGCAGATGACCCAGGGCGAGCTCGTGGGCAATCAGCTCATCCTGCACAATGTGCGCAACTTCAACTGGCGCAGCGATGATGACTATGACGTTGCCTGGGAAACACGTCGCTACGATCTCGACCAGCTCGCCTCGGTCGACCTGATCACCTCCTATTGGGGCATGCCGGCCATCGCCCATGTTCTGGTTTCTTTCGGCTTCACGGATGGGCGTTTTCTGACGTTCACCGTTGAGGTGCGCAAGGAGCAAGGCGAGGCCTATTCGGAGATTGGCGGTTTCTTCAAGCAGTTCGAGTTGAGCATCGTCGCCACTGACGAGCGTGATGCCTTGCGCGTGCGCACCAACGTGCGCGGCGAAGACAGCTATCTCTATCGTATTGCTATGCCCGACGAGGCGATGCGTGCGTTGCTGCTCTCCTATGTGCAGCAGGCCAACGCCCTGGTCGATCAGCCGCGTTTCTACAACACCATTACGGCCAACTGCACCACCATCGTTTTCGACATGCTGCAGACGATCATTGGCGGACTGCCGGTCGATTACCGTTTGCTGCTGACAGGCTACCTGCCGGCCTATGTCATGTCGGTCGGTGGCCTGCAGGGTGGCTACAGCCTCGATACGTTGCGTCAGCACGGGCGCTTTACCGAACGGGCACGGATGGCCAACGATGCGAGCGATTTTTCCAGGCAGATCCGGCGCGGAGTGCCCGGCTGGGTCTCTCCCACCGATACCAGCCACAATGATGAAGGCAGAGACTGATGCGAGAACTTGAAGTGATGATTGGCCTGATCGGCCTGGGATTCCTGCTCCTGATGGTCGGCTACAGCCGGCGGGAACGGGACAGTGGTGTGCTGGTGATGGCCACAGGGATAGTGGTGATGTTGGCTACCATTGGTTACAAAATCTACATTGAGCTGAGGTAATGAACCATCCTGCACTCGTTGTTTGTTAGTTTTTGCAGCAGAGCGCCCGTTCCGTGAGCTTAAGTCGGGGCGGAGGCTCTCGATGGGGTATTGGTGAGCTAGTTTTGAATTTCGATAAAGTAGCCTGATGACTTTACCAATGGGTGATGTCGCTTGGGTTGCCACAACTATGTCGAACCGTCTACCGTCCCCGAATGAAGTGAATCCCTCACCCAGGCCACCCGGCCCCGCGAAGAGGTCCACCACCTGAATGGCGTGGTCGAGCTCACCTGTAGGGTCTGTGGGCGTACTATCGAAAAGATTCTTTTGGCCTTGAGTCATGGACATAGTCAGTAAGGAAGTCAGGTCTCGCATGATGGCGGGCATTCGGGGCAGCAACACGTCACCAGAAATGAAGGTCCGACGCCTGCTGCATCGGCATGGTTTCAGGTATCGCCTGCACCAGAAGGATCTTCCTGGAAAGCCTGATTTGGTGCTTTCTCGCTATCGTGTCTGCATTTTTGTTCACGGTTGCTTTTGGCACAGACACCCCGGATGTCGCTACGCTACTAGCCCCAAGACCCGGTTGGACTTCTGGCAGAGAAAATTTGACCAGAACGTCGCCCGAGATACCAGGAACAAGGCTGTGTTACTGGCATCGGGGTGGCGGGTGATACAGCTGTGGGAATGTGGGTGGTGCCCATCCACGGTGGTGGTCACAAGGTGCCACAGCCATACTTCCCCGGCCCCAGAGTGCTTGGCCGCAATAGCTCATTCAATAGCCCCGAGCATGTCTGGAGATTTTTCATGCGAGCTATAGATCCCTGCGACTAGGGGCCACTCACAGCAGTCACGTGGCTACGACTGCGGAGCAGGTAGGATCTTGCCTGCTTGCCGTTGCTTCATCTCCGTATACCAATGGCCCCGGGTTGCGGCGGGAAATTCGATTGCTCCCAGAATGCGCCCCTGACCATATCGAGGTGGCTTCTGCGGCTGGCGAATGCTCGCCAAGACGGCGCTCTCTGCGGGGCGTACATGTGATTTCATGCCTGCGCCCAGTCGGCCATCACCGTACACGCTGATCGACGAGATGGACTGGTGCCCCATGATGTAAGCCATGCTTTCTGGGCTTTCTCCGGATGCTTTCAGAATTGATCCCATCTGGTGCCGGAAGCTTTTCAGCGTTGGCTGCTTTTTCCTCTTGGGCCAGAGGCGTCGGCACTCCTTGCGCAGGCAGTCTCTGATGGCGGTATTAGTGCGTGGGCACCCGGCCATCCACTGCGCGGCCCATTCCACCAACTTCAGCGTTCTTGGTTTGTCGATTACCAAGGTGCGGTCAGCGCCACGGTGCAGTTCAGCCGATTTCTTGCCTCCAATGATGTGCACGTGGTTGCCGGAGATAGTGATCGTGCGCATCTCGCATGGGCGTACACCGAGGCAATAAGCGAGCACCAGTGATGCGGCTTCGTCGAGATTGCCGCCTGCGCGCAGGTGCTGGTGCAGCAATTTAAAGTCTTCGAAGGGGACTTTCCGAATCTGCCCCGGCTTGGGCTTTTTCACTATCTGACTGCCTGGTGCCGTGACCGGGTTGACCAGCGCTCTGATGGTGTTTGCTGCCTCGATGTTTCGCCGGGCAAGCTGGTCATTCATTAGGGTGTTCTTGAGGGTGCTGAACGCATTCGGTCGATAGTCCGGTGCACAGGCAAGCAAAGCTGCGCAGATCTGCGCCGAAGATGGATCGTCCTCACCGCAGTGAGACCGATAAAAGTTTTGTGCCCGGGTTTGGTACCGCTGCAAGGTCGTAGGTTGCATCGCTGTCATCTCTCTTCTTGTTGTTTTGATGACAAAGCTAAGCCGCTTCGCGAACGGCGTTGTGTCAGCTCGAACTCCACTGAAACACTCCGCAGCCGCTCCGTTTTTCTCGTTACGTCCGAACTGCCTCAACGCCCCCTTACTCGCGGCGCGAGTAAGGGTTGCGCGCTCTCACTCACGCGACCCGCTTCATCTAAATTCAGCGTGCGCCGTGAGCAAAAGCGCGCGCAAGCGTTTTGTCATCAAAATCGAAGAGCAGCCAGCGCCATGGCGCTGAAAGGACGAGCCGGGGTAGCGCGAAGCGGTGCGTGGCTGGCGTGTCGAAATGGGGCATTCAAAAATGCTAGCCACGCAGTGGCGATTTGGTTATGAAAAAAAGTCGCCGAAGTCAGTGTTTTCAAGGGTTGTAGCGATAATATAACCAAAAAAAGGAGTGCCAGTTTTGGCACGCTGAGCGCCATAACTGGCCAGCTCGGTGTCGGTTTGGGCCACTTTCAGCGCCGTATTGGGCACTCAAACTGCCGCTAGCGGCACGACCCCGAGTGTCGCAAAGTCATGGTGCGACATACACGGTGTATCGTTGCGACATGGCCAGCGTGTCGCAGCGTATCTGTGCGACAGTCCACGTGTGTCGCATAGGGGTTCCGCGACACTCACTGAGTGTCGCAGTGCCTCCTGCGATACGCAGGTCATGTCGCATCGGCTATCCCATCGCACTGCTAGTGCAGCTGCCATGGCTCTGGATACTCCATAGTTAGCATTCGATGCAGATAGTCATCCAGCGATTGCGCACCTTTTAAAATGTTGAAGCTGAGGATTACGTAGAAGCTGCCACTTAGCGTGTGCAGCACCCAAAACGGCCCCTCTCGCTCAGCCTGAACGATGGCTGATGTATGAATGTAGGCACCGTCACTGAAACGATCAGCTCTCACATGCCGGTAAGTGATCCCGTAGCCGCTTGATCCGCGAATATAGGCATCAGTCAGGTATCCGGTGACGGGTCTGCTGAAAGGAAGGTCTTCGACCTGCTCCAGCAGCTTCTGCAAGACTGGGTGTGTATACATGGCTATGTCGACAGATCAGTAAATGTGTTGGCTCGATCAGAAAATGCTCGCAACGGCGTCTGCGCTGACCTGGATGCGCGTGCCTGGTCCTAGAAGCAAGTAGGCTGTATTGAGCGTTCTGAAATGGAACTCCTCGTGATGGTGCAGAAGCGACGTTCGGACGAAGTCTCCGACATCCCACCGTCTTTCACTGTCGAAGATAACCGTGTGTGCATAGACCAGAGCAGGTTGTCGTCGGGTCTTTGCCAGTTGTAGGCGCTGGCTTTCAGTGACATCCAGATCAAGCCACCGCCAGTTCCGCACCAAGCAATAGCCGCCATAAACAAAATGCTGCCGTGCATAGGCCATGGCCTCAGTGTCGTTCATGCCACTGCCGCTCATCGGCTCGCCTGCTGAATACAGCAAGTCCGCCATTTCCCTAAGTGTGGCCATGGTCTAAGGCTGTTCGTGCTGAGCGCTGCTATGGTGGTGCTCCTCAAGCTCAATGCTGCACAACAGGGCCGCAAAGTCCGAGTCGAGCAGATGAATGCGCTGAGGGCGGGCATCCACGATGGATTTGATGATCGCGTCGACCCGTTGTGAAACAGGCATCTGGCTTGGCGATTTCGAGCGGTCATGCTGATAAATGATCGTGCTGAGCGAAGCGACGGCTCCACGCAACTGGTGCTCCTGCGCTTCAGCAATTTCAAAACCGTTTTTCGCACTGAATTGGTCGGAGAGCTCTTTGAGCACGGCTTTGCGGTTTCCTGGCTCAGCCTGTTGCGCTCGCCAGTTCAGAATCCGCTTCAGCACCGCAGGTGCTGCCGTTGCAGTTGGCGGTGTCGGCCCTGCCAGCGGTGTGGGCTCACCAAAGAAATGTGCGCGCAACTGATCGAGTCGCATGCGGGCGCCGGGGGAAACCTTGCGCGAGCTAAGGCTTTTCAGCCAGAACTCGAATTCCGACTGCGGCAGGCACAGCATTCGTTTCAGCAGTGGTTCCCCAGGCAGGGCAACGTCATGCTCGGTCGGGCTGTAGCGAGGGGGCTGCAGTTTGGCGGCTTGAGCATGCCAGTTAAGACCCATAGCTTCGCAAATGGGGCGTATCGGCCAGTAACGCTCATTGTCGCTGCTGATCAGACTTGGAATCGACAGTCCCTGGATTTTGATTTTGGTGGCGCGCATCGGATTACTGTCCTCCCGGAGCTGCATGGTTGGGGGAAGTGGCCGGTGGGTGTTGATGCTGTCTGCTGAGGATCTTGTGCATTGTTTGCGTGGCTTCATCAGAGTCCATCCACTTCAGCCATGTCTCGTAGACGTGGGGTTTGGTCTGTTGCAGCCTGGAAATCTTGTTGGCGCTAGCTTCAATGGTTCGGCAAGCATCTCGGAATTGCACGGCATCTGTTCTGCTATCTGAATCCAACTGGTCAAGAATCAGATCGATGAAGTCAGCAGATAGCTGCATTGGTAAGTAGTACAGCGGTGATCCTGAGTCGGGATCCTCTTTAATTAAGAGCTCGTTTTCCCAGATCGAAGCTGCAGCTTTAGCCAGGGTGGTGGGTGCGCTGAACGCGCAGAGCAGTGAGCCAAGTTCGATCTTGGTTTGCTGTGTTTTCTTGTCGATCAAAAACAGGATTTCCGAATTGCTCGATGGTGTCTTGGTGAGGGTATCCATGAATGGCTCCGTGAACCTTTATCCAGATAATCTGTAAATCAGATATCTGTAGATTAGATATACCCTTGCCGGATTGTCAAGCGTGAGGTGTACCCGTTGGAAAAGTCGGTGTATCGGGATGAGAACCTGGTGCTGCTCAGACTGCTAAAGCAGTGTCGAGTGGAAGCTGGTTTGACCCAGGCGCAATTCGCCCAAGCGCTGGAGCGCCCACAGTCGTTTGCTAGCGATATCGAGCGCGGCTTGCGCCGGATTGATCTCGTCCAACTGCGGGATATCTGCCACGCGCTGAACATCGGCCTCGTCGAATTCGTGCAGCGCTTCGAGACCGAGTTAGCGCGTAAGGACGCTTAAGGCTGGAGCAGATTTTCTGCTTTGCTGCGTTCGCATGCTGCCGCGTACAGCGCAGCCGCATCGGAGCACAGCAGCCGTAGTGCCATGATGCAGTCCAGAAGCAAATGGTTTTCCAAGGTGTTCAAGTCACTTGCACTGGAGAGTGCGTGGAGCATGCCGACTGCGGCGTTTTGGCGAAGCTGGGCTTCATCATGCAGTTGGCCGGAGGTGACGTCAGTGCGAACAGTGAACAGGCCATTAAACGCGTCGAGGGCTTGGGGCACTGAGTCGGTGGTGCCCGAAGGGATGTTGGTCTGCGGCATAGGGTGACCTCTAGAGTTTTAGAGAGGCCACCACCTTTCGCTTCCACACGAAGGGTGGCGGCTGCATGCGGGTGTGGAAGACCGAGACTCTAGGAACTCGGCGCGCCGAAGCGCCCCGCATGCAGCCACCATGACACAAGAATCCTCTGGCGCTGTGTTCCTGAAGCCAGGTCTGTCGACCCGCCCAATCACCCTATGCTGCCCGCAGAGGCCCTGCAAGGTGGCACTTTACGGGATATCGGCGAAAAAGGCTCTGACCATGAGTAGCCTTCAAGATGCTGGTAATGCCTAGATTTTGATGGCGGGGGATGTGATGCGGAGGGCGTCATCGGTGATGGCGGATGAAATAGCCCGATGAGCGGTCGTAAGACTGGTGCAGATTTTTTCTAACCGAGTGGTGGTGTGGTGGCAAATCCCTACCCCAATCCTACCCCAAGCCGAATTTCAGGCACAAAAAAGGGCTACGCTTTCACGTAACCCTTTGATTTGTATGGTGCCGGCACCAGGAGTCGAACCCGGGACCTACTGATTACAAGTCAGTTGCTCTACCAGCTGAGCTATACCGGCAAGTGAGGGTCGCCATTATATCCATTGCGCGCGGCGAGTAAACCGTTTGGTTACGGTGACTTGCAGTCGCTTATTCAGGCCGCTTCACATTCTGTGCGGGCGCGTCGAGTTCGGCGAGCAACAGCAGGTTCCTGGGGGTCAGTTGGCTGGGACAGAAGGTGCCCAAGCGAACGCGGTAGCCTTGTTCTTCCAGCAGCAGTGCACGGTCGAGCAGCAGCCAGAGTTCGAGCGGGCGGCGGAACAGGCCGCGTACCAGTTCCAGGTTGCGAACTTCGGCCAGGCGCTGCCAGCCGGCGCGTTCCAGCGCCTCCCAGTTCTCTTCGCCAGGTGCCGGTAGCTGCTTGAGCATGGCGAGGTCGCGGCAATAGTCTGCGAAGTCTTTCTTCAGCCAGGCACTTGGTAGCGACGGTGTCGGTAGGTAGTCATCCTGCTGGCGCAAGCGGCGTTGCAAGGTATCGAAGCCCAGGCGCCAGGCCATGGATTGATCACGGTTGCGCCGTTCGCGGGCGCCGGCGGTGACCGTTTCGCTCAGTGGCAACCCAAGATCATCGCGGCTGAGCTGCAACGATGACGCCCTCGCCGCCTGCGACAGCGGGGTGTAACGCTCATTGGACGTGCGGTTGTAGCAGCAGGGCGCAACGGCGAGCTGGCGGCATTGTTTGGCGATGGCCAGCTGCAGCAGCCGGACATGCAGGTCGCCGCAGGCATGCAGGGCGACAGGCGTGTGGAAGGCGTGCAGCTGCTCCGCAGCGCTTGCGGCCAGCACGTCCTGGCAGCGATGACTTGCCGCGATGCCGAGGCGCTGGCTGAGTTGCGCGCCTGCTTCGACCAGAGCCTCGTCCCATTCCAGGCAAGTCAGCGCGGCTCCGTCGCGGGCCAGATGCCGCCCGAGGTGCCCTTTGCCCGCGCACCAGTCCAACCAGTGAAGCGGCTTTTCGCGGAACCGCAGGCGCGCGCCGAATGCCTGGATCTGCAGTGATTTGCGCCCTGGTATGTCGAGATTCTGGCGATGTTCAACAGCCGGCAGCTCGCTTGCGGGCAGTTCATCGATCTGGCCCAGCTCGCAGGCAAACGCAGCCAGGTGCGGGAAAGGCTCCGGTGCGGCGAGTTCGCCTGGCTGGTTGTGCGCGGTTTCGGCGTCGGCCAGTGAGCGGGCACGGAGCCAGGCGGCGAGTTCGGGGTAGTCGGCTTCCCAGGGCAGTGTTCGGCAGACGAACGGGCGCGGCCGCCACAGCGACTGATGCTCGGTGAGGAAACGGTCCAGCGCATGAAAGCGCTCGTGCATGCTGGGGGCAGTTGACATCGACGGGACAGGCGTTCGGCGGGGAGCCGATTGTAGCGGTACGGTACGGCTGAAAGCACAACGCCCGTCGTGGACGGGCGTTGCTGGGCGGGTATTACTTGCCGTAGACCTGCTCAGGCAGCCAGGTGACGATTCCCGGCCACATATAGGCCACCACCAGCATACCGATCTGGATCGCGATGAACGGCAGCACGCCTTTGTACATCACGCTGGTGGGTACGCTGCGGGGTGTAACGCCGCGCAGGTAGAACAGCGAGAAGCCGAATGGCGGGGTGAGGAACGACGTCTGCAGGTTGATGGCGAACATTACGCCGAGCCAAACCGGGTCCAGGCCCATGGCGAGCAGGATCGGGCCGACGATGGGCACCACCACGAAGATGATCTCGATGAAGTCGAGGATGAAGCCAAGCAGGAAGATGACCAGCATCACCACCAGGAAGGCGCCGAGCACACCACCAGGCAGCGAGTGCAGCGCGTCTTCGATCAGCGCTTCACCGCCAAAGCCGCGGAACACCAGCGAGAACAGCGACGCACCAATGAGGATGAGGAACACCATCGAGGTGATTTCGGTGGTGCCGAAGGCCACCTGCTTGAGCTGGCTGAAGTTCAGCTGGCCCTTGGCGATCGACAGCAAGGTGGCGCCGAGGGCTCCGATCGCGGCAGCCTCGGTCGGGGTGGCATAGCCAGCCAGAATCGAGCCGAGGACCGCGGTGATCAGTGCCAGCGGTGGCAGCAGCGCACCGATCAGCTTGCCCCATTCGATCGGGCCCAGCTCTTCCTGCGGCAGGGCGGGCAGTTTCTTCGGCTGGAAGATCGCCACGGCGATGAGGTAGAGAATGTACATGCCGACCAGCACGAGGCCCGGAATCAGCGCGCCGACGAACAGGTCACCGACCGAAACGGTCTTCGGCGAGAAGATGCCCATCTTCAGCTGCGCCTGCTGGAAGGCGCTGGACATCACGTCGCCGAGCAGAACCAGGATGATCGATGGCGGGATGATCTGGCCGAGGGTGCCGGTGGCGGCGAGGGTGCCGGTGGCAATGGCCGGGTCGTAGCCGCGACGCAGCATGGTCGGCAGCGCCAGCAGGCCCATGGTGACCACGGTGGCGCCGACGATGCCGGTGCTGGCCGCGAGCAGCGCGCCGACCACGCAGACCGAGATCGCCAGGCCGCCACGCATGGTGCCGAACAGGCGCGACATCGATTCCAGCAGGTCTTCGGCGACGCGGGATTTCTCCAGCATCACGCCCATGAAGACGAACAGCGGCACCGCCAGCATCGTCTGGTTGTTCATGATGCCGAAGATGCGGTTTGGCAGCGCGTGAAGGTAGCCCACGTCGAAGGAGCCCGTGACCACGCCGATGCCGGCGAACAGCAGCGCCATACCGCCGAGCGTGAAGGCGACCGGGTAACCCGACATGAGGGCAAAGCAGATGCTGATGAACAGCAGGATGGCCATGAACTCAGCCATGCTTCACCTCCGCTTCCGGCAGGCGGCCGGCAATGCGATAGCCCGCCTTGATCAGGTCGGAAACGGCCTGCAGGGCGAGGCTGGCAACCAGCAGCAGGATGATGCTTTTCTGCAGGTAGACGAACTTCAGCCCGCCGGACTCATTCGAGCCCTCCAGCGTCGACCAGGAGTTGCTGACGTAATCCCAGCTGTTCCAGCCGAGGAACAGACACACTGGTAGGAGGAACAGCAAGTGGCCCATCCCGTCGACCGTCGCCTGCCGACGGCTGCTGAACTTCTGATAGAAGATGTCGACGCGAACATGGCCGTTGCGCTGCAGGGTCCAGGCGGCAGCGCCCATGAACACCAGCGCATGGCCGTACATCACCGCTTCCTGCAGGGCGATGGCGCCGATGCCGAAACCGTAGCGCAGCACCACCACGATGGCGGTGCCGATGACAAGAAACAGGGTGATCCAGGCGCATAACTGGCCGAGGCGCATGTTGCACGCATCGATGAGGCCGGCCACGCGCAGCAGGGGCGAGGGGCTGTGGGACATTTGTAGTCCTTCTTAGGAGACGCAAGGTTGGCGGAAGCGGCGATTCTTGCAGCAGTGACGCTTCGCAGCAATCGGCCTACGACTTTTAGCTTATACGCTAGGCTTGAGACGCCGGAGGCTCTAATGTTAGTTGAGCCCGGAATGGCGTCTGCATTTCCGGCGCAGATTTCGCCGCATGCGCCCCGCGGCCAACATGGTCAGAGGGCGCGCACGGAATGGCAGCGTAAGCGGTCCGGCAGACAGCGTGGCCTTGCCGTTGCGCAATAAGAATAAATAACAAGGAGTAACTACATGAAACGTCGTGACATTCTTACCGCCGCCGGCGTGGGCCTGGCGGCTACCGCTCTGGCCGGCTGCAATGACAAGAGCGACAAGCCGGTCGCTGGCGAAAGCAAGCAGGCCAGCGAACAGCAAACATTCAACTGGAAGATGGTCACCTCCTGGCCGAAGAACTTCCCTGGCGTGGGTGTCGGTGCCGAGCGTTTCGCCAATCTGGTCAACGAGATGAGCGGTGGCCGGCTGAAGGTCAAGGTCTACGCCGCGGGTGAGCTGGTCCCGGCGCTGGAAGTATTCGATGCGGTATCGCGTGGCACGGCGGAAATGGGCCACGGAGCGCCTTACTACTGGAAAGGCAAGGTACCGGCCGCACAGTTCTTCTGCGCCCTGCCGTTCGGCCCGAATGCGCAGGAAATGAATGCCTGGCTGCATCGTGGCGGCGGTATGCAGCTGTGGGAAGAGGTCTACAAGCCCTACGGTGTACTGCCGATGGCCTGTGGCGCCACTGGCGTGCAGACCGCGGGCTGGTTCAACAAGGAAATCAACTCGGTCGATGACTTCAAGGGCCTGAAGATGCGCACCCCGGGCCTGGGCGGCGAAGTGCTGACCAAGATGGGCGGGACCGTGGTGAACATGCCGGCCGGCGAGATCTTCACTGCCCTGCAGACCGGCGCGATCGACGCCACCGAGTGGATCGGGCCGTACAACGATCTGGCGCTGGGCCTGCACAAAGCCTCCAAGTACTACTACACCCCGGGCTGGCAGGAGCCAAACGTCACCTTCGAACTGGACGTGAATCTCAAAGCGTGGGAAACCCTGCCGGATGATCTGAAAGCCATCGTTCGTGCTGCCGCGCGTGACGTGAATGGCGACATGCTCGACGACTACAACGCCAAGAACATGGAGGCGCTGGAGCAGCTGCGTGAGCAGGGCGTTGAAGTGCGTCGTCTGCCAGACGAAGTGCTGGCCCGCCTGAAGGAAGTCGCCGCCGAAGTGGTCGATGCTTCCGCCAAGGCCGATCCGGTCGCTTCCAAGGTATGGGAGCAACAGAGTGCCTATCTCAAGCGGTTGTATGAGTATGCCGAGTTGAACGAGAAGGACATCTACAACATCCGCGGCTGATTTCCGCTGGATGCATAAACGCCACCCCGGCAACGGTGTGGCGTTTTTTTTTTGCGTCAGCCGAGTCGGTCGGGCGTCTGGCCTACCGGGCCGATCAGCCTTCCAGCGTGGCGTTTAGGCTGATGCGCGCGTTAAGCACTTTCGACACCGGGCAGCCTTCCTTCGCCTGCTTGGCGATCTGCTGGAACTGCGCGTCGTCCGCACCGGGGATGCGCGCCTTGAGCGTGAGATCGATCGCGGTGATGCTGAAGCCTTCGCCGTCCTTGTCGAGGGTGACCTCGGCGCGGGTGTCAATGCGCTCGGCGGTAAGCCCGGCCTGGCCGAGCATCATGGACAGCGCCATGGAGAAGCAGCCGGCATGGGCTGCTCCGATCAGTTCTTCCGGGTTGGTTCCGGGTGCGCCTTCGAAGCGGGTGTTGAAGCCGTAGGGGTTGTCCTTCAATGCACCGCTTTCGGTGCTGATGGTGCCCTTGCCGTCTTTCAGGCCGCCTTGCCAGGCGGCGGAAGCGCTCTTCTTCATGAACTGCCCTCGCGTAAGTCGGTGATGGTTGGGCGTGCGCTCAGCGCGACTGTTCGCTCGCCAGAATTGCGCTAGCAAGCTCCATGTCGGAGGCCTGCAGGTCGGGCTGCTCGCTACGCAATTGCTTGAGCATGGCCTCCAGGTACGGACCGCGGATCTCGCCGTTGCTGGCGACGAAGCTGCCCGCGTCCTCACGTGCCGGAATCACCAGCTTGTCGTCCTTGAAGGTCAGGTAGGTCGAGGCGGTGGTCGCCCCGGAGGAAAGGATGTCACGTACCAGGCCATCGGCCACGGCGCTGCCAAGTGGCGCTAGGGCTAGGGTGAAAGCTGCAATAAGTGTCTTGCGCATGAGCGGAAACCTCCTTGCTATCGTCCTTCTGAGAGTGCGATGTGCGAAGGAGAGTTCCGGGCGCGGCTAGTCGCGCCCGTCGATCAGGCGCCGGATGCGCGCAGCGAGGATGTCGATGCTGAATGGCTTGGCCAGGATATCCATGCCTGGGCCAAGAAAATCGTTGCGCATCTCTTCGTCCGGCACGTAACCGGTAATGAATAGCACCTTCAGCTCGGGCCGATGCTCCCGCGCGCTTTCCACCAACTGCCGGCCGTTGAGGCCAGGCAGGCCGAAGTCGCTGACCAGTAGATCGAGGCGCTGATCGCCGTGCAGGTAAGGCAGTGCGCTACTGGCATCGCAGGCCTCCAGAACCTGATAGCCGAGCTCATGCAGTACCTCCACCACCAGCATGCGCACTGCTGCTTCGTCTTCCACGACCAGTACGATCTCGCCGTTCGTTGCGCTGGGCGCGTCGAGCTGTTGTTTCGTGGCCGGCTCAACATCGCCCTCGTTCTGGTTGCGCGGGAGGTAGAGGGTCACTCGGGTGCCTTCGCCCAGCTTGCTGTCGATGCGCACGTGGCCCCCGGTCTGCTTGGCGAAGCCGTAGACCATCGACAGGCCAAGGCCGGTGCCCTGGCCAATCGGTTTGGTGGTGAAGAATGGATCGAACGCTTTGGCGATGGTCTGTGCCGACATGCCCGCACCGTTGTCGGCGACGCAGAGCACCACGTAGTCGCCCGGTTCCGGGGTGTCTGGATGATGCTGCTCGATGCGCAGGTTCTCAGTATGGACGCCGAGTTTGCCCCCGTCAGGCATGGCATCGCGGGCGTTGATGACCAGATTGAGCAGGGCATTTTCCAGCTGATGGCCGTCGGTATAGGCGAGCCAGGCGTCGGCCTGCAGCTCGACTTCCAGCTGGATGTGTTCGCCCATGGTGCGGCGCAGCATGTCCTCCATCGACACCACCAACAGGTTCACATCGACGGGCTTCGGGTCCAGTGACTGCCGGCGGGCGAACGCCAGCAGGCGATGCGTCAGCGCCGCGGCGCGATTGGCCGAGGTGGTGGCGGCGTCGATGTAGCGATCCAGCTCACCGGTGCTGCCGCTGGCGACGCGCCGCTGGATGAGGTCGAGCGCGCCGAGCACACCGGTCAGCATGTTGTTGAAGTCGTGCGCCAGACCGCCGGTGAGTTGACCAATGGCTTCCATCTTCTGCGCGTGGCGCAGAGCGTCCTCGGCTCGCTCGCGCTCGGCCATTTCGATGTGCAGGCGGCTGTTGATCGCCGCCAGTTCGCGTGTGCGTTCCGCCACGCGGCGTTCGAGGCTGTCATTCAGCTCGCGCAGCGCCTCCTCGGCGGCGACCTGGGCGGTAACGTCGGTATTGGTGCCGAACCAGTGGGTGACCTGGCCGAAATCGTCGCGAATGGGCAGCGCGCGCGAGAGGAACCAGCGGTACTTGCCGTCCTTGCCACGCAGTGGAAAGGTCTCCTCCCAGATCGAGCCGATGGCGAAGGCGCGCTTCATCGAGGCACTGACCCGTTCGTGGTGATCGGGGTGGTTCACGGCGCGCCAGCCCAGGGCGCGCATGGCCTCGCCGGTGGTGCCGGTGTAGTCGTACCAGCGCTTGTTGTACCAGTAGATGCGCCCGGTGGGGTCGGCCATCCAGGCGAACTGGCTCATGTTGTCGGCCAGGGTGCGGAACTGCTCTTCGCTCTCGCGCAGCGCCCGTTCCGCGCGCATGCGCTCGTCGGCCGTCCAGGCGCGGTCGGCGACTTCGCGGATGAAGGAGACGTCGTCATCGAACCAGCTGCGCGGCTGATCTTCGAGCAGCATGAACACAGCGGAAATGCGGCCCTGCTCGAACAGCGGCACGCAGACGAGGCTGCGGATCTGGCTTTCGGCGAAGTTCTCGGCGTGGCTGGCGGTGCGCGCGTCGTGCAGCACGTCTTCGATTACTACCAGCTCGTTTTCCTGCAGATCGTAGAAGAAGTCGCCATAGTCGGCGAAATGGACCATCTCGTTGCTGCTGTCGGAGCTGCCGTCGCTCCAGTAGCGCTCGATGGTGGCGCTCTGGCTGGATGCATCGACGCTGGCGAACAGCACGCGTGATACGCCGATCGTGCGGCCGATCACGCTGACAGCCGCATGGGCGATGGTCTGGCTGTCGTGCTGCTCGCGCAACAGGTCGCCCAGTTCAACCAGTGCCGTCTGGCGCTGCTCGGCCTGTTGGCGATCCTTGATCTGCGCTTCGAGCATCTCGTTCATGCGCAGCATGCGTTCGGCTGCGTTGCGCTCGGCAGTGATGTTGCGTGCGGTGCCGAGGATGCGCAGCTCCCCGCTGGGGTCGAGCAGCCGGCGGCCCCGATTGGCCAGCCAGACGAATTCGCCGATGCGGGTATCGAAGATCCGGTAGTCCAGCTGAAACTCGCCGTCGCCTTTGCCGGCCAGGGTGTCGCCTAGCGCCTTGAGCAGCTTGCCGCGATCGTCGGGATGCACCCGTGCGAGGATTTCATGCACATCCAGCCCTGGCTGATCCGGCGTTATGCCGGCCATGGCCTTGAGCTGGGCGTCCCAGTGCAGGGAATGTTGGCTGTCGCGGTACTCCCAGACGCCGATCGAGGCGATTTCGTTGGCCAGGCTGATGCGCTGTTCGGCGTCGCGCAGCGCCTTGTTCGCCCGAATGCGGTCGGCGGCGCCGCGCAGGCGTTCCTGTACTTCGCGGGCCAGGGTGACGTCGTCCAGGCTCCAGGGTTGCGCATGGCTGCGGACAAAGATGAGCAGCGCGGGTCGGTTGCTGGACTCAACGCCTGGCAGCTCGCTGATCAGCAGCGTCGCACCAGCCAGGCTGTGGCGCAGGGGTTGCTCGGCGTCGAGCACGACGATGTGTTCGTGCGGTAGCCGGGCGACGAGCTCCATGCCGTCGGCCCCCATGGGGTGACGGCCGAGGCGACTCGCGGCGTTCGCTGCCAGCCACTCCTGTTGCACGATCAGCTCGCCGTCCTCGACACGACCCCAGGCGATGCAGTCGCAACGGGTCAGCTGCGCCAGTCGCGCATCGAGCACGCAGCAGAGGTCGACACGCTCGCTATCGGCCTGCAGGCAATCGCTCAGCTCCAGCAGGAATGCCTGCAGTGCCTGATGCTGAGTGCGCTCGCTGATATCGCTGAAGGTGCAGATCGCGCCCTGCAGCTCGCCGTCGCGGTAAATCGGCGCCACGCGGTACTCCACCGGCAGGCTGCTGCCGTCGACGCGGAAGAACAGCTCCTGCTCCACATGCCGTGGCTCGCCTGTGATCGCCGTATGCTGGATCGGGCATTCCTGCACCGGATAGGGGCTGCCATCCGGACGGCTGTGGTGGATCACCTCATGCAGGTGCTTGCCGAGCACCTCTTCGCGGCTGGCGAAGCCGAGGATGTTGAGAAAGGCGTCGTTGCACAGGGTGACGGCGCCGTTGCGGTCGATCGAGTAGAAGCCCTCGTTGGCCGAATCGAGTAGCAGACGGGTAAAGGCCTCGCTTTCCAGACGCTGCATTTCCGAACGCCGGCGGCTGTCGACGTCCTGCGCCACGCAAATCCAATGCAGCAGGTCGCCGTCTGCATCGTAGATGGGCGCAGCGTTGGCCTGGAACCAGCGCAGGTTGCCATCGACATCTCGTAGCGGCAGTTCCAGCCGGTACGGCAGCTCCCGGCGGATGGCCTGCCGCCATTGTTCGGCAAGTGCCTCGCGCTCGCTGGCCGTGACCGCCGCAAGCCAGCCTTCACCGCGTGACTGTTGCTCGTCGAGACCGGTGAACTCGCACCAATAGCTGTTGCAGAAGTTCAGCTGACCCTGTGCATCGCACTGCCAGACCACCTGTGGGCTGAGATCGACCAGGGTGCGGTAGCGCTCTTCGGTCTCGCGGGCGGCAGCCTGTTGCAGGCGGCTCTCGGTCAGGTCGCGCAGAATCTTTACGAAACCCCGCGGCTGGCCGTCGGCCAGCAACGGAGTGAGGAGGCCGCTGGCCCAGAAGCGTGAGCCGTCCTTGCGCTGATGCCAGCGTTCATCGACGGCTCTGCCCTGCTCGAGCGCGCTGCGCATTTCCTGTTGATCGGCGTTCTGCGCGCGATCTTCAATGGTGAAGATCAGCCTGGCATGCTGCCCGATGGCTTCGTCGGCGGGCCAGCCGAACAGCAACTGTGCGCCGCTGTTCCAGCTGGTGATGTAGCCGTTCAGATCGGTCGCGAGGATGGCGTAATCCTGTGCGCTGTCGATGATCTGCCTGCTGCGCTCCTCCTCGGCGCGGAGCCGGCGTAGCTCCAGCAACGCCATGATCTGCCGCGCGACGGCCTGCAGCTGCGCAGCTTGTTGCGCTGTCAGCTCGCGCGGTTGGTGGTCGCAGACGCACAGGGTGCCCAGCGGCAGTCCGCCGCCGTCACGCAAGATTGCGGCGGCATAGAAGCCGGCAACTTCCCCGTCGACTAAACGCGGCAGCTCCCGCGGGGCGGCGGGGCCGTTTGCGTAGTACACCGCCAGCGGTCCGGCTTGCTGAATGACCGCGGCGCACAGCGCATGTTCGCGAGCAACCGGTTGTTGAGGCAGGCAGATGGCGGCCATGCAGCGCTGATAGTGCGCGTCGATGAAGTGGATGGCTGCTGCCGGACAGGCACACAGCTGCGCAGCCATGGCGGCGAGCTCGGCGAAGTCCGCGTCGGAAGGAGCGTCCAGCGCGGGGTAACGAGCCAGTGCAGCCAGCCGTTCAGCTTCGTTCCAGGTCGCTGCGGGGGCGCTGTAATCGGCGTTCAAAATGTCCTGCTCGGCTGTCCATGGCCTGAGTAATTCAGACGGGTCGCGTAACGAAAACACTCGACAGCGGAAGCCGTTGTCGAGTGGTCAGCAAAAGACTACGCCGAGGGCACGAGGTTCAGACGACCGGCGAGAAAATCCCCGACGAACGGCGCTGCGTGTACACGCTTGCCGGTCAGCGTGGCCGCACGGCGTTCAATGCCTGGAGCAGAGCAGCATCGCGTTTGTAGATATCCGGCCGATAAACGGGACGGCCGTTTTCATCACTTTCGGCTGTCCAGTAGGCCATCAGGATCGGCGTCGGCCGCGCCAGGCGGTATTCGTGTGTCTTGCCGCTCTGCAGCAGCGCAGCCACGGTGTCCCGCTCGCTGGCTTCGAGCAGCAGATCGACCAGTTGCAAGGCCGCCTCGACCCGCACGCAGCCGGAGCTGAACGCGCGTGCAGCGCGATCGAACAGCGGTTGACTCGGCGTGTCGTGCAGGTACACCGAGAAAGGGTTGGCAAAGCGGATCGCGACCTGGCCGAGCGGGTTGGCTGGTCCGGCATCCTGGCGCAGCAGAATGCCGTGCGGGTTGCCCCAGTCGACGCTATGCGGATCCAGGCTATTGCCCTGCGTGTCGAGCACGCGCGTCTGGTGGCGCGCCAGGTAGCCGACATCCTGGCGGATCAGTGGCAGCTTGTCCTGGCGCAGGATGGTCGGCGGTACGGTCCAGGTGGGGTTGAGAGTCAGGCGGGTGATGCTCGATTTCAGTGGTGGCGTCTGGCGTGCCTCACGGCCGACCTGGGTGCGTGTTTGCCAGAACGGGCAGCTGTCGCGGAAGTAGATCAGCCGGGCGCCGGCGATATCCACCAGCAGCGACTGCGGCTCGAGGTCACGAGTGATCCAGCGCAGCCGCTCGAGGTTGATGCGCAGCTGGTCCAGACGGCTGGCCGGGCTGACGTTCAGCGCGGCCAGCGTGGCGGCTCCGACGATGCCGTCATCCTCGAGTCCGTGCTGCAACTGGAAGCCCTTCACCGCCTCGACCAGCTCGTTGTCGTAACGCAGTTCCATGGCTGACGTACTGCCGGCGCCGGCGAGCAGCAGTTCGCGCAGCAGCGGCACCCGCGCATCGCTCATCCCTGGCCGTAGCGTCGGGCCCGCCGGCACGGATCGCCAGGCGGGCAACGGGTTCTGACGTGCCGCCGCATAAGCCGCGCGCAGATCGCGGTACAGCGCATGTTCCGGCCGGGCACGATCGAAGACACTCGGCAGATCGCTGAGGCCTTGTACGGCGATCTGCACCAGCGGCCCGGTATCATCAGGCTCCGGCAGGTCGGGGCTGCGCCAGATCGGCTCGACCTGGGCCTGGCGCAGACGACCGTAAGACAGATGGTAGAGCGCTTCGAGGTAGGCGTGGCTGGCAAGGATATCGCTGCACTCGCGCTGCAGCGGCGCGGGGGAAGGCCGCTGCAACAGCGCGCGAATGCGTTCCGGCTGATACTGGGCAGGGTCAAGGCCATCGTCCGCCAGTGATGCGAGTTGCTGCAGCAGGCCGTCGAGCATGGCGTAGGCGTTCCACACCGGCTGATGATGCACGGCCTGGTAGAACGCCGAGAGCCGCTGCAGCGCGGCTGGTTCGAGCCTGCCCGGCAGTGACGGGCAGCTCTGCGGCAGGCTTTGCAGAGTGGTCGCGAGCGGCGTCGGCTGGGTGGCGACTGGCTCGGCGACGGCTGCGCCCGCGATGAGGCAGAGCCAGATGGTCAGACGGGGTGCACATTTTTTAACCAACGTTTCGCTCCAGACCGTTCCGGTGGCTGCTAGACTGCGCCCTTGTGAGGCTGTGGCCGCGGCAGCGCCGCTGGCCGCGCGAATCATAAAAACATATCGCGCCGGATATGGGGTGCTCGTTCATCCCGCCCGGCTTCGTGTGCGCTGCTGCTGCGGCGAGTATAAGGCGCCGGCCGGACAGGAAGTCGTCACGCCGTGCCCGATGAGGTTGCTTGCTCATGATGTCCATGCTTCGACGCGCCTGCCTGGCCGCAGGTCTTTTCGTGTTCGTCTCGCCTGTATGGGCGGCCAACGCCACCTATCAGCCGATGGTCGACAGTCTGGCCCGGCTGGCCCCCAAACTCGATAAGCAGGTGCTGACCCACGCGGTCGCCGCCATGCAGTGTGCGGTCAACAATGGCGCGAGTGCCGCCCAGCGCCTGGCGGTGATCGACTTCTCGCTGCCTTCCAGCGAACGCCGGCTATGGATCTTCGATCTGGAGAAGGAGCAGCTGCTGCTCGAGGATCTGGTTGCTCACGGGCAGAAGTCAGGCGACAACCACGCCACCAGCTTTTCCAATGCGGTGGGCAGCCATCAGTCCAGCATCGGTCTGTTTCGCACCGCGGAAAGCTACAGTGGCAAGCACGGCTACTCGCTGCGCATGGACGGGCTGGAGCCGGGCATCAATGACCGCGCCCGCGAGCGGGCCATCGTCATTCACCCGGCGGCGTACGTGAATCCTTCCTGGATCGCCACGCAGGGCCGTATCGGTCGTAGCCAGGGTTGCCCGGCAGTGCGGCCGGAAGTGGCGCGGATGGTGGTCGATAGCCTCAAGGGCGGCCAGTTCATGTTCTCCTGGTACCCCGACCAGCAATGGTTGCAGTCTTCGGCCTACCTCAACTGCAAGCCCAATCAGGTGGCGAGCATTCTCGCTGCAAGGGCGGATGGCTGAATCGCCGTTCAACTTTAGGTTAAGGCAGACCCCACCGGTCGTTTCGGCAGCTGATGCTGATTAAGTGCTGAGCTATTCGTGGCGAAGGCCGCTCCCACAGCTGGCGTAGGGTGATCACGCTTCACCGATCCACCGGATGGAGTTGCGGTGGATGTAAAAGCGACATCCACCCTACAAACGCGTCGAGCCTCCGGCTATTTCTGCTCGCTCTGCGGCGTAACCCGCAGCACTTCTTCCACGGTGGTCAGGCCGGCGGCGATCTTCTGAGCGCCGGATAGGCGCAGGCTGCGCATGCCATCTTTGAAGGCCTGACGGCGTAGGGCGACGATATCGGTGTCGGCGGTGATCAGCGGTTTGATCGCGTCGTTCAGCAGCATGATCTCGTAGACCCCGGCACGACCGCGGAAACCGGTGTCGCGGCATTCCAGACAGCCCACGGCCTTATGCGCGGTGGTCGGTAACGGGGCATTCCAAGGCCGGGTCAATGCCGTCCAATCATCGGCGTCCAGCTGCATCGGCGTCTTGCAGTGCGGGCACAGTGTGCGCACCAGACGCTGGGCCATGACACCGAGCAGCGTTGCCTTGAGCAGGTAGTGCGGCACACCCAGTTCCAGCAGGCGAGTAATTGCGCTGGGGGCGTCGTTGGTGTGCAGGGTGGAGAGCACCAAGTGACCGGTCAGCGCGGCCTGGATGGCCATCTCGGCGGTTTCCAGATCGCGGATTTCGCCGATCATGATGATGTCCGGGTCCTGCCGCATCAGCGCGCGCACGCCGCTGGCGAAGGTCAGCTCGATATTGTGCTGCACCTGCATCTGGTTGAAGGCGCCCTCGATCATCTCGATCGGGTCCTCGATGGTGCAGACGTTCACCTCTGGCGTCGCCAGCTGCTTGAGCGTGGTGTAGAGCGTGGTGGTCTTGCCTGAGCCGGTCGGCCCGGTGACCAGGATGATGCCGTTGGGCTGGCCCGTCATGCTCTGCCAGCGACGCAGGTCGTCGGCGGAAAAGCCCAGCTGGTCGAAGCCCTTGAGCAGCACCTCGGGGTCGAAGATACGCATCACCATCTTCTCGCCGAAGGCGGTCGGGAGCGTCGACAGGCGCAGCTCCACCTCGCCGCCGTCCGGCGTCTTGGTCTTCACCCGGCCGTCCTGCGGCTTGCGCTTCTCGGCAACGTTCATGCGGCCGAGGGACTTCAGCCGGCTGACTACCGCCATCGTTACCTGCGGCGGGAACTGGTAGACGTTATGCAGCACACCGTCGATACGGAAACGCACCGTGCCCTGCTCGCGGCGCGGTTCGATGTGGATATCGCTGGCGCGCTGCTGAAAGGCGTACTGGAACAGCCAGTCGACGATGTTGACGATGTGCGAGTCGTTGGCATCCGGCTCCTGGTCGCTGGCGCCGAGGTTGAGCAGTTGCTCGAAGTTGCCGACGCCGCTGATCTTCTGGTCCGTGCCGCTGGCGCCGCTGACCGACTTGGCCAGGCGGTAGAACTCGACGGTGAAGCGCTGGATGTCCGTCGGGTTGGCCACCACGCGCTTGATCGGGCGCTTGAGCACGTGGGTCAGGTTGGTTTCCCAGCCGTGCACGAACGGCTGGCTGCTGGCGATGGTCACGGCGCTGCTGTCCACCGCTACAGCGAGGATGCTGTGGCGCTGGGCGAAGGCGTAGGACATCAGCGGCGTGACCGCGGCGACATCGATCTTCAGCGGGTCGATGCGCAGGTAAGGCTGACCGGCCCGCTCTGCGAGCCAGACGGTCAGGGTTTCCAGGTCGAGCTTCTTGCCGGGGCGCAGCAGATCATCGAGCTGCTGCGCGGCGAGGAATTCCAGCGGATGCTGCTGGTTGGCCACCGCGCTGCGGCGGACCGTCAGGCACTGTTCGGCGCTGTCCTGAGCCACCCGGCCCTGAGCGACCAACTCGCGCAACAGATCGTTGAGATCGAGAGGGCGGTCCTTGGGGGGCGAGTTCAGCACGGACATGGGATTCCTTGGATGCGACGGCGGAAAAGCCAAGCTTGCCGCTAAACCCCGGCGTTGTCTGCCGCCGGGGTCCAACTTTGAGCAGCCAGCGCCGCCTGGTGAGCTTATTTCTCCAGTAGCTTCCAGGCCTTGAGCGTCCAGACCAGATGCGCCTGTTCGACACGCAGTTCCAGCGCTTGATCGTCGATGGGCTGGCGGGCCAGTTCATGCAGTTTGGCCAGCTCGCCATACAGACGGTCAACCTCGGGCAGCTCCAGTACGCCGCGGGCGAGGTGCAGCCAGACCAGCAGCCGCTCCATGCGCGGGCTCTGTTCGGCGAGGTCCTCGGGCTGCTGCTGGTAACGCGGCAGTTGCAGCGCCTTGGCTTCTTCGGCGAGCAAATGCAGCAGCCACTTGCCTAGTTCGGCCGCACCCTGACGATCGCCACGGGCGTTGCGGCCTTCGGTCCAGCTGCGTTGCAGCAGCCACAGCGAGGCTTTCAGCGACAGCAGGCCCCAGCGGGTCTGGTCCAGTTCGGCGGCGAATTGTGTCGGCGCGGCCTTGCGCACACCTTCATCGTTCTGGCCGGCTTCGACCCGTGGGCGCCAGTCCAGGATCAGCGCGTCGAGCAGCTCACGCAGCTCCCGGCTACTGGCGCGCGGGGCGGCCTGGCCGAGGCTGCCGAGCAGGGCGCGCAGCTCGATCAGCTGCTGCAGCCAGTCACTCAGCAGTTTCCAGCGGCCATTGAAACGGTACTGCTCAGCCAGGCGCTGGCTATTGCCCAACAGCTGCCAGCCGAGAGCGACCACCGCGTCGTCCAGCGGCATCGTGGCGTCCAGTGCCGGCGCAGGTAGCTGCAGGTTGTAGCCGTCGGCGTCGTGCAGGCGGTAGCCGCGTTCGGCCTTGCTGATGTCGCAGGGCATCAGCGGCAGATCGGCAGCCAGCTCGGCGGCCAGTTCCAGCAATGCCTCGGGATCGCCCTGGCGTAGCTCGAGCTCCAGCTCGCAGATCTCCTCGGACTGCTTGCCGGCCTTGACCTGGCCCAGATCCAGCGCGGCCTCGATGACCACCTTGGCCTTGCCGCGGCCCCAGGCGATTTCGGCCTTCTCGCGGACGAAATCAGTGGTGAAGATCGGCTTCAGGGTTTTCTTGTCCAGCTCGGCAAGGCTGGCCGGCCAGCAGTCGTCGCCGAGCTTCTTGGTGTCGAGCTTGGCCTTGTCCAGATACCAGTCCCATTCGTTGCGCTCGGACAGGCCGGCGACACTCTGGCCGCGGCTCTTCAGGGTCTGGATGAACTGCTCGCCGTCGCGACGCAGGCGCAGCGCGACGCGGGCCTGGGCGAGGGCGCGGTCGGCGGTGTCGTAATACTGGTTGAATAGCTCATGGCGCGACCAGCCACTCTTGTTGCGCTTCTTCAGCAGCGGATGTTCGCGCAGGGCGAGCAGGGTTTCGCGGCTGGCGCGTAGCTTGATTTCGGTTTCTTTCTGCATGATGCCGACTGGGTGCCTATGATGTGTTGATGTTGCAGCCTGATGACACACGGTAGCAGGCGTGATGGCCTGTCCGTATACTTGCCGCCTCTTTCAAGCCGGGGCCTTACCCTATGCCAGTCAATCCTTTCGTCAGCTTGTTCGGACGTTCGCCAATCGGCCCGATGCAGCAGCATATGGCCAAGTCGCATGAATGTGCGGCGAACCTGGTACCGCTGTTCCAGGCGGTGATGGCCGAAGACTGGGAGAAGGTCGAGCAGATCCAGCAGCAGATGGCGCAGCTGGAAAACGAGGCCGACAAGCTGAAGAAGAGCGTCCGCCAGCACCTGCCGAAAAGCCTGTTCTTGCCGGTGCCACGTTCCGATCTTCTTGACCTGCTGAGTGTACAGGACAAGATCGCCAACCGTGCCAAGGACATCGCCGGCCTGATGCTGGGCCGCTGCATGACCATCCCGCAGCCGCTGCAACCGCAGATGCTGGCCTACGTGCAACGCACCGTCGACGCCAGTGCCCAGGCGCTCAAGGCTCTGAAAGAGCTGGATTCGCTGCTGGAAACCGGCTTTAGCGGCCGCGAAGCCACCCTCGTCGAAAAAATGGTCGAAGAGCTCGAGGAAATCGAGCGCGAAACCGACCGCATGCAGATCACGGTTCGCCGTGCGCTGTTCAATCTGGAAAAGGATTTGCCAGCAGTCGACGTGATCTTTCTCTACAAGATCATCGAATGGATCGGTGATGTAGCCGACCGCGCCGAGCGCGTCGGCAACCGTCTGGAACAATTGCTGGCGCGCTAAGGCGCCAGCGTCCTTTCTGGGTTCAACAGGTAATTCTTATGTCCTTTATCGCGGATTACGGCTTCGTACTCCTGGTGCTCGCCTGCATGTTCGGTTTTTTCATGGCCTGGGGCGTGGGCGCCAACGACGTGGCCAACGCCATGGGTACCTCGGTAGGCTCCCGCGCGCTGACCATCAAGCAAGCGATCGTCGTGGCGATGATCTTCGAGTTCTGCGGTGCGTATCTGGCCGGTGGCCAGGTCACCGAGACGATCAAGAGCGGGATCGTCGATGCATCGGCCATCTCACCAGAGCTTATGGTGCTGGGCATGATGTCGGCGCTGCTGGCAGCCGGTACCTGGTTGTTGATCGCCTCGGTCAAGGGCTGGCCGGTATCGACCACGCACTCCATTGTCGGTGCGGTGATCGGCTTCGCTGCCGTGGGTGTCTCGGTGGATGCGGTGCACTGGAGCGGCGTCGGCCCGATCGTCGCCAGCTGGGTCGTCTCGCCCATGCTCTCGGGCACTATCGCCTTTGGTCTGTTCATCAGCGTGCAGCGCCTGATCATCGATACCGATGAGCCCTTCCAGAACGCCAAGCGTTTCGTGCCGCTGTACATGTTCCTGACCGGTTTCATGGTCGCGCTGATGACCCTGTCCAAGGGCCTCAAGCACATCGGGCTGGACCTGAGCGGCGGGCAGAGCTTCATGCTGGCGGTGGGCGTCGGCGCACTGGTGATGTTGATTGGTATCGCCTTGCTGACGCGGATCAAGGTCGACGTGGAGGCGGACAAGGCCTTCCATTTCTCCAGCGTGGAGAAGGTCTTCGCCGTACTGATGATCTTCACCGCCTGTTCCATGGCCTTCGCCCATGGGTCCAACGATGTGGCCAACGCGGTTGGACCGCTCGCGGCAGTGGTTGGTGTGCTGCAATCGGAAGGTGCCGCTGTCATTGGCGCCAAGGCCGCTGTGCCGGGCTGGGTGCTGCTGCTGGGCGCTGTCGGTATCGTCATCGGTCTGGCGACTTACGGTTACAAGGTGATCGCCACTATCGGCAAGCAGATAACCGAACTGACGCCGAGCCGCGGTTTTGCCGCCGAGCTGGCCACCGCCACCACCGTAGTCGGCGCCTCCGCTATTGGCCTGCCGGTTTCCACCACCCATACGCTGGTCGGTGCGGTACTCGGTGTGGGCATCGCCCGCGGTATCGGTGCGCTGAATCTGGGCGTGGTCGGCAAGATCTTCATGTCCTGGCTGGTCACCCTGCCGGTCGGTGCGGGTCTGGCCATCGTGTTCTTCCTCATTCTGCGCGCCATCTTCATCTGATCGTTCGCGCAGCCTGTGGTTGTTGAAACGCCCCGTCGATCTGACGGGGCGTTTTCGTTTGTGGGTCCCGCCGTGGCGCGTTTCATGCTTCACTGCAGGCTCGTTCCGATTGCATCACGGAGGTAGCCGGTGCCCATTCCATCATTCAAGGAGCAGTTCGCTGCGCTCCTCGCGGCACCCTCGGTCAGTTGTACGCAGCCTGGCTGGGATCAGAGCAATCGTCCGGTGATCGAGTTGCTGGCGGCCTGGCTCGGTGAGTTGGGCTTCACCTGCGAAACGCCGGAAGTCGCTCCCGGCAAATTCAACCTGCTCGCCAGCTACGGCAGCGGTCCCGGCGGTCTGGTGCTGGCCGGACACAGCGATACCGTGCCGTTCGATGCCGGGCTGTGGACGTCCGATCCGCTCAAGCTGCGCGAGGCCGACGGCCGCTGGTACGGCCTGGGCAGCTGCGACATGAAGGGCTTCTTCGCGCTGATCATCGAGGCGGTTCGCCCGTTGCTGGAGCAGCCGTTCCGCCGTCCGTTGCTCATTCTCGCCACCTGCGACGAGGAAAGCTCGATGTCCGGCGCCCGTGCGCTGGCCGAAGCCGGCCAGCCGCTCGGGCGTGCGGCAGTGATCGGCGAGCCCACCGGCCTGCGCCCGGTGCGTCTGCACAAGGGCATCATGATGGAGCGCATCGATATCCTCGGGCAGAGCGGCCATTCCTCGAACCCGGCCTACGGCCATAGCGCGCTGGAAGCGATGCACGGCGTGATCGGCGAGATGATGACGCTGCGCCGGCAGTGGCAGGCCGAGTACGACAACTCGTTGTTCGACGTGCCCAAGCCGACGCTCAACTTCGGCTGCATCCACGGCGGCGACAACCCCAACCGTATCTGCGGCCAGTGCGCGCTGGAGTTCGACCTGCGCCCGTTGCCGGGTATGGACCCACAGCAACTGCGCGGGATCATCCGTCAGCGCCTGCAGCCGCTGGCCGAGCAGCATCAGGTGAAGATCGATCTGGCGCCGCTGTTCCCCGCAGTGCCAGCCTTCGAGCAGGCGGCGGAAAGCGAGCTGGTGCGCCTCGCCGAGCGCCTCACCGGGCACCGTGCCGAGGCGGTGGCGTTTGCCACCGAAGCGCCTTATCTTCAGCAGCTCGGCTGCGAGACGCTGGTGCTGGGCCCTGGCGACATCGCCTGCGCGCACCAGCCCGACGAATACCTGCAGCTCGACCGCATCGAACCGACCCTGCAGCTGTTGCGCCGGATGATCGAGCACTATTGCCTGCAGCCGCACGCCGCCCCGAACTGATTACTTTCAGACGAACAAGACCGCCACGAAGGCTTTTACATGCACGACTACGTCACCTGGCTTCGCGACTCCTCGCCCTACATCAATTCGCACCGTGACCGCACCTTCGTCGTCATGCTGCCGGGCGATGGTCTGGAGCACGCCAACTTCGCCAACATCGTCCACGACCTGGTGCTGCTGCACAGCCTCGGCGTGCGTCTGGTGCTGGTGTTCGGTTCGCGTCCGCAGATCGAGGCGCGCCTGGCCGCGCGCGGCATCGAACCGCGTTTTCATCGCGATCTGCGCGTCACCGACGCGCCGACCATGGAGTGCGTGATCGACGCGGTCGGCCAGCTGCGTATTGCCCTGGAAGCACGCCTGTCCATGGACATGGCGGCATCGCCCATGCAGGGCGCGCGGCTGCGCGTGGCCGGTGGCAACTTCGTCACCGCGCGGCCGATCGGCGTGCTCGATGGCGTCGACCTGCACCACACTGGCGAGGTGCGCCGTATCGACCGCAAGGGCATCGGCCGACTGCTGGACGAGCGCACCATCGTGCTGCTCTCGCCGCTGGGCTACTCGCCTACCGGCGAGATCTTCAACCTGGCCTGCGAAGACGTCGCCACCCGTGCGGCCATCGATCTGCAGGCCGACAAGCTGGTGCTCTACGGCGCCGAGCCGGGCTTGCTCGACGAAAGCGGCAAGCTGGTCCGCGAGCTGCGTCCGCAACAGATCCCGGCCTATGTCGAGCGCCTCGGCAGCCAGTACCAGGCCGAGTTGCTGGATGCCGCCGCGCAGGCTTGTCGCGGCGGCGTGCGGCGCAGCCATGTGGTCAGCTACGCTGACGACGGTGCGCTGCTCAACGAGCTGTTCACCCGCGACGGTGGCGGCACGCTGGTGACCCAGGAGCAGTTCGAGCAGTTGCGCGAGGCGACCATCGAGGACGTCGGCGGCCTCATTGATCTGATCACGCCACTGGAAGAGCAGGGCATTCTGGTACGGCGCTCGCGCGAAGTGCTGGAGCGCGAGGTCGAGCAGTTCAGCATCGTCGAGCGTGACGGGCTGATCATCGCCTGTGCGGCGCTCTATCCGATTGCCGACTCGGATGCCGGCGAGCTGGCCTGTCTCGCGGTCAATCCGGAATACCGTCACGGCGGGCGCGGCGACGAGCTGCTCGAACGCATCGAGGAGCGCGCGCGCAAGCTGGGGTTGAAGAAACTCATCGTCCTCACCACCCGTACCGCCCACTGGTTCCGCGAGCGTGGCTTCGAACCGATCAGCGTCGATCGCCTGCCAGCAGCGCGCGCCTCGCTGTACAACTTCCAGCGCAACTCGAAGATCTTCGAGAAGCCACTCTGAACCGAAGGCGGGCCCATGAGCCCGCCTTTTTCGTCAGTGCAGGGGCAGGTCGACCGTCCCGCTCAGCTGCACCGCGCTCGGTACACGGGAGAAGCTCAGCGTGTACTGCGGATGGAAGCCGTAGAGCATCAGCCCCACCTGATCGCCGTGGTTGAGACGCGTGCTGACACCGATCAGCTCGGTCTGCCGGCTGCCGACCCCGCGCAGCGGTAGCACCTGATCGTTCAGCAATTCGGTGCGGCCGCTGCCCATGCGCTTCACACCGATGCCGACGAACAGCCGTGGGTCGAGCTTGCCCAGACCCTCCACTTTGAGATCTGCCAGGGGAATGCCTGCCAGAGTTTGTTCGCCGCTGGCCTGGTACAACGGCACGAAGCGCGGTGCCGTGCCGAGTTCGGCGATCAGATGCGGCGGCAGTGTGGTGACCAACTCGGTGAGGATCTTGGTGACCTGATCTGGACTGCCCGAGCCGATCCCGCTCAGCGCACCGAGCAGCACGCGCACCGCGTCTGCCGAGACGCGGCTGAGGACGTCCGACAGCGTGACCGGGTCGAGCTTGCGCAGCAGGTTCAGCACCAGATCGATGGACGGCGGACCGACCAGCAGGCTGCCGCTCTGCGTGGCGAAGCGCTGGCCGCCGCGCATGACCTCATCACCAACCACGCCGTGCTCGCTGCCTTGGGTGAAGCACACCCGCGGCATCTCGATGCGCTGTTGCAGCTTGCGCAGCTTGCCATCGAGAAAGCCGTACGCCAGATCAGCGACCTGGTAGTCCTGCTCGCCGCAGCGCACCTGGGCAGCCACCGAGCCGATCTGGCCGATCTGCAGGCCCGGCAGTACGTGGCCACCGTCGGACATCAGCAGATAGGCATCATTGCCGGCTTCGCGCAGGCAGTTGTAGTTCCACACCGCCTCGTTGCCGTTGAACAGGGTGTCGTTGATGCCCTGAATGATGAAGGCATCCACCCGCGGCGCGTTCGCGCCACAGAATGCCCCGAGACCATGGCCGGCCAGGCGCTGGCGGGTGCTTTCGTCGACGCTGCCGCCCAGTGACTGGGCGTAGGCCTGGGTGACCCAGGGTGCCTGGTCGTTGATCGCGATGGCGCTGAGGAAGGTCAGCCAGAGGGTTTTCGGCACCGTGCCGGGCGTCAGGCTGTAGGACAGGTCATTCCAGGTGATCATCGGGACCAGCGCGTCGAAACGCGGATCGACGCTCGCGCCGATCAGCTGGAAGCCGCCGCCGTAGCTCAGGCCGATACCGCCGACCAGTGGGTCGCCACGCAGATAGGCCAGGTGCGGCGTCAGCGCGCCTTCGGCCCAGTCGAGCAGGGTCTTGATGTCGCGCCCTTCGATCTGTGGGTCCTGAACGTTGGCCTGGCCGCCGCTTTCGCCGAAACCGCGCTGGTCGAAGGTCATGACGAAGTAGCCGTTTTCCCAGGCCTTGCGTGCCGCTGTGGTGAGCGAGTCGCTTTCGCTGAGATCGGTGGAACGGCTGCCGCCCCAGCCATGGCTGTACATCAGCAGCGGCGCGGCCTGGCCTTTGCTCAGTGCGGGCTGGAAGACGGTAACGGCTATCGGGGTGCCGTCGAAGGATGTGATGGTCAGGTCGTAGCGCAGGGCTGACAGTGCCGGCCCGCCGCCGCTGATGGCACCGGCGATCGGTGGGCTGGCGGCGTCGACGGTTGCAGGCTGGCTCAAACCCAGCAGGCTGCCAAACAGCACGGCAACGGATACGCCACGCAAGCGGCGCAGCATTGATTTCAGAGACATGGACGCACCTCTTTTGTTGTTGTTCTGGCTTGTTCTGTCTAGCGTGCAGCCGCGGTGACGCGCCCCGGATGCACTCATGACCGGGATTTAGAGCGGAAGTGGGTGGGATAATTTCGTCAGACGAAGCCGCCGCACGGAGCAGGCCGCGCGGCATAGGTGCTAGAGCGTCTATGACGCCCTATAAGTTTCGCTGATGATGAGCGCTGCTCAGAGGCTCAGGCTGCGCTGGTATTCAACGACGAAGCTGTCGAAATCCAGCTCGTCCTCGGCTTCCATAGCGGCCTGTCGCTCCAGCGATTGCTGTGCGGCGGCTTCGAACTGCTCCAGCTCGGCGCGGCTCGGCGGCTGGCTGCGGAAATAGTCGGCATGCGCTTGGGTCTGACGCAGCGCGAACTGGCTGAAACTCTCGCCATGGCGGCGCAACTCGGCGAGCACCCGTGCCGAGGGGGTCAGGCTGCTGTCGGCCACCTTGGCGCGCTGCTCGGCTAGTGCCAAGGTGTGGCGCGCATCACCGTGGCTGCGATCGAGGAGAGCGGCGACCTGGGCGATCTGGTCGAGCAACTGCCCGGCCCAATCGCTCAGCTGCACGTTCTCGCCGCAGCGTTGCAGTTCGAGTCCCGGCCGACGGCCTTCCTTGACCACCTTGAGGAAGTTGTCGGTGGCCGTGCCACATTCGCCCTCGGCCAGGCACGGGCTGTCGTCCAGCGCGCAGAACAGCAGGAAGGCGTCGAGGAAATGCGCTTCGCTGGCGTCGATGCCCAGCGGCAGGAATGGGTTGATGTCCAGGCAGCGCACTTCGATGTACTGGATGCCGCGCGCGCGCAGCGCCTGCAACGGCCGTTCGCCGGTGGCAGTGACGCGCTTCGGGCGGATGTTGGAGTAGTACTCGTTTTCGATCTGCAGCACGTTGGTGTTGAGCTGCTGCCAGTTGCCGGCGGCGTCCTTGGTGCCCATCGCCTCGTAGGGAGCGTAGGGCGTCGAAACGGCGCGGAAGAGGCTTTCGGTGTAACTGTCCAGATTGTCGTAGCAGGGCGTCAGGCCGGCCTGGGCATTGTTCTGGTAGCCCAGGTCGCTCATGCGCAGGCTGGTGGCGTACGGCAGGTACAGGGTATCGGCGTCGAGCGTCTCGAGCTGGTGCTCGCGGCCACGCAGGAAGCCGGCATCCAGCGCCGGTGAGGCGCCGAACAGGTACATCAGCAGCCAGCTGTAACGGCGGAAGTTGCGGATCACGCCGATGTAGCGCGTGGAGCGATAGTCCTGGATCGGACCGGCATCGCCATCGTCGGCCTGCAACACCGGCCACAACGCCTCGGGCAGCGAGAAGTTGTAGTGGATGCCGGCGATGCACTGCATGGTCTTGCCGTAGCGCAGGGCCAGACCCTGGCGGTAGACATGCTTGAGCCGGCCGATGTTGGAGCAGCCGTATTCGGCGATCGGGATATCCGCCTCGCTCGGCAACGGGCAGGGCATCGACGGGCTCCAGAGGAATTCGTTGCCAAGCTTGGCATAGGTGAAGCGGTGAATCGCTTCGAGCTCTGCGAGGGTGTTGTTCGGATCGCTGTCGGTGCCGGTGATGAACTCCAGCAGCGCCTCGGAATAATCCGTGGTGATCTGCGGATGAGTCAGCGCCGAGCCCAGCGCAGCGGGGTGCGGGGTCATCGCCAGCTGACCGCGAGCGTCGACGCGCAGGCATTCGCGTTCGATTCCGTGCAGGCATTGGTTGAGCAGCGGCAGGTGTGGAGCCTCGGCCAGCAATGCCAGGCGGTGGGTGAGAAGAGCGCTCAACTTGTGGATTCCTTCACGCGACAGTCGCCCCAATATGGGGATGGAAACGCCGCTTCACAAGAGGCGGCGTTGCTTCGACCGCTGCCGATGCATGCCGACTCCGCGAGCGGCTAGTGGCACAGGCCACTAGAGGCAGGCGAAGGTCGCCTGGGCCTTGGCGATCAGCTTGTCGCCCTGGTGGACTTCAGCTTCCAGCACCTGGGTGCGCCGGCCGCCATGCACCACCCAGGCGCGGCAACGCAGCTCGCCGTCGCTCACCGGGCGGATGTAGTTGACCTTGCACTCCAGCGTCACGCTGTTCGGCGAGCCGTCGCCGAGGCTGTGGCTGGCCTGGCCCATGGCCGTGTCGATCAGCGAAAACAGCGCGCCGCCGTGCAGCTTGCCATGCAGGTTGCGCAGGCCGTCGTGCATGCTCAGGCCGAGCACCGCCTCGCCGTTGCCGACCTGGTGAATCTCCAGGCCGAGCAGGCGGCCGAAGGCGCTGGAACTGCCCACCGCCTCGACTTGAATGCTCATGCCTACTTCCTCAGTTGCTTGGCGTTGGCGAACAGCGCGGCCATGGCGGCGTTGGCCGGTGCCGGCTTTTCTTCCTTGGCATGACGCTCGCTGCGCGGCGTGTTGCCGTGCGGCTTGCCGGCGCTGCCGCGCGCTTGGCCACCGCGTGGTCCGTCGGTCTTGGCGCCGGGCGTGTCGCTCATGCGCATCGACAGACCGACGCGCTGGCGTGGGATGTCCACTTCCATGACCTTGACCTTGACGATGTCGCCGGCCTTGACCACCTCGTAGGGGTCCTTGACGAACTTCTCCGACAGCGCGCTGATGTGCACCAGACCGTCCTGATGCACGCCGATGTCGACGAAAGCACCGAAGTTGGTCACGTTGGTCACCACGCCTTCGAGCACCATGCCCGGCTCCAGATCGCTGAGCTTCTCGACGCCGTCCTGGAACTCGGCGGTCTTGAACTCGGGGCGCGGATCGCGGCCGGGTTTTTCCAGCTCCTGGAGAATGTCGCTGACGGTCACCAGGCCGAAGCCTTCATCGGTGAACTGCTTGGGGTCCAGACGCTTGAGGAACGCCGAGTCGCCGATCAGCGAGCGGATATCGCGCCCGGTGTCCTGGGCGATGCGCTTGACCAGCGGATAGGTTTCCGGGTGCACCGCCGAGGCGTCCAGCGGGTTGTCGCCATTCATCACGCGGAGGAAGCCGGCGGCCTGCTCGAAGGTCTTGTCGCCCAGGCGCGGCACCTTCTTCAGCTCGCTGCGCGACTTGAACGCCCCGTTGGCATCGCGGAACTGCACGATGTTCTGTGCCAGCGTCGAGTTGAGACCGGAGATGCGCGCCAGCAGCGCGGCGGAAGCGGTATTCACATCGACGCCGACGGCATTCACGCAGTCCTCGACCACCGCGTCCAGCGAACGCGCCAGCTTGAGCTGGGACACGTCGTGCTGGTACTGACCGACGCCAATGGACTTCGGGTCGATCTTCACCAGCTCGGCCAGCGGGTCCTGCAGGCGGCGGGCGATAGACACGGCGCCACGCAGGGAAACGTCCAGATCGGGGAACTCCTTGGCGGCCAGTTCCGAGGCCGAGTACACCGAAGCGCCGGCTTCGCTGACCATGATTTTGGTGAGCTTGAGACCCGGCACTTTCTTGATCAGCTCGCCGGCCAGCTTGTCCGACTCGCGGCTGGCGGTGCCGTTGCCGATGGCGATCAGGTCGACCGCGTGCTTGGCGCAGAGCTTGGCGAGGATTGCCAGGGTGCCGTCCCAGTCATTGCGCGGGGCGTGCGGGTAGACGGTGGCGGTTTCCAGCAGCTTGCCGGTGGCGTCGACCACCGCGACCTTGCAGCCGGTGCGCAGGCCCGGATCCAGCGCCAGCGTCGCGCGCGGGCCAGCCGGCGCGGCGAGCAGCAGGTCATGCAGGTTGCGGGCGAAGACGCCGATGGCGTCATCCTCGGCCTTGTCGCGCAGCTCGCCGAGCAGATCGGTTTCCAGATGGGTGTAGAGCTTGACCTTCCAGGTCCAGCGCACCACTTCGCCCAGCCACTTGTCGGCGGCACGGCCGCGGTTGGCGATGCCGAAGCGCTCGCCGATCATGCCTTCGCCGGGGTGCATGCTGCCCGGCGTCTCATCGCCGACCTTGAGGCTGACGCTGAGGATGCCTTCGTTGCGACCACGGAAGATCGCCAGCGCGCGGTGCGAAGGGGTGTTCTTCAGCACTTCGTCATGCTCGAAGTAGTCGCTGAACTTGGCGCCCTCGTTCTCCTTGCCCGGCACCACACGGGCGCTGAGGGTGGCGTTGTGCTTGAGGAAGTCGCGCAGCTTGGCCAGCAGATCGGCGTCTTCGGCGAAGCGCTCCATGAGGATGTACTTGGCGCCTTCGAGCACCGCTTTCACATCGGCAAAACCCTTCTCGGCGTCGATGAAGCGCTCGGCTTCCTGCTCCGGAGTGAGCTCCGGGTTGCCGAACAGCGCATCGGCCAGCTCGCCGAGGCCGGCTTCGAGGGCGATCTGGCCCTTGGTGCGGCGCTTCTGCTTATAAGGCAGGTAGAGGTCTTCGAGGCGGGTCTTGGTGTCGGCGAGGTCGATCTCGCGCTTGAGCTCGGGGGTCAGCTTGCCCTGTTCCTCGATGCTGGCGAGGATCGAGACGCGGCGCTCGTCCAGCTCGCGCAGGTAGCGCAGACGTTCTTCCAGGTTGCGCAGCTGGGTATCGTCGAGGCTGCCGGTGACTTCCTTGCGGTAACGGGCGATGAAGGGAACGGTGGAACCTTCGTCGAGCAGCGCCACGGCGGCGGCGACCTGTTGCGGGCGCACGCCCAGCTCGTTGGCGATACGGGAATTGATGCTGTCCATGAACCTACCTGGGTCAGTCAAACCATGCAGGCCGTGCCTGCGCGAAAGCCGGCGATTATAGGGGAACTGCGGCGGCTGGCCTCAACCGATTGCCGGTGAGCGGTCGTCAGCCGTGATCGAATGCCGCGTAGGCCTGCTGCGCGGCGAAAAATCTGCTAACAATGGCTCGCAGTAGGGCCGATCCACACTGCGCAATAATGCGCCGTCGACCATCCGGGAGTTTCCATGAGCAGCACTGCGCAAGCCAACGAAGGCGAAAAGATCCTCATCGTCGATGACGATGCCCGTCTGCGGCGTCTGCTCGAGCGTTTTCTCGATGAGCAGGGTTACCGCGTCCGTACCGTGGAAAACACCGAGCAGATGGACCGTTTGCTCAGCCGCGAGCTGTTCCAGTTGGTGGTGCTCGATCTGATGATGCCGGGCGAGGACGGTTTGTCCGCCTGCCGTCGGTTGCGTGAGGGCAACAATCAGATCCCGATCATCATGCTCACCGCCAAGGGCGACGAGGCCAGCCGCATCCAGGGGCTGGAGCAGGGCGCCGATGACTACCTAGCCAAGCCGTTCAATCCCCGTGAGCTGCTCGCGCGCATCCGTGCGGTGCTGCGTCGGCAGGCGCCGCAGGTCCCTGGCGCTCCGGCCAGCGAGGACGAAACCGTCACCTTCGGCGAGTACGAGCTGTCGCTGGCGACCCGTGAGCTGAAGAAGGGCAACGAAGTGCACATGCTCACCACCGGTGAGTTCGCCGTGCTCAAGGCGCTGGTTCAGCACGCCCGCGAGCCGCTGACCCGCGACAAGCTGATGAACCTAGCCCGCGGCCGCGAGTGGGATGCGCTGGAGCGTTCCATCGATGTGCAGATTTCCCGCCTGCGCCGGCTGATCGAGCCGGACCCGTCCAAGCCGCGCTACATCCAGACCGTCTGGGGTGTGGGTTACGTGTTCGTGCCGGACGGCAACAAGTGAGTCGGCTGCGGCCTGCTTCAGGCTGCGTGCGCGATAAGCTCGCAGCCTGCCGTCCTGGGCCTGCCGCCGCGTTTTCATGAAAACTCCACTCTGGTTCCCGCAAAGCTTCTTCGCCCGCACCCTGTGGATGGTGCTGATCGTTGTGCTGTTCTCCAAGGTCCTGACGCTGGTCTATCTGATGACCAACGAGGACGTGCTGGTGGACCGACAGTACAGCCACGGCGCGGCGCTGACCCTGCGTGCCTACTGGGCTGCCGACCTGGAGGACCGCGACCGCATCGGCCGCGCCGCCGGCCTGCAGCTGGTGGCCGAGCAGAACGTGCCGCGCAGCGAGTATCACTGGCCCTACACGGAAATCTTCCAGCGCCAGATGCGCGACGAGCTGGGCGACGATACCGAGGTGCGCGTGCGCATCCAGCCGTCCACAGCTATCTGGGTTCGCGCGCCGAATCTGGGGCCGGACTGGGTGCAGGTGCCGCTGTATGCCTATCCGCTGCGCGGTCAGCGCATCTGGAGTGTGCTCGGCTGGTTCCTTGGCATCGGCCTGCTGTCCACCGGCGCGGCCTGGATCTTCGTCAGCCAGCTCAACCTGCCGCTCAAGCGGCTGGTCTTCGCCGCGCGGCAGATCGGCAAGGGCCGGCGCGTGCGGCTGCCGATCAGCGACACGCCGAGCGAGATGACCGAGGTCTACCGCGCCTTCAACCAGATGGCCGAGGACGTCGAGCAGGCCGGTCGCGAGCGCGAGCTGATGCTCGCCGGCGTGTCCCACGACCTGCGCACGCCGCTGACGCGCCTGCGCCTGTCGCTGGAGCTGATGGCCAGCGACGACGAGCTGACCGAGGACATGATCCGTGATGTCGAGGACATGAATGCGATCCTCGACCAGTTTCTCGCCTTCGTCCGCGACGGCAGTGACGAGCCGGTGGAAACCACCGACCTCGGCGAGCTGATCCGCGAGGTGGTGGCGCCCTACAATCAGCAGCAGGAAACCGTGCGGCTGTGCGTCGAGCCGATGCCGCCGTTCGCTCTGCGCCGGGTGTCGATCAAACGCCTGCTGGTCAACCTGATCGAGAATGCCCTGCGTTACGCGGGCGGCGGCGTCGAAGTGGCCGCCTATGTCTCTGGCGACCAGCACGCGCCCTACGTGGTGCTCAGCGTGCTGGACCGCGGCCCGGGGGTCGATCCGGCCGAGCTGGAAGGCATCTTCAATCCGTTCATTCGTGGCGATCGTGCCCGTGGCGGGCAGGGCGCCGGGCTGGGCCTGGCGATCGTCAAGCGCATCGCCTCGCAGCATGGCGGGGTGGTCGAGCTGCGCAATCGTGAGGGCGGTGGTCTGGAGGCGCGGGTCAGCCTGCCGCTGGGGCTGCTGCTGCCGCGCGATGCGGTGCAGGGCAAGCCGGCCGAATAAGCCGGCTCCCCGCGCGGTGGGATCAGCCTTTGCCCTTGGTGCGGGTCAGGTGCGGGCCGCCGTTCTTTTCCAGGTACTGGATGATCAGCCCGGCGACATCCTTGCCGGTGGTCTCCTCGATGCCGGCGAGGCCCGGCGAGGAGTTCACCTCCATCACCAGCGGGCCGTGGTTGGAACGCAGGATGTCGACGCCGGCGACGTTCAGGCCCATCACCTTGGCCGCGCGGATGGCGGTCATGCGCTCTTCCGGGGTGATCTTTATCAGACTGGCGGAGCCGCCACGGTGCAGGTTGGAGCGGAACTCGCCGGGCTTGGCCTGGCGTTTCATCGCCGCGATCACCTTGTCGCCGACGACGAAGCAGCGGATATCGGCGCCGCCGGCTTCCTTGATGTACTCCTGCACCATGATGTCCTGCTTGAGCCCCATGAAGGCCTCGATCACCGACTCGGCGGCCTTCTCGGTTTCGCAGAGCACCACGCCGATGCCCTGGGTACCTTCCAGCACCTTGATCACCAGCGGTGCGCCGTTGACCATCTGGATCAGATCGGGAATGTCGTCCGGCGAGTGCGCGAAGCCAGTCACCGGCAGGCCGACGCCGCGCCGCGACAGCAGCTGCAGCGCACGCAGCTTGTCCCGCGAGCGGGCGATGGCCACCGATTCATTGAGTGGGAACACGCCCTGCATCTCGAACTGGCGCAGCACCGCGCAGCCGTAGAAAGTCACCGAAGCACCGATACGCGGAATTACCGCATCGAAGCCTTCCAGTGGCTTGCCTCTGTAATGAATCTGCGGCTTGTGACTGGCGATGTTCATGTACGCGCGCAGCGTATCGATCACCACCACTTCATGGCCACGCTGCTCGCCGGCTTCTACCAGGCGTCGAGTGGAATACAGGCGCGGATTGCGCGACAGCACGGCGATTTTCATTGAGCACCGGAAGAAGTGAGGATCTGGGGTTTGTCCTGGATATAGGTTCGCGACGGATCGATCAACCATTGGCCGTCGACCAGTGCCTTGGAGCCGAGCAGCAGGCGGTAGCGCATGGTCTTGCGGCAGGTCAGGGTGAATTCTACTGGCCAGACGTGGCTACCCAGTGCGAGCAGGGTGCGCACCACGTAACGCGTCTGCACCTGCCCGTTGGAACTCTTGATCAGTTTGCGGGTGACCAGAGGCGCCTCGCAGCGATGGCGGCGCTGCACCAGCGTGCCCAGGTGCGCGGTGAAGCGAACCCAGCGCTGCCCATCGCGCTCGAATTCGCTTATATCGGTGGCGTGCAGCGCTGAGGTACTGGCTCCGGTATCGACCTTGGCGCGCAGGCCCACCACACCGAGATCCGGCAGGGCGATCCATTCACGCAGACCGATCACGGTATGGGGGTCGAGTCTCTTCAATGGGAGCGTCCGAAGATTTTGCGGGCATTCTAGACGGCGCGCATGACAACTGCATCCGTCTGTAACACCCTAGAACGACGTGTGGAAAACAGAGTTGGACGATGGCCGAAAAAGACGACGACAAGGTGCGCCTGGACAAGTGGTTATGGGCTGCGCGCTTCTTCAAGACCCGTGCGCTGGCCAAGGCGGCCATCGAGGGCGGCAAGGTGCACTGCCGCGGCGAGCGTTGCAAGCCGAGCAAGGAGCCTAAGGTGGGCGATGAGCTGGTGATTCGCGTTGGCTTCGACGAACGCACGGTGGTTATCCGCGCACTGTCGGCGGTGCGCCGCGGCGCGCCCGAGGCGCAGACGCTCTATGAAGAGACGGTGCAGAGTCTGGCCGCTCGCGAGGAAGCGGCAGCCCAGCGCAAGGCAGGTGCGCTGGGCATGCAGACGGACGGCCGGCCGAGCAAGAAGCAGCGCCGAGCGTTGCAGCGCTTTCACACCGAGGGCTAATCAGAGCTCGCTATATGCGATGCGCTGGATATCCGGAAAGCTGCGCCTCAGCAACTCGTCCAGGCGCACGTCAGCGGCCAGATATTCGTCACCGAAGCCATCGGCCAGTTGGGTTGGGTGCGCTATGACTTCGAGGGTGCCGCAGGCGGGTAGCGGGGTATTGGTCAGATCGTAGGGCGTACAGGCAAAGTCGGCCGTTCGCCCTGCCAGTTGGCGCAATCGGTCATTGAGCAGTCGCTTGAAAAGACGCTTGGGTAGGCTGATGTTGTGTCCGAGGTTGCGCGCCGGGCGCAGGGGCACTCCGCGCTCGGCGGCGAAGCGAGCCAGCTCTTCGCCGACCGGCCACAGATTGTGCACGTGCTGGTGCGAGTCCAGATGGCTCGGCCGTATGCCCTGGTCCAGACAGCGCTGCCATTGGGCCTGAATCTCTTGGCGTACCGCTTGGCGCGCCTGTTGCGATAGCGAAAAACGGTAGCGTGAAATGCTCAAGTCGAACTCGCCGACGGGTGAGCAGAATTCCCGCTGCCGTGCGATGGGCTGAGATAGCGGTCGGCCATGGGTCAGGTTGAGGTGCAGGCCGACCCGCCCGTGCAGGCGCTCCGCATGGATCAGCTGACAGGCTTGGTCAAAACCCGGGGTGTTGGCCATCAAAGTCGCGGAGCTGATAAGGCCTTGGTTGAAGGCGGCCACGATCACTCGATTGTTCGAGCTCGACAAACCGAAGTCGTCGGCGTTGATGATCACTCTGGATGGCATACCTGCTCTCAATGAATCAGCTGGACGGTTGCTTGACATCGCCATGCGCTGCGCCCCTGGCCGCACGTCGAGTGCGCCAGGTTTGCAGCTGCGGTTTGATACGCAGCCACATCCTGTAGACCAGGCCCAGTACGATGCCGCTAGGCCTGCGTGAATAAAAACTCCACCGCAGATGCTCAATTCGATCGGTCATGCGCTCATGGAGTTGGTGGCTTGATTGGTGCAGGCTTACCCGGGATGCGTCAATGTAATCCCAGCCCTCGTCCAGCCCCCAGTGGAACCACTCGTCCAGCAACAAGCGGCCGCTACCCAGCGAGGCAAACTCGGGCAGAAAGGCGAGGTTGTAGTCGTATAGCCGCCCTTGATCGAGCAGACCGAGGCGATAGCTGATGCAGCGGCCCTCAAGCGCCAATTGCACCACGCGTACCCGGCCTTCGGCCGCGAGGGCGGTGAATCCGTTGATGACCCAGTCCCGATGAGGGCCAGGGCTGAATATCCCGACCCCGTCGTCGCCTTTCCAGCTTGCCTCCTCGACCATGGCAAGTTGTTCCAGACACGGGATGATGGTCGTTGAGTTCGGTGTGATTCGCTCCACCACAGCACCGCAGGCCTGCGCCCGTTTGCGAGCACGTCGCAGCTTGTAGCGCGTATCGCCGCTTACCTCCTGACGATCCTCTTCGCTCAGTCGATGCTCCGGTACGTGGCAGCTGGTCCGTGCTTCCCATTGCCAACTATGCCGGGCCCATGGTGTAAGCAGGTTGCGATGCTCAAGGCTTGCCGGAATTTCGCTGAGCTGCAACCGCGCATGGGGGATTCGTCCGCGAATGGCCGCCAGTGCAGGCTCAAGCAGATGAACCGCATCCGCATCTAGCATCAGACCGATCCGGTCGCTCAGCGGATGGCCAAGGTGCCTGACTTCCGTCATCGTTACGCCAAGCATGCGAAGTGGGCAGCGAATCAGCGGTATGCAACCGACCAATCGCTCGCTCTGCCATAGCAGTAGCACATGCAGCTTGCATGCAGGCGAGAGTGTCTGCTCAGCAGCCCGCAGCCAGGCTAGGCGATTGAACGGTGTGGTTTGTACCAGGCGTTCGCATAGTGCTTCATAAGCTGCGGCAGGGAATGCCGCTGTGCATAGGCTCGTTTGCCATTCCAGACGTTCAGTCATCGTGTAAACGCTCCGCCGCGGCAGACTGGGGGGCTTGAGCACTGAATCGGGACTTGCGCAGGTGCTGAAGGCGCTTGCCCTTGTAACGGCTATACCTGTGAAAATGTATGCAGTTGAGTAGGCAGTAGATGTGAATGCTCTCGCCGATCTCGTCGAACCCGAGTTTTACGTGCATTTTCAGCGCGGGCTGATTACTCAAATTGACTACCGACCGCGTATGACTGAATCCCTCGGTCAGGAAGTTTTTCCACGGCTCGCGCTGCAATAGCACAGCCATGCCGGTGCCTCGATACGGCAGCGCCACTTCCCCAGCAAATTGATAAATGCGTCCTGGCGGTAGGCGTAGCCAACAGTGGTAGGTTTGGTCATCGTAATAATCATTTCGACGGAACCACGCCATTCCTATTACCTGGCCATCGGCGTCGAGATAGGCTTCACCAACGCTGTCTGAGCGGATGAGCGACAGAAGACCTGGCTTATATCGTGAGAAATGCCGATCGAACGCGGGCAACAACGCTTCGGTGATGGATGCCTTGCGCCAGGGACTCTGGCGAGGGAAGTGCGGTGCGGGCAGGTCCAATGCCCGCTCCATCCAGATCAGTTCGTCGTGGCGGTAGACATAGCGTGCCCACAGCAGCCTAGCGGTACCGAACAGGCCTTTGCGCCTGATTTTGTCGAACAGCGAGGGTGATTCCATCATGGCCGCTCCCACTCGATAGAGAACAGTGTTTCTCCCGGCAGGCTGAAGCTGACGATGTTTTGCTCACAGCGCCAATGCCCTTCGCGTGGAGTGCTGTCCGGGCCAAATAGCGTCAACCGGATTGCTCCAGCGCAGCCGATCGGTTCGGCGCGGATGTTTTGCTCCCGAGGCGTCTTGTTCACCCCCAGCACGCGCCTCCGTTCCTCACTCTCGGTAGACGCATCCAGTGCCAGAGCGTCGACCTCGAACGCATCGTTATCCATCTTCATGACGCGGGGACCCCAGTGTCTGGCGATGAACGCCTGTGCCAGTCCGACCGGCTTGAGCGAGTATTCGTCTTGACCGTCTGCGTGCAGTAAACCTTTTGGATAGTCCGGCTCATCGGCGGCCTGGAAGTAATTGATCATGTCTAGTAGGCCGTCCTGTGATGCGTTGATAACAACAGATGCCCACCACAGCGATGCGAAGTGCGTGTTCTGCTCGTAGGGGCTCAGGCTCGATCCGCTGGAAATGTTGGTCTGATCCAGAAGCAACGCCTTGCGCGGGCGAGCATTTTCATCCAGCCCGACCAGTTTCGCTGCCGCGAGAACGTTGTCTCGATAGACGCGCGTGGCGAGCAGATCGCGCACCATCCACTCGTGCCAGGCCAGTGCGTCGATGTAAGTGTCGTGGCGCGCCAGTAGTCGTTCGGCCCAGTCAGCACCAAGGCGCCGGGCGGCACCATCGCGCGTCGGTCCGTTGGTCAGGCGCGAACTGGCCGGCATCGCGATGCGAACACCGGCGGCATGGGCGGCAGTGTCGGCGCGGATGTGCCGACTGAGCGTGGCGAAATAGCGCTCGTAACTGTCGAAGTCCGGGTAGTTGAGATTCGGCTCGTCCGCAACGGATAGGTAATGCAGGCCGCCGGCGAGTGCACGGCTGTCATTCAGCCAGGCGGTCAGGCCGGCGAGGGTGGCTGTGTCGGCCTTAAGGACCGCTCTACGGCCGCTGCCGGCGAGCAAGGTGATGCTGCGCTCGATGCCGAAGCGTTGCTGGTAGAGCTGGCGAAATGGTCGCTCCCGGTCGGGCTGCCGGCTCAATACATCGACGAAACTGTAGTACCCGCCAGCGTGGGGGTTGAGTATATCCAGCGCAGCAAAGGCCGATTCCGGCGGTAGGGCGTAGGGCAATGCGATGCCGATGGCTGGGGTGGGGCCGAGGACGACATCATGCAGCTTGAGGCGAACCTCGCCTGGGTTCCAGCGTGGTGCGCGCAAATGTTCGGGGCGCTGAGCGAATAGATTGGAGGTTCCGTCCAGCCAGAAAGCTGCTTTGCCGCTGCCCTCCAGCTTCAGTTGCCAGACCTGGTTCTGCTCCGACACAGGAAGGGCGACTTGGTCGAATTCTGAGTAGGTGTCGTAGGCTCTCAGGGGCAGCTCGACTCGCTGGCCATCCGTGAGCCGTCGGGCCTGCAGCGCTTTCACACCACCATGATATTTACCAGCTAGCACGGCACGCTCGCCGGCGCGGGTCATGAAGTACAGGATCACCCCATGGCTTACGTCAGCACTGAAGTGCAGTTTCACCGGCTCGAGCATGGCAGCGACGTTGTCGGAATGGCGGATCCGGTAGTCGCGAAAACTGTATCCAGGTACCTCCAAGCGATACGGAGCGGCAGCTTCTGATAGCGTCCATTGCTGCTGCCCGCTTGTCTCGCTGGCCATGATCACCCGGTCAGCCTGCAACCGACCTTTGCCGTCGACCAGATAAAGCTGCTCAGCGTTAGCTTCCGCTTGCCAGGCCGGAACCCAGCTGATGTGCACCTGTTGGGTGTTCTGCGGATACAGATACAGAGCGCCATCGCGCAGGGCCTGCCAGCTAAGGTCGGCAGCAGCGGCGGATTCTGCCAGCAGGACGGCCAGGAACAGGATGATTCGCTTCATGGGCTGATATCTCCACCCTTTAGAAGCGGGCGCAGCCGCGCCAAATCGCTTGGCAGGATAAAGAGCGTATGAGCCAGAGATACCTGGCTGATCCGGCAATAAAGCAGCAGCATTGCCAGGCTGACCAGCAAGTAGGCTGTCGACGATGCAATGCCAGCGCCCACGATGCCTATCGACGGGATCAGCAGTAGATTGAGCAGCAGGTTGATTGCGGCACCGGCGCCCATCATCAGCGATACGCTTCCCGGTCGATTCTTGCCAAGCAGATCCAGGCGCAGGATGCTGGCATAGCACAGCCCGAACAGGCCCGGCAGCAGCGCTAGCAACGCAGGGTAGGCCGGTGCGTAGCTTTCGCCGAACAGGCTCACGATCAGCCAGTTGCCCACGAGCGCCATGCTCAGGCAGGCGGCAAGCATCACGGTGGCTGTGATACGCAGCGCGAACGGAGTGAGTTGTTCAATGCCGTCACCCTGCCTGAGCAGACGCTTCATCAATGGGGTGGTCACGGCCTCAGGTACGATCAACAGCAGTTCGGCCGCCGCTGTGGCCATCGCGTAATAGCCCAGCGCTTCGCTACCCATGAAGGCACCGATAAACAGATAGTCGGAGCGCAGCAGCACCTGCTGGAACAGCACGTCGGGATGACTCTTGCCGCTGTAACGCAGCAGTTCCCTATGGCTGCCCGTGTTCCAGCGCAGCCGCAATTGATGGAAGCGTCCAAGCCAGCACCAGCCCGCTATCGTCACGAGACCTATGCCCACCAGCCAACTGATCACCGCAGCCTGTAATGCAGCGGTTTGCCACATCCAGAAAAGGGCCAGGAACAACACCAGTGGTGCCAGCGATTCCAGCAGACGCAGGGCGTTGAAAGAGGTAACCCGGCCGTCGCCATTGTGTAGCGTCAACAGCCCACTCTTGAGAATGATCAACGGCACGGCCAGCAGCAGGATCCAGATCAGCGGCCCCAGCTGTTGGGACGCGTCCAGCGCCGAACCGAACTGATCGACGATCAGCACACCGCACAGTGTCAGTAGCCCGGCAGCAAGGCAGCCGAACACCAGCACCTGAGTGAGCAGCAGGCCCATGGGGCGCTGTTGGGCGGCCTGGTAGCCCAGCGCCGTATTGAGGCCCCCACTGGTGAGCGCTGCAAGCAGGTCCGGCAAGGCACTCAGCAGTGCGAACAAACCGCGCTCGGCCGGGCCCAGGACTCTTGCCAGCAGCACATTGCGCAGCAGTCGCAGCCCGATCATGGCCAGGCGCGTTGCCACGCTCAGCGCCAGGTGGCGCAGATACTGGTTGCGGCTCATTGCGCCAGGCTCCGCATCAACCGCCAGGCAAATAGCCCGGGGTGTCGAGCCATTTGATGACTGACGCCGATGCGGGCCAGCGCTAGCGGATCATCGTTGTCGCGACAGGGCCCAGGACGAGTGCTAAGGGCGTGGCGATATCCGAGCTGCGCGACCGCTTGTCGGACACGAGCGTCGTGATCTCCATTGGGGTAGCAGTAGATCGGTAGCGGCGCTAGACAATGGGTCGCGAGATCCCGATGGCTACGCTGCAGGTCTTCGGCCAAGGTTGCGTCGTTCATTTGCGTGAGAATCCCGTGACGCGATCCGTGCGGGCCGAAGCGTACCCAGCCAGAGCGTTCCAGCTCGGCAACCTGTTCCCAGTCCATCGCGTGTTGCGTTTCTTGTGGGCACACGTCGGCCAAACCTTGCAGCGTGGCGGCCGGCAGGGTCTTGAGCGATTGCAGATAGTGCGCCAGGAATTGGCTGCGGCGTCGCTCAGACAAGTTGTCAAAGCCGGCCGGCAAAGGCGCCGCGCCGGATTCGGCTAACCGCGCCTGCAATAGCCGACGGCCCGGTGCGCCAGGATTGGCCCAAAGCGTCTCGCCGATGCTTTCCCACCAGAAGCCTCGAGTACTACCGATGAAGTCTGTCGAGAGGAAAATGCTCGCGGGTACGCGATAACGCGCAAGTAACGGGTAGGCCACTTCTGCGTTATCGCGCCAGCCGTCATCGAACGTCAGGGTGACCCGAGCGCGGCCGTCGCAAGGCGCGGCGAGCAGCTCTCCGAGCGGAACGCATGCGAAATGTTGCTGCAACCAGGCGAGCAAGCGGCCGAATGCGGATTGACCGATGCAGAGCTCAGCACGGTGAGGCAGGGCGGCTGCATTGTCGTCGGCGAGTACGCGGTGCAGCATCAGAATCAGCCTTACACCACGGAGTTTGCGCCGCCCGCCGGGGCTGTTGAACTGAAGCCAGCCGATTGTGGCTTTGCACGCTTTAGAAGGGGTCATTTAGCGATTCTGCTGGGGATTCCACTGCTGATAGCTGTGTCCCCTGAGGAATTGCCAGAGGCCACCGCACATCCCGGCCATCGTGATGAGCAGGAAAGCCGCCAACCGGAATGGCTTAGGCAGAATGCCTCGCGTGTCCAACAATCCAAGCAGGCCGACTGCGTAGCCAGCCAGCTGTGCGATCAGGAAGAACCGATAGAATGGCCCGCTCCCCTGCAGCCATAAGCTGCTGAGCAGCAGGGGAACGAGCAGGGTCGGGGCTAGTCGACGAATCAGTTTATGGCTCACAAGCGCTATCGAATAGAAACCATGGCGTAACGGATTCATCAGCGTGCGGCGACAGGCCAGGCTCTGCAGCCCCCCGACGGTGACGCGCAGCCTCCGCCGAAACTGTTTGCCAGCCTCGTCCACACCTTGGTCGAGCACGACTGCGTCGTCGGCATAGACGATACGTTTCCCGGCCATTGGCGCACAGGTACTGAGGAAAAAATCATCGTTGACCTGTCCTGGCACTGGCTGGAATAGCTCGCTACGCAACGCAAGCAGCGCGCCGTCTGCGGATACCATGCAGCCGGTGCGGTTTTCGGCGCGGCGCAGCCACGCTTCGTAGTGACGGTACAGGCTGTCGCCCAAGCTCAGCGAATGCCCCGGATCGGGAATTATCATCTGGCCGCCGACGCAGCCTACGTCTGGGTCCGCCAGCGGAGCCAGTAACCGACCGAGGGTATGTTCGTTCCACTGGTTGTCGGCATCGGTGAACACCAGAACCTCACCGTCTGCCAGTGCGACGGCGGCATTAATCGCGGCGGCCTTACCGCCGCGCGGCAGATCCAGCACTTGGATGCGCGGGTCCTCCAGCGCACGGGCACGGCTGACGGTGTCATCGCTCGAGCCATCACTGGCAACGATGATTTGCATACGATCAGCCTGGTGGGCCTGGGTCAGCAGCGTCCGTAGCTTCTGCTCGATGTGAGCCTCTTCGTTGTGCGCTGCGATGATCACGCTTACTGACAGCGGCTCGCTCGCTGGTACCGGTTTGGTCGGGGTGAGCCGCGCGAGCAGAGCTAGGGTCAGCGGGTAACCCAGATAGGCATAGGCCGGTAGTAACAGGCATAGCCAGAATACGAAATCAGCCACGGGCAGGTCTCCTGGCGGTCCAATTGAACAGGCTAAGCAGGAATGCCCCGCCAGCAAGATGCAGGCGCAACCAGTGCAGAATCCACAGTTGCAGCGTCAGAGAAAGGTCGCGCTGACGGGCGCTTTGGCGAAGGCTAAGCAGCAATGCCGGCACTGTACTGAGCGACCCGCTGATCAATGCGAGAGGGAGCAGACCACCAAGGGCGGCGGACAGCGCGAGCAATGTCGGCAGCCAGTTGCTCAGCGCAAGCAATGGAAAACGCAGCAGGCGCCAGCGGGGGTGCCCCTGATTGTTCATTAACTGCCAATGGCTGCCCTGGCGCCAGAGCTCCTTGCCGAACCACTCGTGCCAGCTGCCTTCGTAGCCCCAATGCAATACGGTTGGCGATTTCAGCATCAGCTGACGCGCGCCCAAATGATGTAGGCGCAGCCCGAGGTCTTTATCCTCTCCTGTGCGCAACTGTTCGTCGAAGCCGCCGGTGGCCTCGAATGCCTCGCGGGTCAGGCAAAGGTTGGCGCTGGGTAGCCAGTTAGGACGAAGCTCAGCAGTGGCTGGCAGGCTGCGGCGCTGCCAGGCGCAGGCATACCAAGGTGCCTGCGCCGGCGTATCGCAGGCCAGGGCGAGCACGTCGGCATCCCCACGTTCATTGCGCGATATCCACTGCTTTAGCCAATCGAGCGGAACTTCGATGTCTGCGTCGAGAAAGGCCAGGCCTTCATATCGGGCAGCAGCAGCGCCGCGGTTGCGGAGCGCGCCGATATGAAGGCCTGGGTGGTGCAATACACGTGCTCCTGCCGCCTCGGCGAGCGCAGGCCCCCCGTCGTGCGAGCCGTTGTCTACCACGATGAGTTCGCAGGCAACTCCTGCGGCATCGGCCGCGGCCCGTGCAGCTTGCAGGGTCCGAATTATGTGCCGGGCCTCGTCGAACATGGGAATGACGACGCTGACACCGTTCATACCAGCTGCCTCATGCGGGCGAGCCGAGCTTCAGCCTCGAGCCGCAAGTAGCCGGAAAGGCCCAGCATGATCCATAGATATTTGTGGTTGGGGGCACTGAGGAACATCAGGAACAATGCCATCGCCAGAAAACTTAGGGCCAAGTGGGTGGCTAGGTCGGCTCGCTCGGCATCTCCGCAGGCTTGCGACGCCTGTCGTGCTCGTTCGAAGTTGCGAAGGCCGAGCAAGATCAGTGCAGCGAACAGCAAACCGCCGGGGATGCCGACCTCGCTGAAAATCTCCAGATAGGTGTTGTGTGCGCGACGGTAGAGATCGGCGGTGCCGGCCTCCTCCGAAAATGCCTTGGCGAAGCCGGTCGCGGCATAGTGCACTGGGAAGGTCCCAGGACCGCTGCCGGCCAGCGGATTATCACGGATCATCTGGCTGCCAACGACCAGGTACGAGGCACGACGCCCGAGCGAAGCATCCTGATGAGCGTTAATGCCAGATTTGAGTTCGACAAGGGATTTGATACGTGCCACGTAGTCGGCCGGCAGGGACATCAGACCCAGCGGTATCACAATGGCCGCTCCCAAGAGGACGAAACCCAGATGTCGCGAGCGGATTTGGCGCAGTTCGGCGCGATGATGCCAGAGCCCGATCAACAAGCAGCCGACCAGCACCACCAGTCCGGAGCGGGAGTCGGTCTTGGTCATTCCAGCCAGCAGCAACAGGGTGACAGCCAGCCAAGCCACCCTTGCCAGCAGGTGGGGCGCGCGCAACGCGAGCCAGGCGGACATCGGCGCGGCGAAGGCGATCAGCAATGCAAAATAATTGGCATCTTCGAGCAGGCCGATTGCCCGACCGCCGATCTGGTGCTTGGCCGATATCAGCGCCAGGGCGCAGGTCGCAGCCACGCTCAACGATACCAGCCTGAATAGCATCTTAATGTTCAGTTCAGCGGCGACCAGCACGGTAATGACGAACAACGCAAGGCCCACGGCCAGCTCACGCAGGTGGCCTAGAGAAAGGTCGTATCGCTCGCTGAACATCAGGCTGATCAGATAGGCGAGCAGGAACAGGGCGAGCGGCCGCCAGAGATTGTTTCGCAGGCGCTCGTCAGGCAACTGTCGCAACAGCAGCTGCAGTGCAAGGATGACGATCATTGAGGCGCCAAGCAGCTTAGCCCCGGTGAAGTCGCTGCCCTTGAACAGACCTTCGAACGGCACCAGCGCAGCGATACCGAGTAACCCCCAGGCGGGGCGGCGATAGAGCCCCGCCAGCCCCGCCAGTCCGACTATCACGACAGGCGAGAGGAAGGGCCACGGGCTCGCCAGTAGTCCTAGGCAAATCAGTGCCAGCGCGCCGCCCACGGCTACTGTTGCGATCATCCTGTCAGCCCTCTGGCGCGGTAGTACAGCTGCGACCAGCGCTCCGCGAGCACGGGAAGATGGTAGCGGCTGCGCTGCGTCGCTTGTGCCTGGGCGGAAAGGCGCCCGGCAAGCCCAGGCTCACAGACCAGACGTTCGATTTGCCTGGCAAGGGATGCGACGTCGCCAGGTATCGCCAGCAGTCCGTCGTGCTCGTCGCTAAGCATGTCCGGTATGCCACCGACCCCAAACGCGGCAACCGGCGTCCCGGCCTGCATGGCCTCGAGCAGGATCATTGGGGTGCCTTCGGTACGCGAGCTAATCACCAGCACCGACAGACGAGATAGCCATGCCGGCATGTCCTGCTGATAGCCGAGCAAGCGGATACGCTCTGCCAGGCCGGCATCGTCAATCCGAGCCTGTAGAGTTTCGCGTTCCTCGCCATCGCCCAATACAACGGCATGCCAGTCTGGATGGCTTAGACACAGTGGAATCAGCGCATCGAGAAAGAGGTCGGGTCCTTTCTCGGCGCTAAGACGGCCGGCATAGCCGATCAGCGGCGTGTCTGCGTTTGTTCCGGCCGGTATCGAGGCTGTCTCGGGGAGGCCATTGGGAATTACGTGTAGCTTGTCCCTGTGAACGCCAGCTGCACGATGTATGCGCTCAATGCTGTCAGCCACGCAGACGATCTGGCGTACTTGAGGAAGACGGCACAGCTGCAAGCTGGCCCAGGTGTAGAACCGTTGCTTGCGACTGCGTGGGGTAAAGCCGTGCTGCGTGGTCACCAGCGGCAGGCTGTACAGAGCGGCAGCGATCGAGCCGAAAATCATCCCCTTGAAGTTATGGGTGTTGATTAAGGGCTGCTCGGTGCGGCGCTGACGCACGTGGCGCAGTAGCTCCGTCAGGTTTCGGCAGGCGAGGCTGTCTACACCTGCCTGGCGAAAGCGCTCGATTAACGCGACGGGTGCGTCGAGAAACACAACCTGATGCTGGCCAGGCGTACCCTGACAATGATCCAGCAGCATACGTTCCGCGCCGTAGAAGCCGCTGCTGCTGATCAAATGAATGATCGGCAGCGTCGCTGGCTGTTCCACTTCGGTCACTGCCGTATCCAGTACCAGACCCATGGCCAACTCCAGGCTTTCGGTGCGGTAGGCTGAGGAACCTCTTTCTCGTTGATCACGATCAGGACCGGAAGGCCCAGATGCTCCGTCAACTGTGCCGGATGCTTGAAGCGATGGTCGAAGAACTCGCGCAGGTATCCGAGCGACACGGCGAGCATCAGCCCGGTCAACAGGCCTAGCGGCAGGATCAGCATAGGCTTGGGAAAGGCCGGCTCTGACGGTTCGTACGGCCAGCTGAGCACTCGGGCATTGGACGCACTGCCATCGAGCAGTCCTTGCGAGCGGCTCTCCTCATAGCGCTGTGTATAGGTGAAGAACGCCTTATGCAGCGCATCGATCTCAGTATCAAACAGGCGAAGTTGCGCCTGGACGTTCTGCAGGTCACTTACGCGAGCCTTGTATTCGTCGATGCGTTCAGTTTTCTGTGCAATGACCTTTTGCAACGTCGCGAGCTCGCTGTTGCGCTCGAGAATGCGGTTCTCCACGACGTTCAGGAATTGGTCGCGTGTGCGAGCAATGCGCTCGCGTTGTTGTTGCACCGGCAGGCTGTTTTCCTGGAACGAGGCGGTAGCATTGCCATAGTTGCTGACCTGGTCGATCAGCTTTTCGCCGAGCTGTTTGATTTCGCGGTCTTCGTAGGCGGCATTGTCCACCGTGTGGGTGAAGGTGAACGGAAAGGTGGCGTCATTGAAGCTGGCCTTGCGGGCCGCCCTGAGATTGCTGTTGAGGTAGTCGAGCCAGCGCTGATTTTCAAGGAAACGGTCACGGTAAAGATTCAACGCCTGCTCTTCTGTATTGATTGCGTTCAGGCGAAAGGTGATCTCTTCCTTGGGGTCAGACGCGCCGATGCTTTCTAGCAGACTTCTGCGGCGCTGTTCGAGCTCGCCAATGCGGACCTGGTACTGGCTCTTTTTCTGCTCGAAAAAGGACTCGGGCAAGTCGCTGGACTGCAGGTTCTGACGACTCTTGAGGTAGTTTTCCAATAAGCGGGTGACTAGCCTGGTGCCCAGCTCGGGATCGGCAAAGCTGTAGCTCACCGAGATGACGTTGGATCCGGGCAGGGTCTCGACGGTCAGTGCGGCGCGCGCCTGCTCGGTCAAGGCGTCGACGGTACCGTCGCGCACTGGATCGATCTCAAGCCCTACGGCGCTTCGCAAGGGGTTAATGACATGCTCGCGCAGTGGATTGGCGACGTAGGTGCGCAGCGGATTTAGCGCCAATGTATGAAGGATGCCTTGGCTCGGGCTGTACACACCTTCCTGATGCAGCTGGCGAACCGTTTCGCGCATCAACGAGGGCGAACGAAGAATGTTGCTTTCCGTTTCCATATCGGCCAGCGACGGCGGTAGGAACTTGTCCGTCTCCTGGCTAAGCGCGGTGTTGGCATCGCTCTGGGGCAGCTTCTTGGATTGCACCAACACTTCGGCTGTGATGTCGAAGGTCTGCTTGAGCAGCAGCGGCATCATTAGCGTGATAACAGCGAATACCAAGAAGACCCGTTTGATGACCTGCCGGTTGGCAAAGAAAATGCGCAGAAACTCATGCAGATAATTTTCTTTCGGGGACATGACCTGCAACCTGTTCAATTGTCGTCATCCTTATTGTCGACCCGGTATGAGAAGCCGAAGCCGACTCCGTTGAACAGCAGCACATCAGCAACCTGTCGGCTGATCTCCCCCGCCCGCGCAAGCTTGGTCTTGGGCACGTAGAGCAAATCGTCCGGTTGCAGGTAGGCAAAGGTATCGGCCGAGGCGTCAAGTGCTTTGCCAACGTCGTACAGTCGCGCTTCCATCTGGTCGCCTTTGCGCCGCATGATCACTACCGAGTCCAGGCGAGCCAGCGGGTTGGCGCCATGTGCCAGGGTCAGCGCCTCAAGCACCGAGACCGGCCGACGGATCGGATACACGCCAGGCTGGGTCACTTCACCGAGTACAAATATCTCGTTTGCGCTGGTGCTCTTGAGTAACGCGTCCACTTGCACGTTGGCTGCATGTGCGGCGTAGCGCTCGTTGAGGGTGGTGTTGAGTTGGGCGAGCGTCATGCCCTGGAGCGCAACAGCGCCGATGAGCGGAAACATGGCGCGGCCGTCCGAGCCCACGGTGATTTCTCGGCTCAGTCCGGTAGCGGGATGGTTCAGCGTCAGACGGAGGTTTTCTTCCGCGGTAAGCGGACGGGGTACCGACAGCGATACAACGGGGCGTTTGAGAATCGCCTGATAGCTACCGATGACCTTGTCCTGGGCCTGCAAAGCTGTCATGCCGGCGATTGCCAGCGTACCGACATAAGGCAGCTCGATGGTGCCGTCGGGCATGACCAGTTTGGTGCCGCTGAGCTCCGGTGCGGTGAGGAAGTTGATCTCCACCTGATCACCAGGCTGGATGCGGTAGGGCCGCACGCTGGTATGGTCGATGTAGAAGATCAAGTCCAGAACGTCCTGAGGGCGCAGCGTTTTTTCAATTGTGAACACCTCAGTGCGCAGTGCGTCGGAAGGGGCTGCCGTCACAATTTCCGCGGGCATGTGCTGGACTGCTGGGCTGGAGCAGCCGGCTAAAGCCAGAAGCAGGGGTACCGATTTGAAATTCATGATGGCGCCTCAGAGGTGGTCATAGACCCATTTGGGCATGTAGTACTTGCGTGCGTTGAACACGCTCCCCATCAATTTGGCACCAGCCAGCGCCAGGCGCTGCGGCCTGGGCGACTTCCCAGCGGGTTTCTTCGGCGCGCACCACCAGGATGACGCCGTCGACCAGTGAACCTATGGTCAGCGTGTCGCCGCCGGTGTAGACAGCTTCACCATCAATCACCACGAAGCGGTAGCGCTCGCTGAGCTGTGCAAGAAGCTGCCGCAACTGCTCAGTCGAAAGCCCCCGGCTGTCACTGCTGCGCTGCCCCAGAGGCAGCAGGTCGAACGAATTGGCGGGCAGCTCCGTCAGGCAATCATCCAGCGCAGTTATGTGACCCGCCGCTAGGTCCAGGAAGCCCGGACGCTCTTGCAGACCGAGCTGACATGTGACGCTGTTGGCCGAGAGGCTCGCATCAATCAGTAGCACCTTTCCGGTACAGGCAGAAGCAAGCTGGTGAGCCATGGTGATGGCACTGGTCGTCACACCGCAGCCTTTATTGGCGCTGGTCAATAGCAATACCTGCTGCTGTTGATCGAGCACGGTGGAGGCGATGTTGATTTCGCTCGGAGTGGTGACGTCCAGACGGATGGTTGGGAGTGAACCGTCCATTAGCTTGCTCCATGGCCGCTGACGACCTTGAAAGGGGTTTTGAGTAGGATTTTTAGGTCGAGCCAGGGGCTTTGTTGGGAGATATAGGCCAGATCAAGCGCAACTCGGTCATCGAAGTCGATTTCACTGCGGCCGGATATCTGCCAGAGCCCAGTGATGCCGGGATAGATGCTTAGCCGTCCCAGGTGATGGTTGTGATAGCGATGTGCGTCGAATGAGGTCGGGCGTGGCCCCACCAGGCGCATGTCCCCGCGTACTACGTTGAGTAGGTTGGGTAGTTCATCGAGACTGGAGCGTCGAAGCCATTGCCCTATGGCGGTCACCCGAGGATCGCGGTCGATCTTGAAGTCGACCGAGCCTGCACCATGCTTGTTCAGGTGCCGTAGGCTCTCTTTCAGCTCTTCGGCGTTCACGACCATGGTCCGGAACTTGACCATGCCGAAACGGCGGCCGCGAAAGCCGGTGCGTTGCTGAATAAAAAAAACTGGTCCCTGGCTCGTAAGCTTGATGCTCGCCGCAACCATGACCAGCAGCGGCGACAGCACGATCAACATCACGACAGCACATAGGGCTTCGGTCACGCGCTTGGTGCGCGAAAGGCTCCAAGGGGTCCCTCCAGGCCGACCTAGAAGCCAGCCGCGTTGCTGGAGCAGGACGGCAGCGTCGATTTTATCGCGCAGGGCCGGGCTACGGCGCTTTTCCCAGCTCGGCAGCTCCTCTCGGGCGCTCGGGTCAGGCACCAATGTCTCCGCAGGCGTCTCCATCATGCTATCTCTCCTTTAGGTTCGAGCGAGCAGGCTTGTTCGTTGACTACCGGTATGTTGAGCGGACGAAGGTAGTAGCTACGGAACCATGCGACGAAGTGTGCGAGCCCTTCATCCAGGGAGGTTTGCGGTGTGAAGCCGATAGCCTCTTCCAGTGCACTGGCGTCCGCACAGGTATTGATCACGTCACCTGGTTGCAATGGCAGCAACTGCAGCTGGGCCTGCAGGCCCAGCAGACGGGCCAGGGTGTCGACGTAGACGCGTAGATGAACAGGGCGGTTGCCGCCGATGTTGTAGAGGCGCCAAGGCGCCGCGCTGGTCGAAGGGTCAGGGTCCCCGTGATTCCAGTATTGATTGGCACTAGGTGGTTGCGGCAGCAGGCGCACCAGGCTTTCGACGATGTCGTCGATGTAGGTAAAGTCCCGCTGATGTTCGCCGTGGTTGAAAAGCTTCAATGGCTGTCCATGGCTGATAGCACTGGCGAACAGCATGGGTGACATGTCTGGCCGGCCCCAGGGGCCATATACCGTGAAGAAGCGCAGGCCGGTTGCGGGGATGCCGAACAGGTGGCTGTAGCTGTGTGCCATCGCTTCGTTGGCCTTCTTGCTGGCGGCGTACAGCGACAAAGGGTGGTCGGTATTGTGCCGCTCGGAGTAAGGCGTGCAGTGGTTGGCGCCGTATACCGAGCTGGACGACGCGAAGATCAGATGTTGCACTGGATGGCGGCGGCAGGCCTCCAACAGGTTTAGGAACCCTGCAAGGTTGCTATCCAGATAAGCGCGCGGGTTGTCCAGCGAATAGCGCACGCCCGCCTGGGCAGCGAGGTGGATGACTGCGTCCGGACGATGCTTGGCAAAAAGCCGTTCGAGTTCGTCGTGGTCTTCGACATCGATACGGTACAGCGGGAAGTCGCCAGCTGCTTCCTGCACCCACCGCACCCGTGCTTCCTTTAGCTGCGGGTCATAATAATCGTTGAAGTTATCCAGACCGATAACCTCATGGCCCTCTCGCAGCAGGCGCAGAGTGGTATGCGCGCCTATGAACCCGGCCGCTCCAGTAACTAACGTCTTCATGCTGGGACCGATGCGCTCGAAGGGCGGATATAGGGTAAGCCAATGCCGATGTAATGCAGCCCGGCGCGTGCCAGCTGCTGTGGGTTGAACAGGTTGCGGCCGTCGATAACCAGTCGCGCGCGAAGCTTTTTCCTCAGCTCGTCAAAATCGACTACACGAAACGCCTTCCACTCGGTGCAGATCACGAGAGCATCGGCATCCTGCAAGGTGTCATCCCGGGTTGCGCAAAGTTCGAGGTCATTCCTGTAGCCGTAGATGCGGCGGCACTCAGTCATGGCCTCCGGATCGAAGGCGCGCACGCGGGCGCCTTCTGCCCAGAGCGCTTCCATGAGATAGCGACTCGGTGCTTCGCGCATATCGTCGGTATTGGGTTTGAACGCCAGACCCCAGACCGCGATAGATTTACCGGCCAGCCCTTCGGGAAATTGGGCTTTTAGTTTGTGCAGAAGGAGCTGCCGCTGATCGTCGTTGATCCGCGTGACAGTCCTGAGCAGACGTGGCTCGATTCCGTTTTCTTCCGCGGTATGGATCAGAGCCTTCAGGTCCTTCGGGAAGCACGAACCGCCGAAGCCACATCCGGGATAAATGAAGTGATAACCGATTCTTGGATCAGAGCCGATACCCTTTCGTACCGCCTCGATGTCCACGCCTAGGCTTTCCGCCAGGCTGGCCAGCTCGTTCATAAAGCTGATGCGGGTGGCGAGCATCGCGTTGGCCGCGTACTTGACCAACTCGGCGCTGCGGTTGTCCATGTAGGTGGTGCGTTCGTGGTTGCGGTTGAATGGCGCGTACAGCTCGGCCATTTGCGCCTGAGCGATCGGGTCCTGGCTACCGATGATGATGCGGTCGGGGCGGCTGCAGTCGGCGACTGCGCTGCCTTCCTTCAGGAATTCGGGGTTGGACACGACGTAAGCGTTCAGATGAGTTTTATCGCGCGCATCGAGCGTTGCGCGTGTTTCCATTCTGACCTTGTCTGCAGTGCCAACCGGTACGGTGGACTTGATCACAAGGGTGCGGTCTTGCTCCATCATCCCTGCGATCTGGCGGGCAACACTTAGGACGTGTTGCAGGTCCGCAGAGCCGTCTTCATTCGGCGGTGTGCCCACGGCGATGAAGATCACTTTTCCGTGGGCTACGGCATCGCTTGCTTGGGTGGTGAAATGTAAGCGCCCAGCCTTGATGTTCTCCTCGAGCAAAGCGGCTAGACCTGGCTCATGGATAGAAGGAATGCCCTGCCGCAGCTGAACTATTTTCCGGTCGTCTATGTCCACACATATGACTTGGTGACCTACATCAGCCAGAACGGCAGCTTGAACGAGGCCCACATAACCAGAACCAAAGACGCTAACTTCCATGATGCACCTTGGACGCCAATGTTTGACATCAAAACAATATCACTGGCCAGAAGCCATGATGATTGTATTTTGTGCGCTGGTAGCCTTTAAGTGACGCACTTGTGGCGCCTTTTTGTTGACAAGGCTGGTAAGTTCTGGGTTGCTTGGTGTCGGGTCGTCCTATAAGGAGATAAGGGGCCCATATTGGCGCAGGGTGGGCTTGACCTTGGAGGTGATCGAAGCTGGCTCTAGAATGCGCCATTAATTCTAGGTACGAGCGTTCAGCATGCCCGATCAAACCCAGCGTTTTCTCTTCGATGATTCCGATGTTCGCGGCGAGATTGCCACGCTCGAGGAAAGCTACCAGCACGTACTGGCCAAGCACAGCTATCCCGAACCGGTCGCGCAACTGCTCGGCGAGCTGCTGGCGGCTGCGGCGCTGCTGGTCGGTACGCTTAAGTTCGATGGACTGCTGATTCTCCAGGCGCGTTCCAGCGGCGCCGTTCCGCTGCTCATGGTCGAGTGCTCCAGTGCACGCGAAGTGCGTGGCATCGCGCGCTATCACGCCGAGCAGATCCATCCAGGCGCAACCCTGGGCGAGCTGATGCCCGAAGGCATGCTGGCGATTACCGTCGATCCGGCCAATGGTCAGCGCTATCAGGGCATCGTCGGCCTCGACGGGGTCAACCTGGCGGCCTGTCTGACCGATTACTTCGCGGCCTCCGAACAGCTGCCGACGCGTTTCTGGCTGAACGCTGACAGCCGCCGCGCCTGTGGACTGCTATTGCAGCAGCTGCCGGCCGATCGCATCAAGGATGCCGAGGAGCGCGACGCCAGCTGGGAGCACTTGCGGACCCTGGCCGATACCCTGACCGCGGAAGAACTGCTGGGCCTGGACAGCGAAACGCTGCTGCATCGCCTCTATCATCAGGAACAGCTGCGCCTGTTCGATGCGCTGCCGATCCGTTTCCGCTGTAGCTGTTCGCGCGAGCGTTCGGCCCGTGCGCTGATCAGCCTCGGCGAGGAGGATGCGCAGAAGCTGGTGGCCGAGCAGGGCGGTGCGGTTAGCATCGATTGCCAGTTCTGCAACGAGAAATACACCTATGACGCCGCCGATGTCGCCCAGCTATTCGCTGGCGGCGGCAGCGACAGCCCATCGGATACCCGCCACTGAGCGTCGTGAGCTGCGCGGCAGCTTGCCGTTGAGCGTCGATACGGTGAGGGATGAGGCGGGGATGGATCGGTAGGCAGGCAATGAACTATTTGGCCATCACGGCCTCATACCCAGCGCGGCGCATTATCTGGCATAATCGCGCGCACTTTTTTCGATGTAGTTCGCTCTTTGGCGGGCTACAACAGCATGGAGGAATCGGCCCAGGGCCGACGGGAACACTCATGACGCAAGCCACCAACGCCGTGTACACCGACATCAGCACCGCTCAACTGATTGAAGAAGCCGTCAAGCGCGGAGAGGGCGAACTGTCCGCCAATGGCTCTCTGGTGGTGAAGACCGGGCACCGCACGGGTCGTTCTCCGGCTGACCGCTTTATCGTCGAGGAGCCCAGCACCCAGCACCAGATTGCCTGGGGCCCGATCAACCGTCCGTTCCCTGCTGGCAACTTCGAAGCGCTGTGGAATCGCGTTGAAGCCTATCTTGGCGAGCGTGACAGCTTCGTTTCCCATGTTCATGTCGGCGCCGATCCCGAGCACTACCTGCCGGTCAAGATGACCACCGAGACTGCCTGGCACAACCTGTTCGGTCGCTGCCTGTTCATCACCCCCGAGCAGTTCAATCAGGCGGGCCTGAGCGAGTGGCGTATCCTCAATGCACCGTTCTTTCAGTGCGTACCCGAGCGTGATGGCACCAATTCCGATGGCTGCGTGATCATCAACTTTGCTGAGAAGAAGGTGCTGATCGCCGGCATGCAGTACGCCGGTGAAATGAAGAAAGCCATGTTCTCCGTGCAGAACTTCCTACTGCCGGACGTCGACGTGCTGCCGATGCACTGTGCGGCCAACATCGGCGAAGACGGCGACACCACCCTGTTCTTCGGTCTGTCCGGCACCGGCAAGACCACCCTGTCGGCGGACGAAAGCCGCTACCTGATCGGTGACGACGAGCACGGCTGGGGCGTTGGCCGCGTGTTCAACATCGAGGGGGGGTGCTACGCCAAGTGCATCGACCTGTCCGAGAAGAACGAGCCGGTGATCTGGAAAGCCATCAAGTTCGGCGCCGTGCTGGAGAACGTGGTGCTCGACGAGCGTACCCGTCTGCCGGACTACGCCGACGCCAGCCTGACCCAGAACAGCCGCGCCGCGTACCCGCTGCAGCACGTCGAGAAGCGTTCCGAGAAGAACCTCGGTGGCGAGCCGAATGCGGTGATCTTCCTGACCTGCGACCTGACCGGCGTACTGCCGCCGGTGTCGATCCTGAACAACGAGCAGGCCGCCTACCACTTCCTCTCCGGTTACACCGCGCTGGTCGGTTCCACCGAGATGGGTTCGGGCAGCGGCATCAAATCGACCTTCTCCACCTGCTTCGGCGCGCCGTTCTTCCCGCGTCCGGCTGGCGAGTATGCCGAGCTGCTGATCAAGCGCATCAATGGCTTCGGCTCCAAGGTCTACCTGGTCAATACCGGCTGGACTGGCGGCGGCTACGGCGTTGGCAAGCGCTTCAACATCCCGACCACCCGTGCGGTGATCGCTGCGATCCAGAGCGGTGCGCTGATCGGTGCCGAGACCGAGCATCTGCCGATCATCAACCTGGACGTGCCGAAGGCCGTCGCCGGCGTCGACACCCAGCTGCTGAACCCGCGTAACACCTGGGCCGACAAGAGCGCCTACGATCAGGCGGCAAAGGAACTGGCAGCGAAGTTCGTAGAGAACTTCAAGAAGTTCGACGTCTCCGACGCCATCCGCAACGCCGGCCCGCAGCTCTAAGCTGCCTGCAGGGTCATCGAAAAAGCCGCCTTTGGGCGGCTTTTTCGTTTGCGCCAAGTGCGACTCGCATCAAATGGGTCGATGATTCTTATCGGTTTAGGCGCATGGATTCGATCGATTGGCACCCTTAGCATGGCGCCACTGTTTTCCTATGAGGGGCACCGCCATGAATACCGAAGAAGCCATCCGCAGCCGTCGCGCCGTCAAGGCCTACGACCCGAGCTTTCAGCTCAGCCGTGAAGAAAAGGACGAGCTGCTGCAGCTGGCGCTGCTGGCACCGTCTGCCTTCAACCTGCAACACGTACGACTGGTCGAAGTCAGCGACCCGGCCTTGCGTGCGCAGATCCGCCAGGTGGGCTGGAACCAGGCGCAGATGACCGATGCCTCGATGCTGGTGGTGATCTGCGCCCAGATCGATAGCTGGGAAAAGGATGTCCGCCGCGTCTGGGACGGTGCGCCAAGCGAGGTGCAGGATTTCATGGCCGGCGCCATCGACGCCTATTACCGTGGTAAGCCCCAGGTCCAGCGTGACGAAACCATGCGCAGCTGCGGGCTGATGGCGCAGACCTTGATGCTTGCCGCTCGCGGCAAAGGCCTGGATTCCTGCCCCATGGACGGTTTCGATTTCGATGCGGTAGCAAAGCTGATCAACCTGCCGGACAGCCATGTGATCGCCATGATGGTCGCGGTGGGCAAGCGTGCTGCCGAGCCCAAGCCGCGTATCGGCAAGCTGCCATTCGACGAGGTGGTGATCCGCGATCGCTTCTGACACGTTCTCGATTCGCAGCACGCGTTGGCGGTAGGCCGGGCGCGTCGCTCGCGCTCAGCCCCGCCGTGTTTTCGTTGCTCTGCTGGCGCTCAGTTCTGGTATTTGCACGCTTCGGACAGCGTCCGGTAGGCCAGCTTGCGTTCGGCACCGGCCGAGTCACGATAGGTCATCACCGCGTCGGTCACCTCGCAGTAGGGGGTCGGCTTTATCTTCACCGACAGTACCGAGGCGACATCCAGCTGGGTGCCGTAGGTGTAGGGCTGAGCCTTGGCTTCGTCAGCCTGGGCCAGAGAGGAAAACAGAAGGGCAGTGGCAATAAGGGTTGCGCGCATGGCGAGGGCATCCTGTTCTAGTTCATAGGTCCGTCCTGTTCGCGTGTCGGATCACCTGACCCGGCGACGCTTGTGCTTGTTCTCAGGAGCGCGCCAATCGTAGAAGTAGATAGGCCGCTAACGGTAATTGCCGATTCCAATCCCGCCGATTGACTGAAATGGTTGGCCGTTTCGCTTGTTGACTGTCTTTCTTGAACCCGGCCCATGCTTGGCCGCGCTTTATCGATGAGCGGCCACACCTGCCCGCCGCTTTGCAGTACCGTCTCCCTCCTTTTGCTACCTTCCGGCCTCCAGTCAAAGGAGTGACTCAGCATGATCGAGCAGACCCTCGTCCAGACATTCGGCTACGACCGCTTCCGTACCGGCCAGGAGCAGGCCATTCGCGCTGTGGTGGCCGGCCGTTCGGTGGCCGCGATCTTTCCTACCGGCTCCGGAAAATCCCTGTGCTACCAGCTGCCGGCGCTGCTGTTGCCGCATCTGACCCTGGTGGTCTCACCCTTGTTGGCACTGATGCAGGACCAGCTGGCCTTTCTGCACCGGAACGGCATTGCCGCCGGCAGCATCGACTCGGCGCAGAGCCGCGAGCAGGCCAGCGAGACCATGGCCCGGGCCAAGTCCGGTGAACTGAAGATCCTGATGATTTCGGTGGAGCGACTGAAGAACGAACGCTTCCGTAACTTCATCAGCCAGGTGCCGATCTCGCTGCTGGTAGTGGACGAGGCGCACTGCATCTCCGAGTGGGGGCACAACTTCCGCCCGGATTACCTCAAGCTTCCCGACTACCAGCGTCAGTTCAACATTCCCCAAGTGCTGCTGCTGACCGCCACGGCGACGCCGCCGGTGATCGCCGATATGCAGGCCAAATTCTCGATTGCGGCGGACGACGTCGTGACTACTGGCTTCTACCGGCCCAACCTCAATCTGCTGGTGGAGCCGGTCAGCGGCTTAAACAAGCAGCGCCGGCTGGTGGAATGGCTGGCCGACAAGGGTGGTCAGCCGACCATCGTCTACGTCACCCAGCAGAAGACCGCCGAGCAGGTTGCCGAGCATCTGGCGCAGCGCGGCTTCCCGGCCAGCGCCTACCACGCCGGCATGGCCCATGAGTTGCGTGAGGCGATCCAGCGCCGCTTCATGGCCGGCGAGCTGAACTGCATCGTCGCCACCATCGCCTTCGGCATGGGCATCGACAAGGCGGACATCCGCAACGTGGTGCACTACGACCTGCCCAAGTCGGTGGAGAATTACAGTCAGGAGATCGGTCGAGCCGGGCGCGATGGCAAGCCATCGGACTGCCTGGTGCTGGCCAACCGCGACAGCCTCAGCGTGCTGCAGAACTTCGTCTACGGCGATACGCCGGAGCGCAAGGGCATCCGCTGCGTACTCGACGAGCTGCTGCAGGCGGGCTCAGGCGGACAGTGGGAGCTGATGCTCAACCAGCTATCGGACCAGAGCAACATCCGCCAGCTGCCGCTGAAAACCCTGCTGGTGCAGCTGGAGCTGCGCGGCATCATCGCGCCACGCTTCGCCTATTTCGCCGAGTACCGCTTCAAGTACCTGCTCGAACCCGAGGTGCTGGTGGCGAAATTCGAAGGCGAGCGGCGGCAGTTCGTCGAGGCCATCGTGCACAGCTCAGCGCGGGCACGGACCTGGTGCACTCTGGATTTCGACGCGCTCTATCAGCAGCACGGCGCCGACCGCGCGCGGGTGGTCAAGGCACTGGAGTACTTCCAGGAAAAGGGCTGGATCGAGCTGGAGAGCAAGCAGATGACCGAGGTCTATGCGCTGCTCGACACGGGCTTCGATGCCGAAGCTCTGAGCGACGAGCTGCACGCCTATTTCAAGCAGCACGAAGCCAGTGAAATCACCCGCATCGACAACATGCTGGCGCTGTTCGAATCCGCCGAATGCCTGAGCCAGCGGCTGGCCGCCTATTTCGGTGATCGCCAGGCACCACAGCACTGCGGGCATTGCTCGGTCTGTCGTGGACAGGTCGCGCAACTGCCGGAACCGCCGACGCTGGCGCCACTGGATCAAACGGACCTGGCCGGCCACTGCGTCGAATTCAGTCAGCGCTACACGCAGCTACAAGGCGATGCGCCCAGCACCGAATGCTTGACGCGCTTTCTCTGCGGCATCAGCGTGCCGGTGTTCACCAAGCTCAAGGCGCGACAGATCCCCGGTTTCGCCTCGCTGGAGGCTTATCCCTACGCAGAGGTTCGCGCGCGCCTGACGCGCTAACCATCGGCGAAGCGCCTCAGCGCGCGGTCAGGCCGATCAGCCGGTCGGCGACGCCCTTGGTCTGGCGTGAGGTGCCAGCGGTGAGGTTGCTCGAGTTCTCCAGTGCATCGAGCAGCCCGGTCAGCGAGCCGACGCCAGCCGACTGGGTCTCGATGTGTTGCGCCACCGCCCGAATCTCGCTGGCCAGGCGGTCGATATCGGTGCCAATCTCCTCGGCGTTCTTACCGGTGATCTCGGCCAGTTTGCGCACCTCGTCGGCCACCACGGCGAAACCGCGGCCTTGCTCGCCGGCGCGCGCCGCCTCGATCGCCGCATTGAGCGCCAGCAGGTTGGTCTGCCCGGCGATCTGCTGGATGGTCTGCACCACCGACTGGATGCGCTGGCTCGACTGCGCCAGGTCGCGGGCGCTGCTGACCACCTCATCGGCCTGGTGAACCATCTGCTTGACCGAACTGCCGGCCTGTTCGATGACGGTGCCCTGCTGGTTGATGTTCAGGGTCAGGTCGTCCATCGAACCGTGCAACTCGTTGGCGCATTGGCTCAGCTGCTCGGACATGGACTGCCGTTCATGGTCGGCCTGGGACAGCACCTGGCCAAGGTCGGCCAGGCCACGGAACACCGGGCGGATGTGTTCGTCGAGGCCGTTGATGTCCACCGCGCTGCTGTAGTCCTGGCGCTTGAACTGCTCGATCTGCTTGACCACCACCTGGCTGAGGCCAGTCAGCTTCTTGATCTGCCGGCGCAGGAAGAACGCCTTGAACTCGCCGTGGTAGGCGATGAAGTTGTCGGTGTACTCGTCGTGGAACTCTTCCTTGCTGTTGGTGCGGAAGAAGAACACCGCCGTCAGGGTCTGGTTGAGGTTGAGGCCGAGGATCTCGCCGAAGGTCGAGTAACCGGCTACCGGCACGTCATCGAACACCGGGTCCATACCGCCGAGTGCCTGCTCGTTGTTCAGCCGGCGCAGGATGCAGTCGTTGAGGATGCCCACCAGCGGCTTGCCGGGCTTGTTGCGCATGAACTGCTGGTAGTCGCGGCGGGTAGCTTCGGCCAGCGGTGTGCGCTTGACCATGATCAGCTCCTCACCCGGGGCCACGTCGCAGAACAGGTGGACCCGTTCGTTGGCGAAGTCGATCTGCGAAATCGAACGGACGAACACCTCCTCGCCGACGCGGATGGCGAAGGAATAGTCGGCGAGCCGCTGCTCCAGCTCCTGCGGCGCGCACTTGAGCGCCTCGCACAGCGCCTGGACCATGGTGCGGATGTTGCCGCGAGCGTCGACCACCTGGCTGATGTAACGGTCTTCCAGGGAGGCGCTGAGCACGCTCAGGCTGAGCGGCGTCGGCTCGAAGTTCTGGCTCTTGAACACGCCGAAGCGTACGTCCCGCGCGCACTTGAGAAAGACGATCAGCGCGTGGTTCTGGTAGCTGCGTTTGCCGTCATGCAGCTGGGTCTTCTGAAAATCCAGCTTGCCACCGGCTGAGCCGCCGACGAACAGGCAGGGGAAGCGCCCGGATTCGTACAGCGCCTCCATGAAAAAGGATTCGGAGGCCGAAAGGCCGTCGAAGAAGATGTTCGCCAGGGTGTCGCGGTAATCGATCTTCATCGATACCTGCAGGCGTTTGATCGAGGCGGTAAGGCGCGCGATGCGTTCAGCCATCGGCAGGCGCTGGCCATCGCCACGGATGTCCTCACTGCCCAGTGGTACGTGCACGACTTCGGCGCTGGCGATCACGCTGGCGTCGAACAGCTGCAGCACCACCCCGTCCCACTGTCCGCTAGTGGTGCAGTACAGCTGCCTGTTCTGGCTGGACAGTTCGCCAGCGGTACTGCACAGGCTTATCGTCGCGTGCCCGAAACGCTGACGCAGTTGCTGCGCGACCGCATCAATCTCGACGTGGGGCGAGACGAAGCCTGCGATATAGGTAGGTTCGAAGCGCAGTCCGGCCAGTTCCGCCGCCAGCTGCCGAGCACTGACATGCAGACTGAGAACACCTTCGCCGGCACCAGTGCCGGCCTTGAGACGGGAAAACAGGGACATGGTCATCACTCTCATGCTGGGCGGCGGGCTGGCGCGGCGTCGCGTATCGTCTATCGAACTAAAGCTCTATCGGCAGCAACCTGCGCCTGCCGCACTACCGTCCGGCGCCTCGCCGGAAGAAGTCGACCGTAGCGAGTGGCGCGGGGTGTGACCATGCCTCAATGGTTGCTGTACGAAAGTAGGAGCTGAAGGCGCGGTGATGATGAGCGCTGACAGATAGTTTGGATCGTTATTAAAGAGGTTGCTTAAATAGCTACTGGGTGTAGGGGCTTTTTTATATCGGTGAGATAATTAAAAATTAAACGCTGAATTTTCTGTTGTTTATTCTTTGAAAATTTGATTTGGCGAATTTTGATATAATTGTAATATGTATCCGCTATAGCTCGGAGTGAAAGTATGACCGCAATGATCCGCTTGGCTCGCTCTGCTTGTGCTCTTACGCTGGCCTTCGCTTTTCCACTCGTGGCGCAGGCATACAGTGCGGTAACACTCAAGGCCAGCGACCCGCATACAGCGAAGGCGCTATCTCTGCAGGGCGAGTTGTTCGTGCCGGACGGTACGGGGCCTTTTCCTGCCATTGTGCTGATGCACGGCTGTGGTGGCTGGCAGGCGCCGGTGCGTCATGGTCTACAGACACATGCCGAGTTTCTGCGTAATCAGGGTTTCGTTGTGTTGAACCTTGATAGTTTTGGACCTCGCAACTTTGGCGGTGGCAAGTTGTGTTCGAATAATCCAGCCTTGTTCAAGGCGCTTACATATCGCACGAACGACGCTTATGACGCTTTGGCCTATCTGGCTCAGCAGGATTACGTTGCGGCGGATAACATATTTTTGATGGGACAGAGCAACGGCGGCGCGGTCGCCATTCGAGCAGCGAAAGCGTCAGCACCGAAGAATTATGGTGATGGCCAAACAGCCTTTCGCGGTGTGGTGGCCTACTACCCCTGGTGCGGTGAACTGGGACGCTCCAGTGTGGCGTTGAGTGCGCCGCTATTGATTCTGGCCGGAGGCAAGGACAACTGGGTGCCGGCACGGGAGTGTCAGGGCGTGCGCGGCGAAGGCGCGGCGCTGGAGGTAAAGGTCTATCCGGATGCGGCACACTCGTTCGATCTGGATATACCGCCGCAGAGCTTCCAGGGCAAACGGGTTGGCGGCGACCCGGCAGCGACCGTGGATAGCCGGACCCGCATGCTGCGCTTCCTGCTCGGCAACCTGACCCGGGAACAGCAGCTGGCTTATGCGGCGCGAAGCGGCCGTGACGTAGCGCTCGTCAACTGAGCGCTGGTCACGCACTCAGCGACCGAATGGCAAGCCTGGCTCGAACGAGACCAGCGTGTAGGTGATCCGCCCATGGGGAAAGTCGGCCTGCAGAAATACAGGGCCGCACAGACGGTCCAGACGACATTGCAAGCGTGTCGGCAGCCAGGTCAGCGAGCCGCTTGTCTCGCTGACGATGCTCAGACCGTGCCCTTCGCCGTCCGGTGCTGTGACGCAATGACAGCGAACTCGCACGAAGGGCTTGGAACGATAGGGCGCGAGAAACAGCGGCAGGCTGCCGCGCAGGCGTGATGCCAGCAACGGCGCGAGATCATCCCATTTCATCCCCGGCGTGGCGGCGTAGGGCACCGAGGGCACTGCCAGAGCGAGCAGCCAGAGCAAGGCGGAGCAATTCTTCTGTACCTCACCGACACGCCAGGCGTCTGGTGACAGATGCACGGTTATCATGCCGCCGCTATCGCTGCGCAGCAGGTGCTGACCGGCGGCATCCAGCGTGACGCTCACTCGCTCGGTATCGCCCTGATGGCCGAGGATATTGGGCACCGTTCCCTCCGTTTCGATGCTCCATACGGCGATACCCGGCGCGGCGCTGGCCAGCAGCGACTGGACGGCGGGGTTGGCCGGGGCGGGCGAAATCAGGCTGCCTTGCGATGGCATCGTCGCCGCATGCCAATGCTGGAACGGCTGGCTGACGTCTGGTGCCGAGAGGAAGTTTGCTAGCTGAAACGGCTTGGTCGGTCCGCTCGGGTCAGCGGTTCGCTGGCACTGCAGATGCACGTGTGGGGTCGGCGAGCGCCCGGAGTTTCCCATCCGGGCAATGAAGGCTCCGACCTCGACTCGTGAGCCTGGACTCACCAGGATGGAGCCCTGCTGCAGGTGCGCCAGCAATGCCCAGCCACCCTGGTCGAGGCGGATCATCACGAAGTTGCCCCAATTATCGGCGTAGTTGCAGATGCCCATCGGGTTATCGCTGACTCCGTCATGAATACGCTCGACATAGCCGGACGCTGGTGCCATGACCATGCCGTCGTACAGGCCTGGCTCGACCGCCGGTAGCGGTTGGAAGTCCAGCGCGTGACGCCAGGGGCCGACGTGGCTGAGCAGGCCGTCTTCGCCTTGGGTGATGCGCGATCTACCGCATAGCGGCACGATGAGGAAGGGCCCGCTGCCGCTGCGGCGCGACCAGTAGTCCAAACGCTGCCAGGCCGCTTCCGGCGGCAGGTGCATGGTTCGATTGCGCCGTACGAGAAAGTTTTCGGTGACACCCACAGCGCTAAGCGCAATCCAGATCGTCAGGGCGGATGCCAGCGGCAGGTAACCGACCGCGGTGTATGGCGACAGATGCTGAAAGCCCGCCGCCAGTAATGCGGCTGCGGCTCCGCCGAGCGCTGCCAGGGGCAGGCTGATACGGCTGGGAACCAGGAAGATGGCGCCCAGGGCGGCACCAGCCAGAAAGAAGTTGTAGGCCGTTGGCATCCAGTAGAACACCACGCCCAGCTGATTGAGCTGGACGGCCGTGATGATCCCGGCGACCCAACCGAGCGTGCCGGCTACGAATGCCAGGCGCGACCAGAGCAGGATCGCCAGCGCGATGATGGTGCCTACGCCCAGGGTCGGCGAGAACAGTAGGGCACCCAATGTGCGGAAATAGGTGATCAGCCATTGCTGGGGTGTTTCGGGCACCGGCCACCACTGCATCTCTGCCATAGAGGAGAGGGTCCAGTGCGGGAAAATGGCGAAGAGAAACACCGATACCATGCAGTAGGCGACCACCAACGGTGGCAGCCCTGCTTTGAGGAGTGGGCGTAGGGTTGCCATCGCCAGTATCGTCGTGGCGGTGACGGTACAGGTCACCACCAGAACCTGCGCTTCAACGGCGAGCCCGGAATGTTCGGTGAGCCAGGATGCGGCCACTGCTGAGAGCAGGGCGTTGGCCTTGAGGTTGCCTTCGGCGGCGGAGTGATCGCGGATCTGGAACAGCCGCAGGATGCTCTCAGCCAGTACAGCGCCGAACAGCGCGAAAGCGGCAAAGCGCAGGTTCTGGAACAGGCCCAGCCAGAGCAGCGCACCGATCCACGGGTGCGGGATCATGAAGGCCCCACCTAGGGCAGGGCCGAGAATGGAGATCAGCGGTGTGGTGAAGCGATGGGCGGCGCGCATTGACGCGCGTTTCGGTTCACTCGCGGAGTAGTCGCTGTCCATCACGTAACCGCCAGTCTTGCGGGCAGGCGCTCCAGGCGCTGTACATCGTCGAGCGATTCGGCAGGTTTGATCAGCTCAGGCATGCCGTTCTCGTCGATCAGTACGATCGCCGGCCGATAGGCGATGAACTGCATCGACTGGCCGACGTTGTAGGCGCCGACCGGATGAACACTGAGCACATCGCCGATTTCGAGCGGCGGCAGGTCCACCTGTTCGCGGATGACGTCGATGGCCATGCACAGCGAGCCGTAGATGCGCGACGGCACGGGCGCAGCCGCGATCAGGCGAGATGGGCGGACATCGAAGCGGTACCAGGCTGCGGTATAGAGCAGGTTGATGCCGGCGTCGGCGATGTAACTGACCTTCGGGTCTTCGCCGAGGATCAGCTGCTCTTTGTAGTCCCGTGCGGAGAGGCTTTCCGCCTCGACGCGGGAGCGATGCATACCCTTGACCGCCACGATGCTGGTCAGCAGATAGCCTGCCTCGTCGACGATGTGGCGGCCGGACTCCAGACGCAGCAGAGGTCGTTTTTTCTCCGGCAGTCTGTTCAACACTTCGGTGATGGCATCAGCGTAGGCCTCGATCGGCGGCACCACCTGTTCGGCCGGTCCGGCCATGCCATGCAGCAGACTGTTGGAAGGGAAACCGCCGCCGAGGTCCAGACACTCGACCAGGTGATGATGGTGTTCATGGATGGCGTCGCGCAGCGCCAGCAGCTTTTGCGTAGCGTTGCGGTAGGCTTCCGGTGCCAGGATGTAGGTACCGATATGCGTATGCAGAGTGTGCAGCCGCAGCCCGGGATTCTTCACGATGCGCGCGGCGGCTCGTTCGGCCTCGCCATTGGCCAAGGCGAAGCCGAACTTGGACCACACAGGTCGGATGCCCGCATCCAGCCAAACCCTGATGCCGACATCCAGCGGCTGTTTGCGGCCCTTCGTCAGCTCCTCGATCAGGTTGAGCTCGTCCCAGTTGTCGATGTGCAGCAGCGCGCCTTCCTCAATCGCGCGCTCGAGTATGTGGCGCGGCTTGTAGGGACCGTTGAAGACGATCTCCGAGCCCGCAAAGCCCAGCGCTCGAGCCTTTTCATACTCGAAGTCCGAAACCACTTCGGCAATCCAGCCCTCCTGACGCAGGATGCAGCAGATGCTGTTGAGGCTGTTGGTCTTGAACGACCAGGCGAAGCTGGTTTTCGGATAGCGCCGCTTGAACGCTTCGCGGGCATGACGGGCCTTGTTGCGCAGCGTGTGTTCGGAAAATACGAACAAGGGTGAACCGAACTCTGCGACCAGGGCCGGAATGGGGTTGCCGTCGATCTCGAAGAGTGCAGGAACGTGCATGCCCCGTGCATAGTAATTGCGGTCCACTGCAGCGTTTGGGTTATTGCTGCCAAGCTCGCCACTGATCATGGGTTGGGAGTAATTCTGGCTCACGTGATCACCTTGAGGTTGGCTGGCTGTCGGCCGAGACGCCGGCGCGCTCGCCGGTAATGGTCATCTGGGCGACGTCGGCGATATCGGTCACGACATCGATGCTATGGCGTATGAACATCTGTCCCGGCTTACAGCTGGTTAGCGGCTGAGGTGGGAGATTCTGGAGCTGTTCCAGCAACCGAGCGGGCAGGTTGCAGCCGATCTGGGACGGGAAATCCACCCATGCCGGAAACCGGGGATTCATTTCGAACAATGCGTGGGGCTTGCCGGGCACCTTGATGAACTCCAGCTCGAACGGACCAGCCCAGCGCAGCGCGCCGATAAAGCGGGCGACCAGCTCGTCCAGCTCGGGATCGGCAATCACGACGCCGGCAAAGCCCTTGCCCGCCGAGGTGCGCAGCATCTTGCGAATCGAGCAGGAAGCGATCAGCCCACCCTGGCCGTCGCCAAGGCCGACGATGTCGTATTCCTCGCCGACGACCATCTCCTGCACCAACACCGGTGCGCCCCAGACGCGGATGATCTCGTCGAACGCTTCGTATAGCTCTTTCGGCGTCGTCGCCAAGTGCGCCTCGTAGAAGCGGCCCTTCACATACACCGGGTAACCGAGCTGCCAGGCCAGCGCGGCAAGCGTATCGGGATCGTTTGCTGCCAGCGTGCGGGGAGTCGGCACGCCGAGGGAGCTGCAGAAATCGTAGAGGTTCGCCTTGGCGCGATCATCCAGCGCCCGCTTGGTTGGCAACAGGCAGCCGATCCCTCTTTTACTTAGCTCCGGCTGTAGCTCGATGTAGTTGTCCAGCTCCGAGTCCAGGCAGGGGATGATGTAGTCGATCGGCTCGGATGCGAGTATTTCGTCCAGCCGATCCAGCGTGGCCTTGGCACCAGCGCCGGGAAACGGGATCAGGTAGGCCGCGTCAGGACGCCCAAGGTCGTGGCAGTACAGCCCGCTCTCAAGGGGGTCGTAGGACAGTCCGATGATCCGGACGTCCGGAAAGCTCCGACGCAGCCCGGCAGCTACAGCTGCTCCAGGTTGCGGATTGTTGCCACGATGAAGGCCGGTGATGGCGACGCTGGTCATGATTTGCCCGCCTTGGCGTCGAAAAGCCGATCGAGCGGCTCCATTGCCGCAAGATTGTTGATAAACAGTTGAGCGTCACGGGTTGCCGTTGCGTTATCGAGGCCGTAACGCTGGACGAGCAGTTGCGGTAGTTCGCTCGGGCTTGCACCAGAATCGATCGCTCGCAGCATGTAACTGGCTGCAGGGTTGAGTCGGAAAAACATTCCCGAAACAACATCAAAAACAAACTCGTCGCCATAGAAACGCAGGCGGCTTGCGGATTCGCCCGCCGGCGGGATGTGGTTTGACATGATGTTTGCCTAATAAGGCGTAATGCCGAGGGGATGAGTAGATAAGTTGGACATTATACGGGTGCCCAAGAACAAGAATTGATCTTTGTCATGTGCTTGTTGTTTTTATTGCCTGGCTAGAAATTTTGATCCGGATCAAGCGGTGGGAGAGGAAAGAGAGTATTTATATTGAAAGAAAACTTTTGGAGCGCCATCAGGCGGTCTTTCGTACAGGGCTCAGGAGGCCACCGTGATTCACAAAAAACTGTTCACCTTATCTGCCATAGCTGCCTCGGTGCTGCTCGCAGGCTGCGCGGATAAGCTGGTTGTGGCTTCCCATGCCCGGCTGACCAGCCTTGACCCGGTTACCAGCACCGCCTACGTCACGCGCAGTCACGGTTACATGATTTATGACACATTGTTCGCACTTGACGAGAATCTGACGCCGCGTCCGCAAATGGCGGAAAGTTGGACATCTTCCAGTGACCTGAAAACATGGAAGTTCAAACTTCGTGATGGATTGAAGTGGCATGATGGTAACGCAGTGACGGCCGAAGATTGCGTGGCGTCATTGCAGCGTTGGGGTCAGCGTGATGGTAATGGCCAGCAACTTTTCCAGAATATTGAAAGTTTGACGGCCGATGGTGATAAAAGCTTCGTTGTCGTATTGAAGGAGCCGGACATCAGTATTATTCAGACGCTGGCAAAAGTTTCGGTAAACGTACCGTTCATGATGCCCAAGCGTATTGCGCAGACTGACGCGTTTACCCCCATCACCGAAGCCGTCGGTTCGGGCCCATTCATCTACAAGGCGGACAAGAAAACAGCCGATACGGCTGTTTACGTACGGAACCCGGATTACGTGCCTCGGCGAAATCCCTCGTCGCTGGCGGCCGGAGCGAAGATTGCCAAGGTGGATGTGGTCAAGTGGCAGTATTTCCCCAATCAGGAAGAAGCAGTCCGCAAACTGATTGATGGCAAAGTCGACTATGTGGAATCGCCGTCTACCAGCCTGGTGTCGCTGATGGAAGGCAACGAGGACGTTACCGTAGCCTCGACCGATCCGCTGGGTAACGTTGCCATGGCGCGGTTCAATCACCAGCAGGCCCCCTTCAACAATGCCGGCGTGCGCCGCGCGGTGTTGATGGCGATGCAGCAGGATGCCTATATGTCGGCGGCGTTGGGCGACAGTCGTTACTGGCGCAATTGCTACTCGGTGTTCCCGTGCGGCACGCCTCTGGCCAACGAAGCAGGCAGTGAGGTGATGAAGAGGGGGGATCTGCAGGCGGCCAAGCAGGCCCTCAAGGATGCCGGTTATGACGGCACGCCCGTGGTACTGCTGAATCCGACCGATATGCCAGTCATGGCTGCCTTCACCAAGGTAACAGCCGATCTGCTGCAGGAATTAGGTATGGTCGTTCAGGTTCGCGACATGGACTGGGCCATGCTGCTGGAGCAACGTGAGCGGCGCGTGTCGGTAGCGGACGGCGGCTGGAGCATGTTCCACACCTGGTGGAACGCGGCAGACCTCGCCGACACCTCGGCCATCGCCTTCTCCGGCGACGCCAAGACTGGCTGGTATGGATGGGCCGAGGACGCCGAACTCGAGCAGTTGCGCGCGGCGGCGGCAAAAGCGACGGGCGCCCAGAAGGCCGACCTGGCCGCGCGCATTCAGCAACGGCTGTGGGACATCGGTGCGTTCGGTGTGCTGGGCCAGTTCTTCGAACCTGTTGCCTTCCGCGCCGATCTGCAGGGCATCACATCGCCGATGCAGTTCTACTGGGGTGTTTCTCGCGAAGAGGAATGATCCGACTGTGCTGAATGAACAAGGCCCGCCAATGGCGGGCCTTGTTCATTCTGAAACGGCTACTGGTTTGGATAAGGCTTGACCCAGCCCGACAGCTCGAAGAAAAGGTCGCCCAAGTCGCGATAAGGCCCAGCGGCGGGGCTCCAGCGGTCAACGAGGTGGTAGCGGCCGCGATCGTTGCCTTCGATGACCCATTGGCCGCCGTGACTGCCATAGAGATTGCCTGAAGTCGGAAGACGCCAGAACTCGGCGTTTTTCAACGCCGTTTGCAGTTGCTGCCAGTCGCCACTGTCAAGACGCCTGTGGGTATAGCCGGTCAGGCTGCCAGGGTCGGTGGTCCCCCAGCCGGACAACTGAAACGCGTACAGCATGATCGCATCGCCCGTACGCGTGATGCGGATCGCCACGGGATGCCCCTGACTGTTGAGCCAGAGCAGGCGATAGCTCTGCGCATTGGCAGAGTGACCGCAAGACAGCGAAGGCTCGCCGACGCGCGCCAGAGGCGCGGCGTACCAGCTTCGTCGCTGATCGTCCGATGCCGGGTAGTGCCTGGGAAAGCTATCGGCTGGAAAGTAGTAGTTCGGCCCGGAGCAGCTTGCTGGCGGTGGCAGGCTCTGACAGCCGTAAAGGGCCAATACCAAGCCCAGCGTGATTCCGCGCAACGTTGTCGGTGTGGGTGAAGCCATGAGCCCAGCCATGCGTTATATCCGTTCGAACGACGATAACTGCACTATGGGCCATTGCGTCGGTGGATCACTGACCAGGCTCAAGCGCTTGCGATTTCTTGACCTGCCCGGGGCAGCCGGCCGGTCACTGCACCCCACCGGCCGCATCAGCAACATCAGGAAAAGGGTTATCCGTCACGTTCGCAGCCGATTGCCGCGCGGCTGGCCATACTCGTTGGGCTCATGTCTGTCTCATTCGCTCACATCGATTTGGTTAAAGGAGGACGCCCATGTATCGCCGTCGTCAGTTTATCCAGGGCTCGGCCGCCTGCATGGCCATGGCTGCGCTTGGCCCGTTATTGCCGGCGTTGAGCTTCGCTGCGCAGGGGCTGCTGAAGAGAACCATCCCCAGCAGTGGCGAGGCGCTTCCGGTAATCGGACTCGGCACGTCGATCACGCACAACATGGATCTGGAAGATCCACAGATGTCGCGCCTGCTTGAGGTGCTGCGCGTACTGGTCGAGGGCGGCGCATCGGTGATCGACACCGCGCCGAGCTATGGCAATGCCGAGCGTGTAGTCGGTGAGCTGGTCAAGCGCTTCGGTCAGCGCGACAAGGTCTTCCTCGCGAGCAAGGTCTCCTCCACCGGCCGCGAGCGGGGCATGGCGCAGATCGAGGCCAGCTTCCAGGCGCTGCAGACCGACACCATCGACCTGATCCAGGTGCACAACCTGCAGGACACCGGCACCCAGCTCGGCCTGCTGCGCGAACTCAAGCAGGAGGGGCGGGTGCGCTACATCGGCGTGACCCACTATCTGGAGTCGGCCCACGACCGGCTGCTGGAGACGCTGAAGCAGGAGCAGGTCGATTTCGTTCAGTTCAACTACTCGGTCAGCGAGCGCAACGCCGAGAAGCAGTTGCTGCCGTATTGTGCCGACAACGGCATCGCCACCTTGATCAACCGGCCCTTCACCCGCGGCAATCTGCTCTCCCGTGTCAAGGACAAGCCACTGCCGGCCTGGGCCGCGGAGATCGATGCCAGCTCCTGGGCGCAGCTGCTGCTCAAGTTCATCCTCGCCGAGCCAGCGGTGACGGCAGTGATTCCAGCGACCTCGAATCCGCGCTACATGGCCGACAACCTGCTCGCCGGGCAGGGGCGGCTGCCGGATGCGCGGCAACGGCAGATGATCGTAGACGCCTTCCGCTGAGCGCCGAATGACTTCGCTAGCCGCACGCAGTGCTGCACTGATTAATGCCCGCCCCGGCGAGCTGCGCGCCGCATTGGCCGGCTTCGGGCTGTTCTTCTGCCTGTTTGCCGGCTACTTCATGCTGCGGCCGATTCGCGAGTCGATGGGCATTCAGGGTGGTGTCGAGAACCTGCAATGGCTGTTCACCGCCACCTTCTTTGCCATGTTGCTGGCGGTGCCGCTGTTCGCCTGGCTCAACTCGCGGGTGGCGCGCATCCATTACATCGATTGGGTGTACGGCTTCTTCTGCGTCAACCTGCTCGTGTTCGCCGGGCTGTTCTTCCTGCTGCGCGACAGTATCTGGCTGGCGCGGGTGTTTTATGTATGGATATCGGTCTACAACCTGTTCGTGGTGTCGGTGGCCTGGAGCCTGATGGCCGACGTGTTCGACGCGCCCCAGGCACGCCGGCTGTTCGCCTTCATTGCCGCCGGCGCCAGCGTCGGCGGGCTGGTGGGGCCGGCCACGAGCGCCTTGTTGGTGGGTGTGCTCGGCCAATACGGGCTGATGCTGCTGGCGGCACTGCTGCTGGCCGTGGCGGTGGCGATCAAGCACTACCTGATGACCTGGCGCGAGTTGCTGGGTGCCGGCCGCCCTGGTGCCGAGCATGCCGAAAGCCCGAAACGTCCGGTAGCCGGCAACCCGTTCAGTGGCCTGACTCGCGTGCTGGGTTCGGGCTATCTGCTGGGCATTGCGGCATTCGTGTTGCTGTTGACGACCGCCAGCACCTTTCTCTACTTCGAACAGGCGCGTCTGGTCGCCGAGCTGTTTCCGGATCGTGCCGAGCAGGTGCGGGTGTTCGGCATGATCGACTTCGTAGTGCAGGCCGGCGCATTGCTGTCGCAGCTGTTCATCACCGGACGGATCGCGCAGCGGCTAGGCGTGCGCGTATTGCTCGCGGCCGTGCCGGCGCTGGTCTGTCTCGGCTTCGTTGGCTTGGCCCTGGCACCGACTTTTGCAGTGCTGGCTGCGGTGATGATTGTCCGTCGCATCGGCGAGTACGCCTTCGTCCGCCCGGGTCGCGAGATGCTCTTCGCGCCGTTGGATGCCGAAAGCAAGTACAAGGCGAAGAACTTCATCGACACCGTGGTCTACCGCGGCGGCGATGCCTTGAGCGGCTGGGCCAAGAGCCTGCTCGACAGCCTCGGCCACGGCGCCTGGCTGGTCGCCCTGGTCGGTGCCGTATGCGCGGCAGTCTGGGCTGTGTTGGGCTGGTTTCTCGGTGGCCGGGCGGACCGAGCCAGCAAGCGAACCGACAAGACTCGTCATTCTGGTTGATGGCACAATGCCGTCTCTTTGGTTCTAGACAGGACGTCCATATGCGCGCCGCGCCGCTGCCCGTACTTTTCGCCATGCTTTTCATGACCGGCTGCAGTATCAAGCAGACCGTTACTCCTGCCAGCCTGTCGGCCGAGCTTGCGCCCGAGATCTGCACCATTCCGGCTGTCGGGCTCCGGGCCGGCTTCAATACCACCTATCAACAACTTCTTCGGGACAAGGGCTTCAAGACCCGGCAGCTTGCCGCGGGCAGCAGCCCGACTCGTTGCCCGTTAACTACGACCTATACCGGTACGTGGCGTTGGGACCTGCTGTTGTATATGAGCTATGCCGACATTCGTGTCTATGAAAATGGCCGCCAGGTCGGTCAGGCCGAGTATGACGCGCGCTGGGGCAGTGGCCGACCAGACAAATTCATCAGCGCCGAGGACAAGATTGCCGAGCTGACCCATCAGCTATTCCCCCACGGCGCCCAGGGCCTCGGTGCGGTTGCTGAGCAGCCGGTCGATGTGCCGCTGAGCAAGGATGCCTATCGCCAGCACCAACTCAAGCAGCTGATGAGCGAGAACCTGCCGTACGATCAGTACCACCAGCGCTACCGCGAACTGATGCAGGATTGACCGACCCGAAGAATCAGGTTTTTTGCGACCTGCAGCCGGCTCGCTGGTTCGCAACCGGACGAAGCACCTGAACCTCGCCGGCGCGCACGCCTCGAAGCCTAGTAGGTACGTCATCTATCAGGAGTAGTCGTATGCATGTTCAAGTCAATAGCAACCACATTCCCGGCAGTGTCGAGCTGCACGAGTGGGTCGGCACGACCGTAGAGGATCGGCTCGAGCGCTTCGATGATTTTCTCACTCGAGTCGAAGTTCATATCAGCGACGAGAACGCGCAAAAGGCTGGTGCCGATGACAAGCGTTGCCAGATCGAGGCTCGCCCCAAAGGTCATCAGGCCGTGTCGGTGACGCACAAGGCTGAGTCTTTGCAGCTCGCTGTCGATGGCGCCGCGGACAAGATGCAGCACGCGCTGGAGCATCTGATGGGCAAGCTGGACACCCGTGTGCTGTCCAGTGGAGAGCTGAACGATCCGCTGCTCGACGAGCAGCCCCAGGCCGTCAAGGATGCGATGCTCGAAGAAGAATTTCTGGAAAAGCAGGACGAGCTGGACAGGTGACCCCATCGCCCCCGGCTACGTGCCGGGGCGATACACACCGCCTCCATTTCCCTGTCTGCTTGCCGCTAGGCCGATGCTTTGGCGGACCAGCCCTGCGTATCCGGTAGTTAAATGCAGATCATCCTCGTGCGGCACGGTAGACCCGACCACGGCGTGGCGCGCTGGAGTACGCCGGTCGGCATGAAAACCTGGGTCGAGCGCTACAACGCCGCCGATGTCGTCGCCGCCGAGCGGCCGGACAGCCTGGTCGCGCTGGCGGGCTCGGTTGGCATCGTGGCCTGTAGCTCCGTGCAGCGCTGCATCGAATCGCGCTCGTATCTGGAATGCGACTGCTGCGAGGTGCCTGATCCGCTATTCGCCGAGCCGCACCTGCCATACCCGGAGTGGGGCCTGCCGCTGTTGCCGTCGCGCTTCTGGCGCCTGACGTTCCGCACGGCCTGGTTCTTTGGTTTCGCCAGCCATACCGAGCCTGTTCATGAAGCAACCGAGCGTGCCAGCGCCGCGGCCGATCGATTGATCGAACTGGCTGAGGCCAATGCAAGTGTGTTGCTGATGGGGCACAGGATCATGAATGCGTTGATCGCACGGCAGCTTCGTCAGCGCGGCTGGCGTGGTCCCGCGCTGCCGCTGCTCACCGGCTACTGGCAGCCGAGTCGCTACACCAAAGGCTGAAAGTCACTCAGCTGTCATCGTTCCAGACACGCGTTCCGCTGCCTTCGGTCATCCAGCAACCGCTTTGGCTTGCCAGATGAAACGTTTCAGCTACCTTGAGCAGGAGTCATAACAACAAAGGGAATCCCCATGACCCGTTTGCAGCTTCTCCTCGGCCTGGGCATCTGCCTGGCCACCCCTGCCATGGCCTGGGAACAGGTGCTGATCGACCACAACAAGCCGGCGAAGAACTGGCGCATCACCAGCGAAGAGCTGGGCATCGACGCGCCGACGCCATTCTCGGTCAGCATGCGTACCTTGCATGGCGGCCGGCAAGAAGGCGTCAGCCTGATCGAGATCGACAATGGCAGCATGCGCATGATCGTCGTGCCCACACGCGGCATGAACGTGCTGGAAGCGGTGGCTGGCGATGTACGCCTGGGCTGGGATTCGCCGGTGGATGAAGTGGTCAATCCAGCCTTCATCGAGCTCAACGGGCGTGGCGGGCTGGGCTGGCTCGAGGGCTTCAACGAGCTGGTGACCCGCTGCGGCTTCGAATGGGTCGGCCACCCCGGCGAGGACAACGGCGAACTGCTCACGCTGCATGGCCGTGCGGCCAACATTCCGGCCTCGCGGGTGGTGCTGCAGATAGACGAGAAGCCGCCTTATGCCATTCGCCTGCGCGGCGAACTGCAGGAGAAGGCCTTCAAGAAACTCGACTTCGCGATTCTCACCGAGCTCAGCACCGAGCCGGGGCGTGCTGGCTTCTCGTTGCACGATACGCTGACCAACCAGGGCGACTACGCCAAGGAATACCAGGTGCTATACCACACCAATTTCGGTACGCCACTGTTGGAGGAGGGCGCGCGGTTCGTGGCGCCGGTCAAGCAGGTTTCTCCGTTCAACGCCCGCGCGACCAAAGAGCTGGCCGACTGGCAGCATTACCGCGGGCCGAGCAGGGACTACGACGAGACGGTGTTCAACGTGGTGCCCTATGCGGACGAGCAGGGCCAGACCCTGACCATGCTGCACAACCGGGCCGGCAACCTTGGTGTCAGCGTCGGCTTCAATACCGCCGAGCTGCCGGTGTTCTCACTGTGGAAGAACACCGATACCGAGAAGCAAGGCTACGTGACCGGCCTGGAACCAGGCACCAGCTATTCCTACAACCGCCGCTATCAAAGGCCGCTGGGGCTGGTGCCGACGATCGAGCCGGGCGAGCAGAAGCACTTTCGGGTGAGCTACGAACTGTTGGCCGATAGCGCCGCAGTGGATGCTGCACGCAAACAGATCGCTGCGCTGCAGGCCGGCCGTGATACCGAGATACGCAACGAGCCACTGGTTGATCTGGACAAGGACTAACAGGGTATCGGATGGGGGCGATACGCGAGCCCTTGTGGCGGCGAACAGCTGCTTCCAGAACGCAAGGCCAGAGACCAGCAAAAGGATTTGGGCGCTTCCGCAGCCGGCATGGGCAAATGCAAAAGTTCCCCATGGCGCGGAGGTATAGCGAAAGGCTTACAAGAAGGTGCGGTGTTCGCCGCTTTTGTAGTCTGCAGCAGGTAATTAATCTACACCCGCTCTGAAGCACAGGACGTGCTCAGGATCAGGAAGATCGACCATCGCCAGGACGGCACTCGAAGGGACTTCGGAAAGGTCAGAAAAAACCCGCTTCGGCGGGTTTTTGCTTTTCTGGCCGAAACGGATTTCGCTGCAGCATCGGGATATCGTCATTTGACCCCTGTGGCTTCAGGGCAAATGTCTTCAATTGCGTTCGTCCCGCTTGGAACACGCGCTGCTAAATATTGCGCACAAAAAAAAAGCCCCGCCGAAGCGGGGCTTTTTTATATCAGGCGTCTTAGGAGACTTGAACCTGATCGGCCTGCATCCCTTTCTGGCCTTTAGTAGCCATGAAAGAGACCGCTTGGCCTTCGCTCAGGCTTTTGAAGCCCGTGCTTTCGATTGAACGATAATGAACGAAAAGATCTTCGCTACCATCGGTCGGCGTGATAAAGCCGAAACCTTTTTCATCGTTGAACCACTTGACTGTGCCATTTTGACGAGTAGACATGAGTATCTCCCAGGTTGTTTGAAGGCTGCAGCACTGAAGCATTCAGCGCCGAGACTGAGAAGCGAGAAGCAAAACGAACCGAGGAGATGAAACAGAAACATCATGCCGGGTGTCGAAGTGTTAATTGCGAAGCAGTGGGGGCGAATATACGCACATTTAACTATATGTACAGTTTTATCTTTTGTTTGTGCTCAATCCGCGTCAGCTGATAATTGCTTTTTTCAGTTTATTTCAGGCTTAACTAGCTGTTAGTTATCAATATTGTGTGCGGATAACACGGCCTAAATAAATTATTCCAAAAAAGCTGCTTGGCGATAATTATTAGTTTTTGAAGCACCGTCCTCCTGTGACCGTGCCCGGAAAGCCCTGGTGGCTTCCAGCGTGAGGTTTGCCTGGCGCCGCAGAACGCTGTGTTGGCTTCGGTATAGCAAAAGGCTTACAAGAAACGCCGTCATCGGCTCTTTAGGGCCTGCATCAATGTGATTAATCTGCACCCACTCTGACGCGCAGGATGCGCTCAGGATCACGGATGATCGACCACCGCCAGGAAGGCAGCCGGAAGGATTCGGTACGGTCAGAAAGAACCCGCTTCGGCGGGTTTTTTGTTGCCCCGAGAAAAGCGCCATCAGCCTGATGCGTGCATGTCGGCGGAGCGGCGGCGGATGGCTTTTCGGCACTATCAGGTTTCGTCGAGCAAGCCGCGGATCTTGATCAGCAGGTCTGCGCCCTCGAACGGCTTGAGCACCAGTTCCATGCGCTCATCGACGAAGCCCTCGCGACTGGATGCGTTCTCCGCATAGCCGGTCATCAGCACCACTGGCAGTGTCGGGCGCTCGCGGCGTGCCCACTCGGCCAGCTGGCGGCCGGATAGGCGGGGTAGCCCGACGTCAGTCAGTAGCAGATCGATTGATGGGTCGGCCTCAAGCAGCGACTGGGCGGTTTCCACATCGCCCGCCTGGCTGCAGCGGTAGCCGGCCTCGATAAGCGTCTCGGCGATCAGCATTCGCACGCTGGGCATATCCTCCACCACCAGCACATGTTCATGGCCAACCAGGCGGATTGCGCTATCGAGCGTCGCGGTGGGCGTCGCTGTCTGTTCGCCGTCGCCGGCGGGCAGCAGCAGGGTGACTTCGGTTCCCGCGCCAAGCGTGCTGCGGATGCTCGCGTCGCCGCCCGACTGCAGGGCGAACCCGTAGATGCTCGACAGACCCAGCCCAGTGCCACGCCCTTGGGGCTTGGTGGTGAAAAAGGGGTCGAACACCTTGTCCAGCACGCCGGGCTCGATGCCTGTGCCGTCATCGCTCACGCACAAACCGATGTAGCGCCCGGCCGCGAGCTCCGGCTTCTGGCTGGCATCCGATGCGAAGGTACTGATGCGAATATGCCCGCCTTCGGGTAGCGCATCGCGGGCGTTGATCACCAGGTTGAGCAGGGCACTTTCGAACTGGCTGACGTCTACCCGCGCCACCGCGGGCTCGGCGGTGAAGTGGAACGTCAGCCTGATGCGTTCGCCGATCGTACGCCGTAGCAGGTCCTCCAGTGAGCGGATGCGCTCGTTGAGGTCCAGCGCCCGGGCATCGAGCGGCTGTTTGCGGGCAAACGCCAGCAGGCGATTGGTCAGTGACGCCGCACTGCGCGCCGAGCTGAGCGATGCATCGGCAAAGCGCAGCACGCTGTCGGCGCGACCCTCGATGATGCGCTGTTTCATCAGCTCGATGCCGGTGATGATGCCCGTGAGCAGGTTGTTGAAGTCGTGGGCAATACCGCCGGTGAGCTTGCCCAGAGCGTCCATTTTCTGCGCCTGCAGCAGCTGCTCTTCGGTGCGTGCTCGTTCGGCGACTTCATGGGCGAGCTGGCTGGTGGTGGTCGCGATTCTCTGCCGTTGGACGCGCTCGCGCAGCCGCTGTTCGGTTACGTCCTCAACGAACACCAGGCCAAGACCCTGTGCGCGGTACGGCGATATCTGCCATTCGGTCTCGCGGGTCTCGCCGTTGACCTGCATCTGCAGCGGCGTGTGCCATCGGTCGCCTGCCTGCAGATGCGCGCGTAATTCGGCGAGTACAGCCTCCTGCCCAGCGGCGAAGCTTTGCGACAGAGGCGCGGACGGGCCGACGGTACCGACCAGCAGTTCGAACGCATGATTGCATTCATGCAGCTGCAGTTCGGCGTCGAGCACCGCGATGGGCGCGGCGACATGGAAGAAGATTTCCCGGAAGCGCGCCTCGCTGTCACGCAACGCGCGTTCGGTATCGCGCACCCGCAGCAACGTGCGTAGCGTCGCCAGCAGCACGTCGGGATCGACTGGGTGAATCAGGTAGGCATCGCCGCCAGCATCGAGGCCGGTAATGATGTCGTTGGTCTCGATGGAGGCGGCTGAAACGTGTATCAGCGGCAGCAGAGCGGTGCTTGGATCGGCGCGCAGCTGGCGGGCGATGTCGAAGCCGCTCATGTCCGGCAGGTTGACGTCGAGAATCAGCGCATCTGGCGCGGCGTTGGCGACCAGTTCCAGTCCTTCGCTACCGGTTCCGGCTTCCAGCACCTGATAGCCGTGGCGTTCCAGCACCCGGCGCATCGCGTAGCGCGTGGTGGCGTTGTCGTCGACGATCAGCAGGCGGTTGTCACGCACCATCGAAAGGCTCCGCTTGAATCGCTAGAGGAAGGATGACGTAGAACTCCGAGCCCTTGCCCGGCTCGCTTTCGAGGCCGACACGGCCGCCGAGCAGTTCGGCGAAACGCTTACACAGTGCCAGGCCGAGGCCGGTGCCACGCAGGCGCTTCTGCAGTGGCGAGTCCACCTGGGCGAAGTCTTCGAAGAGGCGGTCGTGCAGTTCGGCGGCGATGCCGATACCGGTATCGCTGACGGCGAAGCGTACCTGCTGCGGGTTCTCCATCCGTGCCGACACACGTACTTCGCCCTGCGGGGTGAACTTCAGGGCGTTGGAGATGAAATTGCGCAGAATCTGCGCAAGCTTCTTGTCATCGGTATAGAGGCGCGGGATGCCGTCGGGCTCTTCAAAGATGAGGTCTACCGTCGAGCCCTCGACGATGGGGCGAAACATGCCGCGCAACGCCGAGAACAGGTCGAGCATGTCGAACCAGGCCGGTGAAATGCTCACGCGTCCGGCCTCGATCTTGGCCAGGTCGAGCAAATCATCGACCATCTCGCTCAGTTCGCTGGCGGCTGAGCTGACGAAGCGCACCTGTTTATGCTGTTCTTCACTCAACGGCCCGTCCAGTTCATCGCTGAGCAGGCGGGTGATGCTGAGTATCGAGCCCAGTGGTGTGCGGAACTCGTGGCTCATGTACGACAGGAAGCGGCTCTTGAGGTCCGAGGCCTGGCGCAGTTGCTCGGCCTGAGTGTCGAGCTCCGCATAGAGCGCCAACACGCCCTGATTGGTTTCTTCGAGCTCGGCGCGCAGCGATTCGTTTTCGCGGCGCAGCTGCTCGAGCTGGCCGGCGTCGCCGGACTCCGGGAGCGTCGGGTCAGTCACGAGGAGCCTCCAGATTGAGTGCCAGCACGGTCACGTCGTCGCGACCGCGGCAGAAGTCCCGATGCAACAGTGCGGCGATGATGGCCGGGTGTCGGTGAACGAGACCGGGGTAATCGCGCAGGTTCCAGCGGGTTTGCAGACCATCGCTGTAGAGCACCACGAGCCGCGCCTCGCCCAGCGGATAGTCGAAAACATGCGCCTTGCGAAAGCGCACGCCGACGATACCGGGGTGCGAGGCAAGGCCGCGCGAGCCATCGCTACCAATCAGGCTGGCGCCGATATTGCCGATGCCGGCGAAGTCCAGCACCTGACGCTGGCCGTCGAAGTGTGCGATGGCCGCCGCGCCACCACGACTGCCGCTCATCGCCTGGTGCATGCTGCTGAACAGTGTGAACGGCGAGTCCAGCGGGGCTTCTGCAAACGCCACGGTGCCTGCCTGAGCGGCCTGCTGGGCAAGCTCGCCATGGCCGATGCCATCGATGACCAATGCACTGCAGCGTTGCCCATCGAAGGCCAGGTGCCAGGCGTCGCCACAGCTGGTTTCGCCCGGGTAGGGATGCTGGCTGACGCCGTAGCGCCACTGCGGCGGCTGCACGCCACGGGGAAACAGCTGCGCCAGCACCACCGAGCCGCGGGCATCGGAATAGGCGTCGAACACCTGCGCCTGCCGCGCCAGCGCGCCGAGTCCTATGCCCTGAGTGCCCCGGGTGGAAAAGCCGTCCGTCAGGCACTGATTGAGGTCGAAGCCCGGCCCGCGGTCGACCGCGATGATCTCCACACCGCGCCCCTCGCGTCCATACACGGCGCGCAGATGCAGCTCGCCGCGTCCGGCATGCTTGAGTACGTTGCTGCCCAGTTCGGTAGCCAGCAGGGCGACGCGCCCGGCATCGGTCGTGTCGAAACCATGCTGTTCGGCCAGCCGCTGGGCAACCCGACGGGCGTGGCCGATCTGGCTGCTGTCTTCGATCAGCAGAACCTGAGTGACGCTTCCCTGAACGTTCATGTCCACCGCGTGATGGTGATTCGGGTGCCCACACCGACCGTGCTGTCGAGTTCGAACTCGTCGACCAGTCGTTTGGCGCCGGTTAGCCCCAGGCCAAGCCCGCTCCCGGATGTCCAGCCATCAGTCATGGCCAGCTTGATGTCGGCGATGCCCGGGCCTTCGTCGCGGAAGGTCAGGCGCACGCCGACGCGGGCGCCGTCCTCGATCAGCTGCCAATCCATGTCGCCGCCGCCGCCATAGACCACGGTGTTGCGCGCCAGCTCGCTGACCGCGGTGACCAGCTTGGTCTGGTCGATCAGGCGCATGGCGCATTCCTGGGTCAGCTTGCGCACGGTCTGCCGCGCCAGCACAACATCCTGTTCGAGGCGCACCGGCTGGCTGCCGCTGCTGCGCACGATCATTGCGCGGCCACGCGGGCGCGCAGCAACTGCATGCCACGCTCGACGTTCAATGCGGTGCTGACGCCGGGAAGCTCGAGGCCGAGTTCGACCAGGGTAATGGCCACGGCCGGTTGCATGCCGACCACTACGGTTTCGGCGTCCATAATCCGCGACAGGCCGGAGATGGTGCCGATCATGCGACCAATGAAGGAATCGACCATGTCCAGCGCGGAGATGTCGATCAGCACGGCCTTTGCCGAGGTTGCGCTGATGCGCTCGGCCAGGTCGTCCTGCAGGGTCAGCGCCAGTTGGTCGTGCATGTCGACCTGGATGGTGACGAGCAGAAACTCGCCCATCCGCAGAATGGGTATGCGGTCCATTAGACGGCCTTCGTCACGGTGAGGCCCGAACGGCGCAGGGCCAGGGCGAGGGCGTCGGCCAGGCTGGCCTTCGTGACGATGCCTTGCAGGTCGAGGCCCAGGTGCACGATGGTCTGCGCGATCTGCGGACGCACGCCGCTGATGATGCAATCGGCACCCATCAGGCGGATGGCGGTAACCGTCTTCAGCAGGTGTTGGGCAACCAGCGTATCGACCGTCGGCACGCCGGTGATATCAATGATGGCGATTTCCGAACCGGTATCGACGATGCGTTGCAGCAGCGACTCCATCACCACCTGGGTGCGCTGCGAGTCGAGGGTGCCGATCATCGGCAGGGCGAGCACGCCGTCCCACAGTTTGACCACCGGCGTCGACAGCTCCAGCAGCTCTTCCTGTTGGCGCTTGATCACCTCTTCGCGGGACTTCTGGAAGGTGCGTACGGTGTACAGGCCCAGGTTGTCGATCAGCTCGGATACCGCCCACAGCTGCTCGGCGAATACCGCCGGCTCGTTGGCGTATTCGCTCTGCAGCAGGGTCATCAACGGACGCTTGATGGCAAAGATGAAGCCAGCGGTCTGTTGCGAATCCATGCCGAGCAGCGCGCGGCTGCGCGAGAGCTTTTCCAGATACAGGCGCATGCCGTCCCAGCTCGGGCCATTGATGTCGGCGGAGCCGTCTGCCGTTCCGCTGATCAGCTGGCGGATCAGGTCGGTGGTCTGCTGCGCCAGTTCTTCCGCCTTGAGGTTGTGATAGCCGCCCAGCTTGTGCAGGTCGGCTTTCCAGCTGCTGAGCAGTTCGGCCTGGTTGCGAGTGATGGTGTCGAGGGTGCGTTGCAGCAGGGCTGCCATAGGTCTAGCTCCAGATTTGATTGATCGTCCATGTTCACCATGGCGCACTAGCAAGAATAGATATCGGGCTTGCTGCGATGTTCCGCGCAGCAGGCAAAGCTCGGTTGCTTTGCGGGTATTTCCGACAAAGAAGCTGGGAGATGGTAGCAAATAGGCATCAAGTGCAGCATTCGTTTCGCCGCGATCACCGCTCAGGCGGGCGCAACCGCATCGATCTGCTCGATCAGCCACTGCAACGCCGAGTCGTTCTGCCGCTGCGCGACGCTGACGATATCCAGCGCGAAGGTACCCAGGTCGAACGGCAGATCGAACAGCTGCAGGGGGAGCAACGTAGCGAAATAGCGCGCCAGCTGGGTCGGCAATACGGCCGCGAGGTCGCTGCTGGCGACGATATGGGCGGCCTGCAGGTAGTTCGGTGTGGTGTAGACCACCTGACGTTCAAGCCCCTGCGCCTCCAGCCACTGATCGACCATGCCGCGGGTCTGGCCGCCATGCACCCACAGGTGGCGCAGGCGCAGAAACGCATCCAGATCCAGGCCCGCACTGAGCAGCGGATGGTCGCGGCGCACCGCTACCTGCAGCGTCTCGCTGGCCCAGCGGCGTGCATGAAAGCGTGAGGGCACGTCTAGAAAGCGCCCGAGCACCAGGTCGACCTCGCCATTGTCCAGCGCTTCGACCGGCAGCGTTGGCGTCAGGTGCTGGATCGCCAGCTGAATGCCGGGTGCATGCTCGGCCAGCCGCCGCATCAGCGCCGGCATGCAGATCAGCTCGACATAATCGGTGACGGCGATGCGGAAACGCTGCTGGCTGCGCGCCGGATCGAAGGCTTCGCCGGCAATCAGGCTGTGCTCGATCTGCTGCAGCGCATGGCGAATCGGCGCTTCCAGTGCCAATGCCCTTGGCGTCGGCTGCATGGCTCGGCCGGCGCGCACCAGCAACGGGTCGTCGAGCAACTCACGCAAGCGATTGAGCGCGTTGCTGACTGCCGGCTGGCTGAGCGACAGCCGCTCCGCCGCCCGCGAGACGTTGCGCTCGCGCAGCAGGGCGTCCAGCACACGGAGCAGGTTGAGGTCGAAGTTGTAGATATTCATTTGGTGAATCCGAAACATCACAAGACTAAATTTCAAAAATAGTAGCGTCTTCGTCTATGGTTGGTCTCCAGTTTTTCCAGCCTTGCAACGAGGACAGCTGCAATGAGCCAAACCCGCTTCGATATCCAGACCGCCGCCGTGATCGGCGCCGGCACCATGGGCCGCGGCATCGTCATGAGCCTGGCCAACGCCGGCGTGCAGGTACGCTGGCTGGACAACAATCCCGAGATGCTCGAACAAGCACTGGGCACGGTGGCCGATACCTACGCGCACAACGTGCGCCAGGGCCGGATCGATGAGGCAGAAGCGGCCGCGCGGCGCGGGCGTATCGCCAAGGCGGCCGACTACCAGGCGCTGGCGGACGTGGATCTGGTGATCGAGGCGGTCTACGAGAACCTCGAACTCAAGCAGAAGATCTTCCGCGAGCTGGACGGCATCGTGAAGCCGGGCGGCATCCTCGCCAGCAACACCTCGGCGCTGGATATCGATGCCATTGCCGCGGTCACCAAGCGCCCGGAGCAGGTCGTGGGCCTGCACTTCTTCAGCCCTGCGCACATCATGAAACTGCTGGAAATCGTCCGCGGCGCGAAGACCTCTAAAGCGGTGCTCGACGCCTCCACCGAACTGGGCAAGCGCATGGGCAAGGTCAGCGTGATCGCCGGCAACTGCCAGGGCTTCATCGGCAACCGCATGCTCGCCACCTATGTGCGCGAGGCGCGGATGATGCTGCTCGAAGGTGCCTATCCACATCAGGTCGATGCTGCGCTGCAGGGCTTCGGTTTTGCCATGGGCCCGTTCCGCATGTATGACGTGGTCGGCATCGACCTGGAATGGCGCGCCCGCGAACTGGCCGGCAAGGGCCAGGATGAGGCTGAAGTGCAGATCGACAACCGCCTCTGCGAGCTGGGCCGCTTCGGCCAGAAGTCGCGCATGGGCTACTACCGCTATGCCGAGGGCAGCCGTCAGGCCGAGCATGACCCCGAAGTGGACGCGCTGGTGCAGCGCGAGTCCGAGCGGCTCGGCTTCCAGCGTCGCGAGATCGGCAGCGAGGAAATCCTCGAGCGCTGCCTGCTGGCGCTGGTCAACGAAGGCGCGAAGATCCTCGAGGAAGGCATGGCCGAGTCCAGCAGCGACATCGACACTGTCTATCTATACGGCTACGGCTTCCCCGCTGAAGTCGGCGGGCCGATGACCTGGGCTGATCGCCAAGGGTTGCCGGCCATCCGCGACCGTCTGAATGCGCTGGCTGAGCAACACGGCCCACACTGGCGGCCTGCCGAGCTGATCGACAGCCTGGCGACGCTAGGCGGCCGCTTCGTCGATTACAAGAAGGAGGCTTGAGCATGGAATACAAGGCGCCCCTGCGTGACATGCGCTTCGTGCTGCACGAGCTGTTCGACGCTACCGCTCATTGCGAGCTGCTCGGCAATGGCCTGGATCGCGAGCTGATCGACGGCGTACTGGAAGAGGCCGCCCGCTACACCGGCGGCGAAATCGCGCCGCTCAATCGCAACAGCGACGAAGAGGGCGTGACCCTGGATAATGGCGAAGTCCGCACGCCGCAGGGCTTCGTCGAGGCGTACAGGCAGTACGTCGACAACGGCTGGGCGAGCATGACTGGGCCGACCGAGTACGGTGGCCAGGGTTTTCCGCAATTGGTCGCCTGCAACTTCCACGAGATGCTGATGGGCGCCTCGCTGTCCTTCCGCATCTACTCGGGCCTGACCGAGGGCGCGGTGCTGGCGCTGTACAAGCACGGCAGCGACGAGTTGAAGAACGCCTATCTGGAAAAGCTGGTCAGCGGCAGTTGGAGCGGCACCATGTGCCTGACCGAGCCGCAGGCCGGTACCGATCTCGCCTTGCTGCGCACCAAGGCTGAGCCGTAAGCGGACGGTAGCTACAAGGTCAGCGGCAGCAAGATCTTCATTTCCGGCGGCGAGCACGATATGAGTGAGAACATCGTGCATCTGGTGCTGGCGCGCCTGCCGGATGCGCCGGCCGGGGTGAAGGGCATCAGCCTGCTCTTGGTGCCCAAGTTCATCGCCAACACCGATGGCACGCCAGGCGTTCGCAACGCGCTGTCCTGCGGCGCCATCGAGCACAAGATGGGCATCAAGGGCGCGGCCACCTGCGTAATGAACTTCGACGGCGCCACCGGCTGGATCGTTGGCGAGCCCAACCAGGGCCTGGCGTGCATGTTCACCATGATGAACGACGCGCGGTTCCAGGTCGGCTTGCAGGGGCTCGGGATCGCCGAACAGGCGTATCAGGGTTCGCTGGCCTATGCCCGCGAACGCTTGCAATCGCGTGGCCTGGCCGGCGTGCAGCACCCGGACAAGGTCGCCGACCCGATCATCGTGCATCCGGATGTGCGCCGCATGCTGCTCACCCAGAAGACCCTGGTCGAAGGCAGCCGCATGCTCGCGGCCTACTGCGCCCGGCAGCTGGACCTTGAGCACGGCCACCCCGAACCGAGTTACCGCAAGGCCGCGAGCAAGCGCGCGGCGCTGCTGATCCCCATCGTCAAAGCCTTCTTCACCGATATGGGGCAGGAAGTCGCCAGCCTCGGTGTGCAGATCTATGGCGGCCACGGTTACATCCGCGAGTGGGGCATGGAGCAGCTGATGCGCGACAGCCGCATCACCCAGCTCTACGAGGGCACCAACGGCATCCAGGCGCTGGACTACATCCGCCGCAAGCTGCTCGGCGATGGCGGCGCGGAGCTGTCGGCGCTGCAGGCGGAATTCAGCGAGGTCTGTGACCGGCAGATCGACCGGCCCGCACTGCACGAGATGGCCAGCAAGGTGCAGGCGCGCATCGGCGAATGGCGTGAGCTGAGTGCCGAGATCATTGCCGCGACTGGCCGTGATCCGCAGGAGATTGGCGCGGTGTCGGTGGATTTCCTCCAGTACTCCGCCTACGTCCTGTTGGCCGGGCTGTGGCTGCAGGCGGCAGGTCGCGCGCAGGACGCGCTGGAGCAGGGCAGCGCTGAAGAAGCGTTCTATCAGGCCAAGCTGGCCAGTGCGGATTTCTACCTGCGCCGTGTGCTACCGCGGGCGAGTGCGCATCGGGAAGCGATTCAAGGTGGCGCTGACTGCTTGATGGCGTTGCCGGAAACGGACTTCGCCTTCTGATTGCGTCTACGTAACGATCCGGCAGCGCTTCTCATCGGGGCGCCGCCATTCCACAGGAGGCAGCATGCATCCGTTCAGCTTTGCCACAACCGCGCAATTGATCTGCGAGCCCGGCTCTTCTCGCCGTTTGGCCAGTCTGTGCAAGGAGCGCGGCGCGCGTTCCGTACTGGTCGTCACTGATCCCGGGATTACCCGTTTCGGCCTGCTCAACGAAGTCCTGCCTGGCTTTGAGAGCGAGGGCCTTGTGGTTGCCGTTTACGACCAGGTGATCGCCGACCCGCCAGAGCACATCGTCATGGCTGCGGTCGAGCAGGCCAGGGCGGTTGGAGCCGATCTGATCATCGGCTTCGGTGGCGGCAGCTCGATGGATGTCGCCAAGCTAGTGGCACTGCTGGCTCATCCGGACTGCAGTCAATCGCTGCAGGATATCTATGGCGTCGGCAACGCCCGCGGCCAGCGCCTGCCGCTGATTCAGGTGCCGACCACTGCTGGCACCGGCTCGGAGGTCACGCAGATCGCCATCATCACCACCGGCGAAACCACCAAGATGGGCGTGGTATCGCCATTACTGCTGCCCGATCTGGCGCTGCTCGATGCCGATCTCACCCTCGGCCTGCCCCCAGCGGTGACCGCCGCCACCGGTATCGACGCCATGGTGCACGCCATCGAGGCCTACACCAGTGCATTGAAGAAAAATCCCATGTCCGATTTGCTGGCGCGCGAGGCGCTGCGCCTGCTGGCCGCGAACCTCGATGAGGCGGTGCGCAACGGGCAAAACCGCGAGGCTCGCCAGGCGATGCTGCTCGGCGCCTGCCTGGCGGGTCAGGCGTTCGCCAATGCGCCGGTTGCCGCCGTGCATGCGCTGGCTTATCCATTGGGCGGCAACTTCCACATTCCGCACGGTCTGTCCAATGCCTTGGTGCTGCCGCAGGTGCTGCGCTTCAATGTCAGTGCGGCGGCCACGCACTACGGCGAACTGGCGCCGATCATCCTTGGCGAGCGCCTGCGCAGGGATGATCCATCCACCTATGCCGAACAGCTGATCGAGGAGTTCGAGCAGATGAGCGCCCGCGTTGGCTTGCCGACCCGCCTGCGCGATGCCGGCGTGCCGGAGGCGATGCTGCCGCAACTGGCGAAGGAGGCGATGCTGCAGCAGCGCCTGCTGGTGAACAATCCGCGCGAAGTGACCGAGGCCGATGCCCTGGCGATCTACCGGGCGGCCTACTGAGCGCACCCTTCATCTCATTGCGCACCGCGGAGAACGACCATGTCCGAGCAACCCAAGCACCTGCGCCGCGACTACAAGCACTTTCAGCCGATCACCACGCGCTGGCACGACAACGACATCTACGGCCACGTGAACAACGTCGTCTACTACGGTTTCTTCGACACAGCCGTGAACAGCTACCTGATCCAGCACGGCGGACTGGATATCCAGGGTGGCGACATCGTCGGTTTCGTGGTCAGTTCGGCCTGTGACTATTTCGCCTCCATCGCCTATCCGGACCTGATCGAAGTGGGCGTGCGCGTGGCCAAGCTTGGCAATTCGTCGGTGCAGTACGAACTGGCGATCTTCCGGGAGGGCGAGAAGGAGGCCTGCGCCGCGGGGCGCTTCGTGCATGTGTTCGTCGAGCGGGCGAGCAATCGGCCGACCGCGATTCCGTCGCGGCTGCGTGCGGCGCTGGAGGCCCTGGCGTAGACGCTGGATTATCGGCCGACGGAAACGAGAACGCCCGGAGGCGGCAGGGCCGAATCCGGGCGTCTTTGCAATGAGACTGCGTTGCCAGGCCGCTAGCGCGGCCTGGCCGGGTATTAATGGTGCTTGTGACGATGCTTGTAGTGCCCCTTGGCCTTGCCGGGCGGGCCGTAGTAGCGGCTGTCACGATAGCGGCGATCACCCCGGTAGCGGTCGTCATCATCATCGCCGTAGGCATTACCGATCGCACCACCGGCACCGCCGCCGACCGCTGCGCCGATCAGGCCGCCGGTGCTGCCACCGACCTTCTGGCCGATGACGTTGCCGCCCGCCGCGCCCAGGCCACCGCCGATGGCCGCTTCGGTGCGGCTGCGCTTGTCTGCGCCAACCATGCCGCCGGCGGCACCACCAACACCGGCACCGATGGTGGCACCCGTGGAGCCACCCAGATGTTCTCCAACCACGGAGCCAAGTGCACCACCGAGCGCACCGCCGACGGCGGCTTCGGTGTTACTGCCGGCAAAGGCCGCACCGCTGAGCAGACTGGCAGACAACAGGAAAATCGAGGCGTACTTCATGGTGTGATCCCGTATGTGGAATTGCGGCGTGATCCTTACCCGCCGCTTCGCTTCCGACAAGGGCTTCCCGATGAAATGCGTGATGCAGTTCAGCTTTGTTAACTATTTGATATTGAACGGGAACTTTGGATTGCTGCGGTGGTCTCGGCTAGTTCCCAGGCCTCGCCGATAGAGCGCTGCAGGCGCGCGAACGAAGGCCTCGACTAGGCTCAGCAGCTGCTTTGCGCCGGCGTAGCCGGGCTGTAGACGCGCGGCGGACTATGGTGCGGCAGATGGATGAGATTCAGGTTGTGCTGCTGTGCCCACTGTGCGGCAAGCCCGGTGGGAGAGGACAGGCTCACCAGTGTCGGGATGCCGGCCCGCTGCACCTTATGCACCAGCTCCAGGCTGCAGCGACTGGTCACGATCGCCAGCCCACCCTGGGCGCTGTGCCTCGCCCGAGCCATGGCGCCGATCAGCTTGTCCAGCGCGTTATGTCGGCCGATATCCTCGCGACCCAGACGGATCTCGCCGCTGGCATCCATGAATAGCGCGGCGTGCACGGCACCGCAGTCGCGACCCAGTGGCTGAAACTCACCGATGCGCTGGCGCAGGTCCAGCAGCCAGTGCGAAGGCGGCAGCGCGGACCGCGGCATCACCGGCAGTCGGGGCAGCGCCTGCTCCAGCGCCTCGACCCCGCACAACCCACAGCTGCTGTTGCCCGGTAGCTGGCGGCGTTGCTGCTTGAGGCGCCAGAAGGCGCGGCTGGCTATCTCGACTTCTGCCCTTCGCGCATTGCCGCGGCCATGCAGACGGATGTCGTAGATATCGTCCAGCCTGTCGACGAAGCCATTGGCCAGGCTGAAACCGACCACGAAGTCCTCGAGGTCGGCCGGTGAAATCATCATCACTGCCTGGCTGAGTCCGTTGTAGGCAATCGCCAGTGCGCATTCCTCGGCGAGATCGACCGTGCGCTGCTCGGGCTCGTCGATTGGCTGGTAGCAATAGCGCTGGCTGGCCCCGGCGGGCGATTGCACGGCACCGGCGCATTCAGTGGTCAGGCGAGACGGAGCGTTCATCGGCAGCTGGTCCTGAATGATCCTACAAGGCCGGATGCCTGAGAGCGGCCGGCGGATAGGGTTATGACCCCATCCGGCCGCGGACGATTCACCGTTGGTCGTTCTCCGCCAGCATGTCGCGGACGCGCTTGGCCAGCGCGTCCAGGTTGAATGGTTTGCTGATCATGTCCATGCCCGGTTCGAGAAAATCCGCGCTGGCCGCCTGTTTGGCATAACCGGTCATGAACAGTACCGGCAACCCGGGGCGCTGCTGCCGCGCGACATCGGCGAGCTGGCGGCCGTTCATGCCGGGAAGGCCGACATCGGTGACCAGCATATCGACGGCTTCGGTGCTTTCGAGGAGGCGTATCGCCGCATTGCCGTCCGCGGCCTCCAGTGCCTGATAGCCGAGCATCTCCAGCACATCGATCACCAGCAGGCGCACCGCCGGATCATCCTCGACGACCAGCACGGTCTCACCCTGCTGTGCCTGAAGTGGGCCTTCGACCTCGCTGGTGGGTATGACCGCGGCGTTCTGCTCCTCGAACACCGGCAGATAGAGGCTGACCTGGGTGCCTTCGCCGGGTTCGCTGGTGATCTGTATGTGGCCACCAGCCTGGCGGGTGAAGCCGTAGACCATCGAAAGACCGAGCCCGGTGCCCTGGCCGATGGGTTTGGTGGTGAAGAACGGCTCGAAGACGCTGGCCAGCACCTTGGCGGTCATACCGCAGCCGCTGTCGGTCAGGCTCAGGATCACATAGCGGCCGGCAGCCAGATCGCCCACTTCGCCCTGCCGGAACAACTCGACATTGTGGGTTTCCAGCAACAGGCTGCCACCTTCGGGCATGGCGTCGCGGGCGTTGATGACCAGGTTGAGCAGGGCGCTTTCGAGCTGGTTCTCGTCGCTCGATACCGGCCACAGGCCCTGCTGCAGGCGGCTGTCGATCTGGATGTGGCGGCCCAGGGTGCGACTGAGCAGGTCGTGCATCGACTCGATCAGCTGGTTCAGTTCGACGCGCTTGAGATTCAAGGGCTGCCGTCGGGCAAATGCGAGCAGCCGGTGGGTCAGCGCGGCGGCGCGGTTGGCCGAGGTCACCGCGGCGTCGATGAATCGCTGGGTCTCGCCGTGGCGGCCGGACTGGATGTAGCGCTGGATCAGGTCCAGGCCGCCGATGATGCCGGTCAGCATGTTGTTGAAGTCATGGGCGATGCCGCCGGTCAGCTGGCCCACGGCTTCCATCTTTTGCGCCTGACGCAGGGCTTCCTGCGCCTGCTCGCGGCTGGCCATTTCCTTGAGCAGCCGCTCGTAGACCTCCGCCAGCGCCTGGGTGCGCTCCTGAATGCGGCTCTCCAGTGTCTCGTTGAGCTCGCGTAGCGCCTGCTCCGCGCGCCAGCGTTCGGTGACATCCAGCGCCATGACGAAGAAGCCCAGCACGCCGCCGTTAGCGTCGCGACGGGGTAGGTAGTGCACCAGCATTCGACGCGGCTGGCCGTCGCGGTGCGGGCTGTCCGCCTCGAAGGTCACGTCCTGGCCGGCCAGGGCGGCGCGGATATTTGTCCGGCGCTCAGCGTAGCCGGGCTCGCCGAGCACCTCGCGGGCGCTTTTGCCCAGCAGCCATTCGGTCGAATGACCGAACCACTCGGTGTAATAGCGATTGTTGAAGCGAAAGCGCTCGTCGGAATCGATGTAGCCGATCAGTACCGGCAGTGCATCGGTGATCATCTTCAGCTCGGCTTCCCGTTGGCGCAGCGCGTCTTCGCTGGCCTGCTGGCTCGTGATGTTCATCACGGCGCCGGGAAAGCGCACCGGTCGGCCCTGCTCGTCGCAATGGCAGCGGCCGCGCGCCAGCGCCCAGCGTGTCTCGCCGTTCGGCATCTGCAGTCGGTAGCGCTGGTCGAGGGTGCCGCGTTCGGCGATGCAGCGTTCGAGGGCGGCGCGCAGTCGCGGCGCGTCCTGCGGGTGAACGTGATCAAAGAAGGCTTCGCTGCTCAGGCCCTTGGGACCGGATCGCTCCACCGGCAGAATGCGGGACAGTTCCGCGCCCAGTGGAATTTCGCTCGTCTGGATGGCCCAGTCCCAGATACCGATCAGGTCGCTGGCCTCAAGTGCCAGCTGCAGGCGTTGCTCGCTGGCCCGGTGAACCTCGGCGCTGAGCTTGTAGTGCAGTGCGGTTTGCGACAGGCGGGTTTCGGTGCGCACACGCTCGCTGGTTTCGCTCAGACACAGCAGCAGGCCGCCGATGCTGTGTGGAGTGACGCGGATCGGGCTGAGCGCGAGGTCGAACCAGGCTTGCGCCTGTACACCTTCACGGTCGACCACCAGTTGCTGATTGCGCAGCACCCGTGGCTCGCCGCGGCGGGCGGTGTCACAGGCTGGAGCGAGCAGTTCCCAGGTCATGCCCCAGCGATGGCAGGCCGGCTGGCCAAGTTCGGTCGGATGGCGGTCGCCGATCAGCGCGGCGTGGGCGTCGTTGTACAGCTGCAGCGCCTGGTCGCCCCAGAGGATGCACATCGGCAGGGGCGCCTCGAGCATGGTGTCCAGCAGCAGTCGCAACGCCGGCGGCCAGGTGTCGGTCGCGCCGAGCACGGTCGCGCCCCAGTTGAACCGGCGAATTCGCTCGCTCATCTCGCTGTGACTATGGGGCCAGAGCTCGGCGCCTACTGCTGCCATGTTGCTTCCTATCGATCATCCGTGGCTGAACTACGAGTCGACGGCTTCTGCTGCCTTCGGATCGCTGTTTCGATGCGTGTCGGCCCGGCTCGTCCTGAGCGGGTTTGCTGCCGACGGCAACTGTGCTGCCTAGTGTAAGTCCTTCGGACGTCGGTAGCAGTGCCTGCCGTCACGCTGGCTCGCCACGTAGATTGCTTACCAGATCCAGGTAATCGCCAACCGCGGCGAATTCCTCGGTGTCCTTGGGCGCGCGTCGGCTGTCCGGCTCGCGCACCGCCAGCAGATGGGCAATGCCGAAGGCGCGCGCGCTGCGCAGGATCGGCAGGCTATCGTCGATGAAAAGTGCGCGTGTCGGATCGAAGTCCAGATCCTGACGCAGTGCATGCCAGAACTGCGGCTCCTCTTTGGGGTAGCCATAGTCATGCGAGCTGATCAAGCGATCGAACCAGGGCGCCAGCTCGACTTTCTCGAGCTTGAGCGAGAGTGAGTCGCGGTGCGCGTTGGTGATCAGCACCACGCGCTTGCCGGCCTGGCGCAATGCTGCGAGGAATTCGTCGGCGGAGGGACGCAGGGCAATCAGCTCGGCGATCTCGCGCTTCATCTCGCGGATTGGCAGGTTCAGTTCGCGGCTCCAGTAATCCAGGCAGTACCAGGTGAGCTTGCCGACGTGTTCGTTGAACAGCGGCGCCAGCTCCAGCTCGGCCATGGTGCGGCTGATGCCATGCAGTTCGGCGTAGCGTTGCGGCAGCAGCTCGAGCCAGAAGTGATTGTCGAAGTGCAGATCAAGCAGGGTGCCATCCATGTCGAGCAGGACGGTATCGATGTCGGACCAGGGCAGGTGGGCAGTCATTGGCGGGGCTCGGTTCGGCGTGGATGGACAGGCGGTTGCGGTCAGCTGGTCGCAAAGCACTCACGGCCAGCGCAAGAAGCCGGGTTATGATAGCTGCTCGCGTTTCCAGGAGTTTCCCATGCGCCAGAAACCCACTGTACTTGCCCGTGAGATCGTTGCCAGCAGCCGGCTGTTCCGTGTCGAGGAGCTGCAGCTACGCTTTTCCAATGGTGTCGAGCGCACCTACGAGCGCCTGGTCGGCAAGGGCAGCGGTTATGGCGCGGTGATGATCGTGGCGCTGGCCGACGCGGAGAACGCCCTACTGGTCGAGGAGTACTGCGGTGGTACCGACAGTTACGAACTGTCGCTGCCCAAGGGATTGATCGAGCCGGGTGAAGACGTGCTCGAAGCGGCCAACCGCGAGCTCAAGGAAGAGGCTGGTTTCGGTGCGCGCCGTCTTGAGCTGCTCACCGAGCTGTCATTGTCGCCGGGCTACATGAGCCAGAAGATTCAGGTGGTCCTGGCGCGTGATCTGTATCCCGAGCAACTGCCCGGCGACGAGCCCGAGCCGATGCGTCTCGACAAGGTGAGCCTGCACGAACTGTCCAGCCTGATTCAGCATCCACAGTTCAGCGAAGGTCGCGCACTGGCCGCGCTTTATCTGGCCAAAGATCTTTTGACCCAACGTGGGGAGTTCGGCCGATGAGCCATCCTTATTTGTCATCGGTCATCGACCTGGTGCGCCAGGCCGGTGATGCGATCCTGCCGCACTGGCGCAGCGAGCTGACGGTACAGGCCAAGGCCGACGAGTCGCCAGTGACGGTCGCCGATATGGCCGCGCATCAGGTTCTGGTGGACGGGCTCAGGGCATTGGACAGCGCCATTCCGGTGCTCTCGGAAGAGGATTGCGACCTTCCGTTTGCCGAGCGCGCCAGCTGGACGCGCTGGTGGCTGGTCGATCCGCTGGATGGCACCAAGGAATTCATCGCCGGCAGCGAGGAGTTCACCGTCAACGTCGCGCTGATTGAAGAGGGCAAGGTGCGCTTCGGCGTGGTCGGCATTCCGGCATCCGGGCGCTGCTACTACGGTGGCGAGGAGTTCGGTGCCTGGCGCAGCGAGGCGAACGGCGCGGCTGAGCCTCTGCGTGTGCGCCAGTGCCCCGCGGATGTGTTCACTGTGGTCGCCAGTCGACGCCACAGCAGTCCGGCGCAGGAACAGTTGCTAAGTCGCCTGAGCGAGCGTTTCGGCGAACTGGCGCTGGCCAACGTGGGTAGTTCGCTTAAGTTCTGCCTGCTGGCTGAAGGCGCTGCGGATTGCTATCCGCGCCTGGCTCCGACCTCGCAGTGGGATACGGCTGCAGCGCAGGGAGTGCTGGAAGGTGCCGGTGGCGAGGTGCTGGATGTCAGCGGTGCGGCGCTGCGCTATGAAGCGCGGGAAAGCTATCTGAACCCGTTTTTCCTGGCCCTGCCCAGAGGTGTCGACTGGCGCGAGTGGCTGATCGAGCTGGCCAACCGAGGCTGAATCCGAAGCGGCTGCCCAGCATCGCCTGATGCGGAACCGCCGCGGCAGCAGCGGTTGCAGGGCTACTGCCTATTTGTGCAGAACGAACTGGCCGGTGAAACGCACAGCGTCACGCCCGTCGGCGGCGAGGATGCGGCTTTGGAGTTCCAGGCGCGAACGGCCACGGCGGCGATAGATCGACTCGAAACGCTCCCAGGCTTCGGGAGTCGGCGCGGAGCAGATGGCCATGGCGTCGTCGACTACCGGTAGCGGGTACTCGATCTTGCCTTCGTGAATGACGATGTGCCCATCCTCGATGCCGGCTTCACGCAGTCGCAGATGCAGCCAACCCCAACCCGCCAGCACGGCAGCGCAGTACAGACTGCCGCCAAACATGCTGCTCTTGTGATTGATGTTCGGCTGCAGCGGTACCTGCAGGCGCAACTCGTGGTTTTCCCAGCGCTCGACACGCAGTCCCAGCGAGCGGGTCAGCGGAATGTCGTGGTGGAGGATGGCTTCCAGGTAGCGGCTATCGCGGCTCATGCCGGCAGGTTCCTAAACATTGCGAAGATACAGACAGACGCCAAGCATGACTCTTGAGTCACGGTTTGGCCAGTGCGTTCATGTCATTGCCCGGGCACGCCTTTACCTCCGGCGAATCCGCGCCGGCATGGTCCGCATCGGTGCCGTATTGGCCCTACTCGATAGCAGTTGGTGCGCCGCTCAGCCTTGAGTTTTGCTGCGGTAGGCGCAATAGCCCGGGCGCGGGCCGATGCGCGGGTGGTTGCGGCAGGTGTCCGGACGCTTGGCATAGACCGTGCAGAGCCGGGTCTTGCGGTCCAGATAGAGGCAGTCGCCATTGGTCAGGCGCGTCAGCGTGAAGATTTCATGCTTGTGGTTGAAGTGCTCGACGATCCCCGCCTTGCTGAGGCGCTTGGCAATGTTCTTCGCCGGCTCGTCGCGCTCGAAGGCATCGACCAGTTCCAGGCGAATCAGGTCGCCGATGCGCACCTCGACCGGCAGGGTGCAGCAGGTCGCATGGCAGTCGCGGCACAGGCCGGCGCTATAGCGCACCCAGGTTTCCAGGCGTTCCGGGTCGGCGGAGGCGATCAGTCTTGTCTTCACGGGCAGTCATTTGGGGGGGATTGGGCGGGCGGATCATAGCGAGTCGCGCGCCAATTGCCAGCGCCTTTCAAAGGCGACGACCGGACGGGTGGTAGCGCGGATGTAAAGGAAACCTGCGACGCTTTTTCTGGAATGTTGAACGGAGGTGAACGGGCATGGCTGCCGCGAGTCCCTCTTGTGTGTCTTCGCTAACCGAGGTCTGTCCATGACGCAGGAAACAGCCATTGCCACCGCCGAAGAAGTTGCCGCTTTCCGTGAGCGGGTGTTGCGCAAGCTCACCTACTCGGTGGGCAAGGACCCGGAAAACGCTTCCGATTACGACTGGTTCCATGCGGTAGCCCTGGCCACCCGCGACAGCACCATCGATCGCTGGATGGATTGCACGCGCGGGGCATACACCAGCGGGCAGAAGCGCGTGTACTACCTCTCGCTGGAGTTCCTCATCGGCCGCCTGCTGGTCGATAGCCTGAGCAACCTCGGCCTCTTTGATGTCGCCCGGGAGGCGCTGGCCGAGCTCGACGTGGATATCGACCGCATTCGCCTGCTCGAGCCTGACGCAGCGCTGGGTAACGGTGGCCTCGGTCGTCTCGCCGCATGCTTCATGGAGAGCATGGCCACCCTCGGCGTGGTCTCCCACGGCTACGGCATCCGTTACGACCACGGCCTGTTCCGTCAGGCTATCGTCGATGGCTGGCAGCATGAGCAGACCGAAACCTGGCTGGATTTCGGCAACCCCTGGGAGTTTGAGCGCTCCGAGGTCAAATACCTGATCGGTTTCGGCGGCAACGTCACCGCGGCCACCAACGAAAAGGGCGAGGTTCAGCATTTCTGGCACTGGGCCGAAGGCGTGCGGGCGATCGCCTATGACACGCCTATCGTCGGCTGGCGTGGCGCCGGGGTGAACACCCTGCGCCTGTGGCGTGCGCGCCCGGAGGCGGATTTTCACCTGGCGCGCTTCAACGCCGGCGACCATATCGGTGCCGCGGCGGAAGAAGCGCGGGCCGAAAGCATTTCGCGCGTGCTCTATCCGGCGGACAGTACCGAGGCCGGGCAGGAGTTGCGCCTGCGCCAGGAGTATTTCTTCGTCGCCGCCTCGCTGCAGGACCTGTTGCGCCGCCACATCAAGCAGCGCGGTTCGCTGGGCAGCCTGCCCGAGTACACCGCCATCCAGCTCAACGACACCCACCCGGCGATTGCCGTGGCCGAGCTGATGCGGCTGCTGGTCGACGTGCACAGCTACGAGTGGCAGCACGCCTGGCGGCTGACCACGGCCACGCTGTCCTACACCAACCACACGCTGCTGCCCGAAGCGCTGGAAACCTGGCCGGTAGGTTTGATGGAGCGCCTGCTGCCAAGACACATGCAGATTATCTACCTGATCAACGCCCATCACCTGGATTGCCTGCGCGAGCGAGGTATTCACGACGCCGAGCTGCTGCGCTCGGTGTCGCTGATCGAAGAAGATCATGGCCGCCGAGTGCGCATGGGCAACCTGGCTTTTCTCGGCTCGCACAGCACCAATGGCGTGTCCGGGCTGCACACCCAGCTAATGCGCAAGACCGTGTTTACCGATCTGCACAGCCTTTATCCGCAGCGGATCAACAGCAAGACCAACGGCATCACCTTCCGCCGCTGGCTCTATCAGGCCAATCCGCAGCTGACTCAGCTGCTGGTAGAACATCTCGGCGAGAAAGTCCTCGATGAGCCGGAAACCCGCCTGCGCGAGCTCGAACCCTATGCCGAACAAGCGGCTTTTCGCCAGCGCTTCGCCGAGCAGCGCCTGGTCAACAAGCGTCATCTGGCCAATGTGATCGAGGAGCGGCTGGGTATCAGTGTCGATCCGACCGCGCTGTTCGACGTGCACGTCAAACGCATTCACGAGTACAAGCGTCAGTTACTGAATCTGCTGCACACCGTTGCGCTGTATCAGGCGATTCGCTCCGACCCGGGCGGCAACTGGGTGCCGCGGGTGAAAATCTTCGCCGGCAAGGCGGCGGCCAGCTATCACCAGGCCAAGCTGATCATCAAGCTGACCAACGACATCGCCAACACCATCAACGCCGATCCCACCGTGCGCGGGCTGCTCAAAGTGGTGTTCCTGCCCAACTACAACGTCAGCCTGGCCGAGGACATCATTCCCGCGGCCGATCTGTCCGAGCAGATTTCCACGGCCGGGCTGGAGGCCTCGGGGACCAGCAACATGAAGTTCGCCCTCAACGGCGCGCTGACCATCGGCACGCTGGACGGCGCCAACGTGGAGATGAGCGAGCAGATCGGCCTGGAGCACATGTTCATCTTTGGCCTCACCGCGCAGGAGGTGAACGCGAAGAAGCAGGCCAATGAATACAACGCCGAGGCGATCATCGGCGCCTCGCCCCGACTTGCTGAGGTACTTTCGGCAATTCGCGGTGGTGCGTTCTGCTCGGGCGATCCGGGCCGTTATGTCGGCCTGGTGGATGGCATCAGCTGGCACGACACCTTCATGGTCTGCGCCGATTTCGAGGCCTACTGGCAGGCGCAGCTGGACGTCGAAGAGTGCTGGCGCGATCCGGATCGCTGGTGGCGCTCATCCGTGCTGAACACGGCGCGCACCGGCTGGTTCTCGTCGGATCGCACCATCCGTGAATACGCGCGGGAAATCTGGAAGGTGATGTGAGCGCAGGCCCGCCGGTGCTTCCCGCCGGCGGGCGGTCCCGTACTGGTGAGCGTCGCTGGTCGTACTGGCGATCTGCTCGCCGCTGCGCTGAACTCTGCCGGGGGCGGACCGGTCTGAGGGGAGTTAGTTTTCCTACGGCCTGCTAAACTGCGCGGGTTTATCCTTCCTCCGGAGTCATTTCCATGTCACGCGTAACCCTCAGTCGCTACCTCATCGAGCAGACTCGCAGTAACAACACCCCTGCTGATCTGCGCTTTCTCATTGAGGTCGTGGCACGAGCGTGCAAGGAAATCAGCCACGCGGTCTCCAAGGGCGCCCTCGGCGGCGTACTCGGCAGCGCCGACAGCGAGAACATCCAGGGCGAAGTGCAGAAGAAGCTCGACGTGCTCTCCAACGAAATCCTGCTGGAGGCCAACGAGTGGGGCGGTCACCTGGCCGGCATGGCTTCCGAGGAAATGGACAACGCCTACCAGATTCCCGGCAAATACCCCAAAGGCGCTTACCTGCTGGTCTTCGACCCGCTGGACGGCTCGAGCAATATCGACGTCAACGTCTCGGTCGGCACCATCTTCTCCGTGCTGCGCTGCCCGGATGCCTGTTTCAGTCAGAACGACGCGCTCGGCGAGGAAGCCTTCCTGCAGCCGGGGACCAAGCAGGTTGCCGCCGGCTACGCTATCTACGGCCCGCAGACCATGCTGATTCTGACGCTCGGCCATGGCGTGATGGGCTTCACGCTGGATCGCGAGCTGGGCAGCTTCGTGCTGACCCATGAAAACCTCAGCGTTCCGCAGAGCACCGCCGAGTTCGCCATCAACATGTCCAACCAGCGCCACTGGGAAGAGCCGGTGCAGCGTTATGTCGGCGAGCTGCTGGCCGGCAAGGAAGGCCCGCTGGGCAAGAACTACAACATGCGCTGGATCGCCTCGATGGTGGCCGACGTGCATCGCATCCTCACCCGTGGTGGCCTGTTCATGTACCCGCGTGACAACCGCGACCCATCGATGGCGGGCAAGCTGCGCCTGATGTACGAAGCCAACCCGATGGCGATGATCGTCGAGCAGGCCGGCGGTGCCGCCACCAACGGTACGCAGCGCATTCTGGAGATCCAGCCGGAGTCCCTGCACCAGCGCGTGCCGGTATTCCTCGGCTCGAAGGAAGAAGTCGAACGCGTCACCGGCTACCACAAGGGCTGACCGATGCAGGCGCCCTGGCAGGACTTGCTCCACTGGTGGTTTGGCCAGGGCACCAGCGCCAGCGAGATCGCGGCTGAAAAGCAGCGGCTCTGGTTCGGTTACCGCGCAGAACAGGACGACGAGGCGCGCCAGCGCTTCGGTGCGCTGGTCGAGCAGGCACTGAACGGCGAGCTGCAGGATTGGGCGGAGTTGCCCGAGGGCTGGCTGGCCCTGGTGCTGCTGCTCGATCAGCTGCCGCGCATGATCCATCGCAACACACCACGGGCGTTCGCCGGCGACGAGCGCGCGCAACATCTCGTCCGCGACGGCCTGGCGCATGGCGGCGACATGCTGCTGGCGCCGATCCAGCGCGTGTTCATCTACCTGGTCCTGGAGCACACGGAGAACCTGGCAGCGCAGGATCTTGCCGTCTCGCACTTCAGTGCTCTGCGTGATATTGCCGACGAGCATGAACAGGCGCTGTTCGTCGACTTCCTCGACTATGCCGAGCGCCACCGTGAGGTGATCTCACGCTTCGGCCGCTTCCCCCATCGCAACGCCATTCTCGGTCGTGAAACCAGCGACACCGAGCAGTTATTTCTGGAACAGCCGGGCTCGTCCTTCTGAGGTCGGCTACTACTCAGGCAACGCCCCGCGGCGTGTTTGCGGGACATTGAACCTTAGAACAAGCAAGGAGCTCGATATGCCATTGCGTACCCCATTGCTGATTGCCTGCGCTGTGTTACTGGCTGCCTGCAGCCCGATCACCCAGGAGAACTTTGCCAAGCTCAAGCCAGGCATGGAGCGGGTGGAGGTGGAGAAACTGCTTGGTAAACCCGCCGAGTGCGCGGGCGCGCTGGGTATGTCCAGCTGCACCTGGGGCGAAAAGGATCGCTTCATCAGCGTCCAGTTCGCCGGTGACAAGGTGATGATGTTTTCCGGCAAGGGGCTGAAATAGTCGCTGTTGCAACTCAGGAGAGATCTCATGCGTGCGAGTGTCGTTGCCCTGCTGTGCCTGATGCTGTTGAGCGGATGCGTAGGTGGCGGACGCGAGCAGCCCCCTGAGACGGTGGGCGAGGTCGACCTTCAGCGCTATCAGGGAACCTGGTACGAACTGGCACGCTTGCCGATGTTCTTTCAGCGCGATTGCATACGCTCCGAAGCGTATTACCAGTTGCAGTCCGAGGGCAGCGTGGCGGTGACCAATCGTTGCGAAACCGAAGATGGCGACTGGCAGGAGGCCAAAGGCGAAGCGGTGCCGCAGGAAGCCGGCAGTACCGATCGGCTCTGGGTGCGCTTCGACAACTGGTTCAGCCGGCTCTTTCCCGATCTGACCAAGGGCCACTACTGGGTACTCTATCTGGACGAGGGCTATAGCACCGCGTTGGTCGGCAGCCCGGATCGCAAGTACCTCTGGCTACTGGCACGGGACACCGAAGTCGATCAGGCGACTCGCGCGCGTCTGCTCTCCGAGGCCGAGCGGCGCGGTTATGACACCAGTGCACTGATCTGGCGGCAGTGAACATCGGTCCTTTCACTCCCACTCCAGACGCGCCAGCAGCCATTCGCCCTGCTCCTGACGCCACTCGAGCCTGATCTGATAATGCCCCGCTTGCTGCGGTAGTAACGACTCGGCGCCGGCGAGCGTTACCTGTGCTTCGGTATGGCCGCGATCGGGATAGGTCGGCTCGATCCAGCTGCGCTGACTGAGCGCGATTACCCGGACATTGCGATGACGCAGGAACATCAGCGTCGCCGTGCGCCGCGCCCATTCACGATCGTACTGCCGCTGAGCCTGAAAATCGGCGTGCAACAGTTCCATCAGGTCGCCTACCTGCTTGTTCTCCAGGGTCGTCTGCAGTTGCTCGGCGGCCTGCTGCAGCGCCGTTTCCGGGTCGTCGCGGCCGCAGCCGACCAGGGTCATCAGTAGCGCCAGTGCCGCTATTTTCCATGCTGACATGCTCAACTCCGTGAACCTCGTTATGATGCCGCTAACGTCATGGGGGCCGGCCGGCCCGCCGCAGATCAGGAGTGTGCCATGCAGACCTTGTATCCGGAGATCAAACCCTACGCCCGGCACGAGCTGGCGGTGGAAGAACCGCATGTGCTCTATGTCGACGAGAGTGGGTCGCCGGATGGTCTGCCCGTGCTGTTCGTCCACGGCGGTCCCGGCGGCGGCTGCGATGCCCTCAGCCGGCGCTTCTTCGATCCGACCCTGTACCGCATCATCACCTTCGATCAGCGTGGCTGCGGACGTTCGACGCCCCATGCCAGTCTGGAAAATAACACCACTGCGCATCTGCTCGCCGACATGCAGCGTATCCGCGAGCATCTGGGCATCGACAAGTGGGTCCTGTTCGGTGGTTCCTGGGGCTCGACGCTCTCGCTGGCCTATGCGCAGGCCTATCCCGAACACGTGCACGCCTTGATCCTGCGCGGCATCTTCCTCTGTCGCCCGCAGGACCTCGCCTGGTTCTATCAGGAAGGCGCCAGCCGGCTCTTCCCAGATTACTGGCAGGACTTTCTCGCGCCGATTCCGCCGGAGGAGCGTGACGATCTGATGCAGGCGTTCTATCGGCGCCTCACCGGACCCGACCAGATCGCTCAGATGCACGCCGCCAAGGCCTGGTCCTGCTGGGAAGGGCGCACCGCGACGCTGCGGCCGAACAGCCACGTCGTCGAACGTTTCTCCGATACTCACCGGGCGCTGTCGATGGCTCGCATCGAATGTCACTACTTCGTCAATCAGGCGTTTCTCGAGCCAGATCAGCTCTTGCGCGACATGCCGAAGATCGCCCACCTGCCGGGCATCATCGTGCATGGCCGCTACGATGCGATCTGCCCGCTGGACAATGCCTGGGCATTGCATCAGGCGTGGCCGAACAGCGAGTTGCAGATCATCCGCGATGCCGGGCACTCGGCGGCGGAGCAGGGCATTACCGATGCCCTGGTACGCGCCACCGGCGAGATCGCCCATCGCCTGCTCGATCTGCCGCCGGCGGATGCCGAATGAAGGGGCTGATACAGCGCGTGCGCCAGGCGCGCGTCGAGGTAGCGGGGGAGGTCGTCGGGTCCATCGACCAGGGGTTGCTCGTACTGGTAGGTGTCGAGCGCGAAGACGACCACGCGCGGGCAGACAAGCTGCTGCACAAGTTGCTCAGTTATCGTGTCTTCAGCGACGATCAGGGCAAGATGAATCTTTCGCTGAAGGATACCGGCGGCGGCCTGCTGCTGGTTTCCCAGTTCACCCTGGCGGCCGATACCCGCAGCGGTCTGCGGCCGAGTTTTTCCAGCGCGGCGCCACCTTCGCAGGGCGAAGCGTTGTATGACTATCTGCTGGCGCAAGCGCGCGCCCAGCACCCTCAGGTGGCATGCGGGCGTTTCGGCGCCGACATGCAGGTGCATCTGGTCAACGACGGTCCTGTGACCTTTCTCCTGGAAAGCTGAGGTGCAACGTCAGTGGCGCACTGGCTCCAGGTCGTTGTCGCGCAACCAGGTCATCGCGTATTCGCGTAGCTGGACGGTCTGGTAGCGCAGCCAGGCCTCCCTGACCTCGGGAAAGTCCTCCAATTTGAAGTCGAATGTGCGCAGCGGCTTGCGGCCCTTCAGCGCATTGCTCAGCACCGCGTGGGCGATGGGGTCGTGCTGGGTGAACAGGAAGGCTTCACGCATGGCGATTGATTGCGCCAGCTCCAGCGGCTCGATGTGCAGATAGCGGTCCTGCTGTACGTCGTATTTCTCCATGACACCGGGGGCGGGCTCGCTCGGGAACACGGCACGGATCTCACCGTTTTCCAGGTCCAGGTAGTATTCGGCGCTGTCGCGTCCATCCAGAGCGTACTCCAGACGGTGCATGTCGATGGTCAGTGGTCGCATGGCTAGAACGGCTCTTTATTGGATTAGGGCATATGTCGGGTGCCGCGCGTGTCGCACGGAACCATGAGCAGTCTTAGCCTCTGACTCCCTTGCACCGGGTGGGTGCGTTACGTTCATCGGGCGCGCTCATCAGCCCGGCGAACGGCTGCGCTAGCTGCGGGGTTTAGAACAGCCTGGCCAGCAGCGCGCTGACTGCAGTCTCGACGCGCAGGATGCGCTCGCCCAGCTGTACCGGCTGCAGACCCGCGGCGGCGAGCTTTTCCACCTCGTAGGGAATCCAGCCGCCTTCCGGGCCGATCGCAAGGGTGACAGGCCCAACGACAGCGCGTGGACAGTGCGGATAGTCGCCGGGATGACCGACCAGGCCCAGGGTGCCCGCGCTGAGTTGCGGTAGGCGATCCTCGACGAAGGGCTTGAAGCGCTTTTCGATGATGACTTCCGGCAGCACGGTATCGCGGGCCTGCTCCAGCCCGAGAATCAGCTGTTCATGGATCGCGGCTGGTTCAAGGAAGGGTGTCTGCCAGAAGCTTTTCTCCACCCGATAACTGTTCAGCAGCACCAGCCGCGGCACGCCCATGGTTGCGACGGTCTGCAGCACGCGGCGGAGCATTTTCGGTCGCGGTAGCGCCAGCAGCAGCGTCACCGGCAGCTTGGCCGGGGGTGGTTGGTCGAAGCTGACCTGCAGCTCCGCCTCGCCGGCATCCAGACGCAGCAGACGGCCATTGCCCATCTTGCCGCCGACCAGGCCGACCTTGAGGCTTTCGCCGACCTCGGCACGATGCACCTGTTGCAGGTGCGTCAGGCGACGATCACGCAACAGCACGCGGTCGTCGGCGACAAAGTCCGCCTGATCGAGCAGCAGCAGGTTCACGGGCGTGGGGTGGGGGGCTGATCACCGGTGTCCGGCGCTTCGCCCTCGGCATCGCCGCGGAAATGCGGGTCGCGCTTCTTCACCAGGCTGCCGCAGATCACTCCGGCTTCGAACAGCAGCCACATCGGCACGGCCAGCAGCGCCTGGGAGAACACGTCGGGCGGGGTCAGCACCATGCCGACGGCGAAGCAGCCGACGATCACGTACGGGCGACTCTTGCGCAGGGTGGCGACGTCGACGATGCCGACCCAGATCAGCAGGAACGTCGCCACCGGAATCTCGAACGCCACGCCGAAGGCGAAGAACAGCGTGAGGACGAAGTCCAGGTACTGGCCAATGTCGGTCATCATCGCCACGCCTTCCGGTGTCACGCTGGCGAAGAAGCCGAACATGATCGGGAACACCACGAAGTAGGCGAACGCCATGCCGGCGTAGAACAGGAAGATGCTCGACACCAGCAATGGCACGGCGATGCGCTTTTCATGCTTGTACAGGCCGGGCGCGATAAAGCCCCAGATCTGATGCAGGATGACCGGCATCGACAGGAACAGCGCGACCATCAGCGTCAGCTTGAACGGGGTCAAGAAGGGCGAGGCCACGCCAGTGGCGATCATCGTCGCGCCTTCGGGCAGATAGGCGCGCAGCGGCGCCGCGACCAGTGCGTAGATCTGCTGCGAAAAGTAGAACAGCCCGCCGAACAGCAGGGCGATGGCCACGACACAACGCAGCAGGCGCTTGCGCAGCTCGGTCAGATGCGCGACCAGCGGCATTTCCTGGTCGTCGATGGAGGACTGGCTCATGGTTCGGGTGATCTGTCCAGGCGAGGAGTGGGGGCGGGTTCGGCGCCAGCGGCGGGCGATTCCGCAGGCGGCGCTACCGTACTGCTGGTGTCAGGCGCGCTGCTGGCCGCGCTGGTATCGCCGACCTCGGTTGCGTTGCCCGCAGGTGGCGGCGTGGCAGCGGTCGAGGGGCTGGATGGCGCCGACGGCATGATGCTCTGCTTCATTTCCCGCTCGAGGTCGAGGATGCGCTCGTTATGCAGCTGACGGCGGATCTCGTCGGCGCCGATTTCGCGCTCCACCTCGGCCTTGATATTGCTGAAGCTGCGTTTCAGCCTGCCTACCCATAGGCCGGTGGTCCGCACCGCGCCCGGCAAGCGTTCCGGGCCGAGCACCATCAGTGCCACCAGGCCGACCAGTAGCAGTTCGGTGAAACCGATATCGAACATCAGAACGTGCTCACATCAATAGAGAGAGCGGCCGCGCAGCGACTGCACGGCCGCATCGAACCAAGGGACTAGTCTTTCTTGGTCGGTTCTTCGACCTTGCGCGCCTGCGCATCGATGGTGTGGTTCTGCTTGTCTTCGACGCCGGGCTTTTCCTCGTCGGTGCCCATGGATTTGCGGAAGCCCTTGATCGCATCACCGAGATCGGAGCCCAGGCCCTTGAGGCGCTTGGTGCCGAACAACATGATGACGATGAGCAGGATGATCAGGAGTTGCCAGATGCTGATGCCGCCAAAACCCATGGTGATATCTCCGATGTGAATCAGGATTGCGGACGCGCGGCTTTCTCCGCGTGTCCGGAAAGACCGAAGCGCCGATCCAGTTCGTCCAGCACGGCCTGCGGGTGCTGGCCGAGGGCGGCGAGCATGACCATGCTGTGGAACCACAGATCGGCGGTTTCGTAGATCAGGTCGCTGGCGTCGCCACTGGCGGCGGCGTCCTTGGCGGCAAGGATGGTTTCCACCGACTCCTCACCGACTTTCTCGAGAATCTTGTTCAGGCCCTTGTGATACAGGCTGGCAACATAGGAGCTGTCCGGCGCCGCACCTTTGCGCGCCTCCAGCACTTCGGCCAGACGGGTGAGGGTGTCACTCATGCTTGTGCTCCGCATAGATGGCGTGCGGGTCCTTGAGAACCGGCTCGACGACCTTCCAGGCGCCGTTTTCGAACACGCGATAGAAGCAGCTTTCCCGGCCAGTATGGCAGGCGATGCCGCCGATCTGCTCGACCATCAGGATGATCACGTCCGCATCGCAGTCCAGGCGTAGTTCATGCAGCTTCTGTACATGCCCGGATTCCTCGCCCTTGCGCCACAGCTTGCCACGTGAGCGTGACCAGTAGATGGCGCGGCCTTCCTGCGCGGTCAGCGCCAGCGCCTCGCGGTTCATCCAGGCCATCATCAGCACGCGACCAGTCTTGTGGTCCTGGGCGATCGCCGGGACCAGACCGTCGGCGTTCCAGTTGATTTCGTCCAGCCAGTTCATCGGGTTCTCCGCTCAATGGGGCAAGTGTGCCAGCCCGCACCCGCGATGGCTATCGGCGCACCACTATGAAGACGCCGGCTACCAGCATGACCCAGGCCGGCCAGGCGGCGATTGCGGCAAGGTTCTCGGCGCCGGCTGCCAGCGTGGCGCCACTGCCCAGCAACACCGCACCGGTCAGCCGCAGCGGCCAGCCGTGGTGACGCTCGCGCCAGGGTGGCGGCGGGTTGTTCGCATGCGGATGCGCCATGCGCTCGAGCAGCTCGCGGGTCATGTGCGCCAAGTGCGGCAGCTGCTCGATCTGCGCATGTACGTTCTTGACCAGCTGCTTGGGACTCATGCGCTCGCGCATCCAGCGCTCGAGATAAGGCTGACCGGTGCTCCAGAGGTCGAGATCCGGGTACAGCTCGCGGCCGAGACCTTCGATGTTGAGCAGCGTCTTTTGCAGCAGCACCAGTTGCGGCTGCACTTCCATGTTGAAGCGCCGCGCCACCTGGAACAGACGCACCAGCAGCTGGCCAAAGGAGATGTCCTTCAGCGGTTTCTCGAAGATCGGCTCACAGACGGTGCGGATCGCAGCTTCGAACTCGTTGACCTTGGTTTCCGCCGGCACCCAGCCCGAATCAATGTGCAGCTGCGCCACCTTGCGGTAGTCGCGCTTGAAGAACGCCATCAGGTTGCGCGCCAGGTAATCCTGATCTTCCGGCGTCAGGCTGCCGACGATGCCGAAATCCACCGCGATGTATTGCGGGCTCCAGGGCTGGTGGGTGCTGACGAAGATATTGCCGGGGTGCATGTCGGCATGGAAGAAGCTGTCGCGAAACACCTGGGTGAAGAAGATCTCCACGCCGCGCTCGGCAAGCTGGCGCATGTCGGTGTTCTGCCGTGCCAGCCCGGCCATGTCGGTCACCGGGACGCCGTAAATGCGCTCCATCACCAGCACCTGCGGGCGGCAATAGTCCCAGTAGACCTGCGGCACGTAGAGCAGCGGCGAGCCTTCGAAATTGCGCTTGAGCTGGCTGGCGTTGGCGGCTTCGCGCAGCAGGTCGAGCTCGTCGTAGATGGTCTTGGCGTAGTCGTCGACCACTTCCACCAGATGCAGACGGCGCGCGTCGATGGATATGCGCTCGGCGCTGTTGGCCAGCATGAACAGCCAGGCCAGGTCCTGGCTGATGATCGGTCGAAGATTCGGGCGCACCACCTTGACCACCACTTCCTCGCCGGAACGCAGCTTGGCCGCGTGCACCTGAGCTACCGAAGCGGACGCCAGCGGCTTGCTGTCGAAGCGAGCGAAGATTTTGCTTACCGGAGCGCCCAGCTGGCGCTCGATCAATGCCGTGGCGACCGCTGAATCGAAGGGCGGCACGCGGTCCTGCAACATCGCCAGCTCTTCGGCGATATCCGGCGGCAGCAGGTCGCGACGGGTGGAAAGGATCTGCCCGAACTTGATGAAGATCGGCCCCAGTCCCTCCAGCGCCAGGCGCAGGCGCGCGCCACGTGACAGCTCGCTGCGTCGCCGCGGAATCCAGCGCCAGGGCAGCAGGTAGCTGGTGCCACGTAGCCACCAGGGCATCGGCAGGTCGAGAATGATGTCATCGAGGCGGTAGCGGATCACCACCAGCAGGATGCGAAACAGGCGGCGTGCGGCGGCGAACAGCTTCATTCGGGGCGATCTGGATTCAGGTTGAGGGCGAGGCGCTCGATGCGGGCTTCGAGCCGGTCGAGGGCAAGTTTCATGTCATCCAGCTCGTCGAAACGCGCCTGGGCTTCGGCCTGGCCGACCAGCGTGCGCGACTCCTCACTGAGGTAATCGGCCAGATCCTGACGCAGCGAGCCGGCGCTGTCGCGCAGCCAGTCCAGCGGGTTGCGCAGGCTGGAGCCGAGCAATTGTGCGCCGACCGGGCCGAGCCAGCGGGAGATCTCGTATTCCCAGTCCAGCTCCAGATCCTGCAGCACCTCGGCGAGGTTCATCAGCAGGCCGCTGTCGCCATCGATCTGGACCTCGGGGCCATGCAGCACCGCGGTCTTGTTGCGGCTGACGGCCAGGCGCAGCAGGCTGCTCGCCGGCGCGCGCAGGCGGCAATCGGCATCCGCGCCCCAGCTGCTGGCCAGGCGCAGGCCTTCGTCATCGGCGAGGATGAACAGGCGCCAGGCCGGCGCCGTGCAGTCGATCTCGATGATCCTGCCGCTCAGGCGTGCCAGCCGCGGTAATGCCGTGGGGTCCAGGCGCAGGACGCGATTGATGCCGCGCTCGGCGCCGGCCAGCAGGGCAGTGCGCAACATCAGGGCTTGATGCCTCGGTGCAGGGCGACGATGCCGCCGGTCATGTTGTGATAGCTGACGCGCTCGAAACCGGCGGTCTCCATCATGCTCTTGAGGGTTTCCTGATCCGGGTGCATGCGGATCGACTCGGCCAGGTAGCGATAGCTCTCGGCATCGTTGGTGATCAGCTTGCCCATCATCGGCAGCAGACTGAACGAGTAGGCATCGTAGGCCTTGGAAAACAGCTGGTTGGTCGGCTTGGAAAATTCCAGCACCAGCAGGCGGCCGCCCGGCTTGAGCACGCGCAGCATGGAGGCGATGGCGTCTTCTTTATGGGTGACATTGCGCAGGCCGAAGGCAATGGTGACCACGTCGAAGTGGTTGTCCGGGAAGGGCAGCTTCTCGGCATCGGCCTGGACGAACTTGACGTTGCCGGCCACGCCCTTGTCCAGCAGCTTGTCGCGGCCGACCTTGAGCATCGAAGCGTTGATGTCGGCCAGTACCACCTCGCCGGTGGGACCGACGATGCGCGAGAACTGGCGGGTCAGGTCGCCAGTGCCGCCGGCGATGTCCAGTATGCGGTTGCCGTGGCGGGCGCCGGACAGCTCGATGGTGAAGCGCTTCCACAGCCGGTGCACGCCGCCGGACATCAGGTCGTTCATCAGGTCGTACTTGGCGGCCACGGAGTGGAACACCTCGGCCACCTTCTGCGCCTTCTGGCTTTCCGGCACGTTCTTGTAGCCGAAATGGGTGGTCGGTTCTGCGTCATGCGCTTTGCGAGGGTCGGTCATGTCACTTTCGCCGAGAAGAATGTGCCCGGCATTCTAAACCTAAATAGACGGCTGATAAGCGTCGAGCTGGCGGACGCGGGCAAAAGGTCTAGCGGCGGCATGTCGCAGGATGGCGCTGGCGGCGACAGGGTTGCAGGAGTTGGACTCAGCGATAGGAGCATGCGGGGCGGCGAAGCGTCGCCGGCCGCTGCTTTGCTATAGTGCGCGCCTTTTCGGGCGCAGCCAGGAGTCCTCATGGCCCAGATCATCGTCGAACGTACCCATAATCTTGGCCGCGAGGCCGCTCGCGAGAAGGCCGACGAGCTGGCCGCACGGCTGGCGCGCGAATTCGGCGTGAGCTGTCAGTGGCAGGGCGACGTGCTGGCAGTCCGGCGCAGCGGTGCGGATGGGCGTATCGAAGTCTACGAGGACAGTGTCAAGGTGCTGCTCAACCTTGGCCTGTTGCTCTCGGCCATGGGCAACAGCATTCAGGGTCAGATCGAGCGGGCGCTGGATAAGGCGCTGGCCTGAGCTGGCGCAGCTTAACGGGCGCCTCGATAGGTGCGGGGACGTAGGGTGGATGTCGCTTTTTACATCCACCGCGACTCCAATCGGTGGGCCGCCACCCGGTGGATCGCCATCCGGTGTGCCGCCACCCGGTGGATCGGTGGAGCGTGATCCACCCTACGGTTTGCCTTTCAGAGCATCAGCTTGACCACGGATTCGTTCGGGTCGCGCGACTTGCCAGCGGCCGCCAGCGCCGCGAGATAGTCATCCCACAACGCCTGCTGATTCAGCGCCAGGCGTTCCAGATAGTCCCAGGTGAACAGGCCGCTGTCGTGGCCATCGCTGAAGGTCAGCTTCAGCGCGTACTGGCCGGCGGGTTCGATCTGCTCCAAGCCGACATTCAGCTTGCCGGTCTGCAGCACCGGATTGCCGTGGCCCTGCACCTCGGCCGAGGGTGAATGCACGCGCAGAAACTCGGCAGTCAGCACATGGCGCTCGTCACTACCGTATTCCAGTTCCAGCGTTTTCGACGCCTTGTGCAGCTTGATTGCGGTGGGAATGCGCATGCGACGCTCCGGAAAACCGGCCGTGGCGATCGCCACGGCCGCGACGGTTAGAGAATGTAGCGCGACAGGTCTTCGTCCTGCGCCAGCTCGCCGAGGTGCTCGTTGACGTAGGCGGCATCGATGCAGATCGCCTCCCCATCCTGCTTGGTCGCGATATCGGCAGCGCTGAAGGAAACCTCCTCCAGCAGGCGCTCGAGCAGGGTATGCAGGCGACGGGCACCAATGTTCTCGGTCTTCTCGTTGACCTGCCAGGCGATCTCGGCGATGCGCTTGATGCCGTCTTCGAGGAATTCGATGTGCAGGCCCTCGGTCTTCAGCAGCTCGCGGTACTGCTCGGTGAGCGCGGCATGCGGTTCGGTGAGGATGCGCTCGAAGTCTTCTGGCGACAGTGCCTTGAGCTCGACGCGAATCGGCAGACGACCCTGCAGCTCCGGCACCAGGTCGCTGGGCTTGGACAGGTGGAAGGCGCCGGAGGCGATGAAGAGGATGTGATCGGTCTTGACCATGCCCAGCTTGGTGTTGACCGTGCTGCCTTCGATCAGCGGCAGCAGGTCGCGCTGCACGCCCTCGCGGGAGACGTCGGCACCGCTGGTGTTGCCGCGCTTGGCAACCTTGTCGATCTCGTCGATGAAGACGATACCGTTCTGCTCGACCGCTTCCAGGGCTCGGGCCTTGAGGTCTTCTTCGTTGACCAGGCGCGCGGCTTCCTCGTCGCGGATCAGCTTGAAGGCTTCCTTGATCTTCAGCTTGCGGCTCTTCTTCTTGCCCTTGCCCATGTTGGCGAAGAGGTTCTGCAGCTGGTTGGTCATCTCCTCCATGCCGGGTGGGGCCATGATCTCCACCCCGGCCGGGCTTTCGGCCACTTCGATGTCGATTTCCTTGTCGTCCAGCTGGCCTTCGCGCAGGCGCTTGCGGAACAGCTGGCGGGTGTTGGAATCGCTCGGCTGCATTGGCTCCTCGGAGAAGCCCACCGGGCGCGCCGGCGGCAGCAGCGCATCGAGAATGCGTTCTTCGGCGGCGTCTTCGGCGCGATGGCGCATCTTGTGCACCTCCTGCTCGCGCAGCATCTTCAGCGCGGCGTCGGCCAGGTCGCGGATGATCGACTCGACGTCGCGGCCGACATAGCCGACCTCGGTGAACTTGGTCGCTTCCACCTTCAGGAACGGCGCATTGGCCAGCTTGGCCAGGCGGCGGGCGATCTCGGTCTTGCCGACGCCGGTCGGGCCAATCATCAGAATGTTCTTCGGGGTGACTTCCTGGCGCAGCTCGGCCGGCAGCTGCATACGCCGCCAACGATTGCGCAGGGCGATGGCGACGGCACGCTTGGCGTCGTCCTGGCCGATGATGTGGCGGTTGAGTTCGTGGACGATCTCGCGGGGCGTCATGGACATTGATTCGTTACTCCGGAAGGCTGGACGGGGTACAAACAGGCAGCTTGAAAAACCTAGGCGAGGCAACGCAGCTGGTTTTTCATCGGCCTGTCAGACCGCGCTGTCCAGCTCCTCTATGGTCAGATTCTGATTGGTGAACACGCAGATGCTGCCGGCGATGGTCAGTGCCGTCTCGGCGATTTCCTGGGCCGACATATCGGCGCCGGCCTTGAGCAGCAGTGCCTTGGCCGCGGCCTGGGCGAAGCCGCCGCCGGAACCCATGGCGATCAGGTCGTCTTCCGGCTGCACCACGTCGCCGTTGCCGGTGATGATCAGCGAGGCGTCCTTGTTGGCCACCGCCAGCATGGCCTCCAGGCGGCTCAGCGAACGGTCGGTACGCCAGTCCTTGGCCAGCTCGACGGCGGCGCGGACCAGATGCCCCTGATGTTTCTCCAGCTGGCCTTCGAAGCGTTCGAAGAGGGTGAAGGCGTCGGCGGTGGCGCCGGCGAAGCCCGCCAGCACCTGGCCGTGATAGAGGCGGCGGACCTTCTTGGCGTTGCCTTTCATGACGGTGTTGCCCAGGGAAACCTGGCCGTCGCCGCCCATGACGACTTTGCCGTTGCGGCGCACTGAAACGATGGTGGTCAAAGGAAAATCTCCACACTGCGGGGCGATGAATGCCCGAATGCGGTTGATATGGGGGACTGCTGGCGGCTTTTCAACGGCTGTCGATGAGGTTCATCGACAGCCGTGTTACAGCGCTTTGCTTTGCAGCGCTCAGTCGCTCAGGCCGGTCCGGGCTCTTCGCTGCGCTGCCATCGACCGGGCTGGCGCGGCACGTCGCCGGCAACCGCCGCGGCGATCAGCTTGCGCAGGCGCACCGGGATCGACTTGGCCGCCGGCACCTTGCTGCGTTCGGCGTGGTGCCAGACGGGCAGCAGCGCGTTGCATTCCGGGTAATAGCCGGCGCAGCAGCCCTCGGGAATGTTGTAGGGCGTCACCCGCAACGGGCTGACTGCGCGATGCACGCCATCGTCGACCACGGTGATCGCTTCGATGCGATCGTTCTCGGCCAGGCCCAGGCGGGCGATGTCGTTGCGGTTCATCAGAATCACCGCGCGGGTGCCATGAATGCCGCGGAAGCGGTCGTCGTAGCCGTAGACGGTGGTGTTGAACTGGTCATTGCTGCGCAGCGTCATCATCTGCAGTACGTCGTGCCGCTCGTGGCCGTTTTCTTCGGTATCCGGGTCGGCGGACAGCGATGGCGGATTGATGAAGTTGGCCTTGCCCGACTCGGTATCCCAGCGTCGTTCGCTCGCACCGAGCGGGCGGTGGAAGCCGCCGGGCTCCATCATGCGCACGTTGAAGTCGTGGAAGATCTCCGGGTAACTCTCGGCAATGGCGTCGCGTATCAGGCTGTAGTCCGCGACCCAGGCATCCCAGTCGAGCTGTGGGTTGGGCGCCAGCGTGGCCTTGGCCAGCCGCGCGATGATTGCCGGTTCCGACAGCAGTAGCTCGCCGGCAGGCTGGGCGGCGCCGCGCCAGGCGCGGATGCAGCCGGTGCTGTCCTCGGTGGTGTGGCGCTGCTCGCCGGCGGCCTGACGGTCGATCTCGGTGCGCCCCAGGCAGGGCAGGATATAGGACACCTCGCCGGTGACCAGATGGTTGCGATTGAGCTTGGTCGATACCTGCACCGACAGCCGCAGCTTGCGCCATGCCGGCTCCATCTGCAGGGTGTCGGGAATGGCGCGGACGAAGTTGCCGCCCAGGCCGATGAAGCCACGGATGCTGCCGTCTAGAATGCCTTCGCAGGCCTCCACGGTATTCACGCCATCCTCGCTTGGCGGCTCGAAACCGAACTGTCGGCGCAGGTTGTCCGCCGGGACCTTCGCTGCTTTTTCGGTGATGCCGACGGTGCGCTGGCCCTGCACGTTGGAATGGCCGCGCACCGGCAGGATGCCTGCGCCCTCCTTGCCGATGTTTCCGCGCAATAGCAGCAGATTGACCAGCATCTGGATGGTCTGCACGCCATAGCGGTGCTGGGTCAGCCCCATGCCGTATGGCGCGATAACCCGTTCACAGCTGGCATAAACGGTGGCCGCGGCCTCCATGGCGGTACGGCTCAAGCCCGACCGGCGTTCCAGCTGCGCCCAGCTGTAGCTGCGGATGCGTTGCTCAAAGGCTTCGAAACCGTGCGTGTGCTGCTCGATGAAAGCCATATCGAGTACGCGCTTGCGACCCTCGGCAACGGCCTGGTCGTCCATCTCGAACAGCGCCTTGCACATGCCGGCGATGGCGGCCATGTCGCCGCCGATGGCGAGCTGGTGATATTGGGTGCTGATCACCGTGCTGTCCGGGGTGAGCATCTCGCGCGGCGATTGCGGATTGACGAAGCGTTCCAGCCCGCGCTCGCGCAGCGGGTTGAAGGTGACGATCTGCGCGCCGCGCTCACGAGCCTCTTGCAGCTGATGCAGCATCCGCGGGCTGGAGGTGCCGGTGTTGTGGCCGAAGAAGAACAGGCCGTCGGTGTGTTCGAAATCGTTCAGGGTAACGGTCGCCACCGGCACGCCGATGCTCTCCGGCAGCGCCACCGAGGTGCTCTCGTGGCACATGTTGGAGCTGTCCGGCAGGTTGTTGGTGCCGTACATGCGCGCCAGAAGGCCGTACATGTAGGCCGTCTCCAGCGCCGCGCGGCCGGACATGTAGAACACCACCTGATCGGGATCGGCCATGGCCTTGAGCTCGGTGCCGACCTCGGCGAACGCCCTCTCCCAGCTGACCGGCTGGTAGTGGTCGCTGGCGGGGTCGTAGCGTAGCGGATGGGTCAGCCGACCTTGCTGCTCGAGGTCGAAATCGCTCCAGTTGAGCAGCTCGCTGACGCTGTGCCTGGCAAAGAATTCCGGGCCGCAGCGCAGTGAGGTGGTTTCCCAGGCCGTGGCCTTGGCGCCGTTCTCGCAGAAGGACAGCGGTCGCGACGGGTGCGGTTTGGCCCAGGCACAGCTGACGCAGGCGAAACCGTCGATCGGTTTGTTCTGCTTGAGCAGCAGGCCGATACCCGCTGGCGAGACGCGCTCACGCAGCAGGATGTTGGCGACGGAGTAGGCTGAACCCCAGCCGCCGGCGGGCGCGCGGTAAGGCCTGAACTTGGTCTGGGACACGTCGTTTCTCCTTCTGCCAGGGGAGCTTGTCTGTTTACGACGGGGACCACGGCGGATCGTTCAGGGCGCTTTGTCACAAGGTTGTGCGATTCACTCCATGGCGAAACCGTGCTGACGCCAGGCCTCGTACACCGCGACGGCCACGGTATTGGACAGGTTCAGGCTGCGGCTGTCGGGGCGCATCGGCAGGCGTAGGCGTTGCTCGTTAGGCAGGGCATCACGGATCTCCGCCGGCAGGCCGCGGCTCTCCGGGCCGAACAGCAGCGCATCGCCGCGCCGATAGCTGACTTCGTGAAAGGGCTGCGAACCCTTTGTGGTAAAGGCGAACAGCCGCGGGCCGTCGGGGTTTGCGGCGTCGATGCCGATCTGCGCCAGGCAGCTCGGCAGGTCGGCGTGACGCTCCAGCGTGGCGTACTCGTGGTAATCGAGGCCGGCGCGGCGCAGACGCTTGTCGTCCAGTTCATAGCCGAGCGGTTCGATCAGGTGCAGGTGGCAGCCGGTATTGGCGCAGAGCCTGATAATGTTGCCGGTATTGGGCGGAATCTCCGGTTGAAACAGGATCACGTGAAACATGCGCAGCACCGAGGTTGAGGATCGGCGGCATTCTACCGGGGAGCAGGACCCGATGCCGCGGCTGCGCCGGCGCTTTTTTGGCTCGCTGGTGCTGATCGGCCTGCTGGTCGGGCTGATGATCGGGCGACTCACTGCGCCTGGGCCGGTCCAGCTCGAAGCGGTTGAGTCGCAACCGCAAGGCCTTTCGTTGCAGTTCGACCGCGAGCCCGAGATGTATGACGAGCACCTTGAGGGGGCGTTCGCATTGTTGTTCCAGGCCGAGGGCGAGCCGCAATCCGGACAGCTGCAAATCGACGGCATGCCGGTGGCCTGGCGTGTGCAGCAGACCGAGAAGGGCTTGCTGCTGCATCTTGTGGCGGCGCGGCCGTTGCAGGGGCAATGGCAGGGTGAGCGTCGCGATGGCGGCTGGCATCTCGCGGTACAGGTGGTGGCGGCCAAGCGGCCCTGACCTGAAGCGCTGCGTCAGAAACGACGAACCCCGCCAGTAGCGGGGTTCGTGGTCACTCTCTATATCTCGCCGTCTACGCGGCAGCGTCAGCTGTCGTCGCCTTCATCGTCATCGCTGCCATCGACGCGCATGCCCAGCTCCTTGATCTTGCGCGTCAGGGTGTTGCGACCCCAACCGAGCAGCAAGGCAGCGTCGCGGCGGCGGCCGGCGGTGTGCTTGAGCGCGGTCTCGATCATGATCCGTTCGAAGGCCGGCACGGCTTCGTCGAGTAGATTGCTCTGGCCGCGCGCCAGGGCCTGATCGGACCAGTTGCGCAGTGCTTGTTCCCAGTTGTGCGCCGGCTGCGCCTCGGCCTGCTGGTTGAGCAGCTCCGGTGGCAGGTCGTCGACATGCACTTCGCGGCCGGAGGCCATCACCGTGATCCAGCGGCAGGTGTTCTCCAGCTGGCGCACGTTGCCGGGCCACGGCAGATGCTGCAGGTATTCCTTGGTTTCCGGCTTTAGCACCTTGGTTTCCACCGAGAGCTCCTGCGCGGCGCTGGCGAGGAAGTGTTCGGCCAGTGCCGGAATGTCTTCGCGGCGATCGGACAGCCGGGGAATATGAATGCGGATGACGTTCAGGCGGTGGAACAGGTCCTCGCGGAACTTGCCGGCCTGCACCAGGGTTTCCAGGTCCTGGTGCGTCGCGGCGATGATGCGCACGTCGACGCGCACCGGCGTGTGGCCGCCGACCCGGTAGAACTCGCCATCGGCCAGCACGCGCAGCAGGCGGGTCTGGGTGTCGGCCGGCATGTCGCCGATCTCGTCGAGGAACAGGGTGCCACCGTCGGCCTGCTCGAAGCGGCCGCGGCGCTGGTTGGCCGCACCGGTGAAGGCGCCCTTCTCGTGGCCGAACAGCTCGGACTCCATCAGATCCTTGGGGATCGCCGCCATGTTCAGCGCGATGAACGGCGAGGCCGAGCGCGGACTGTGGCGGTGCAGGGCGTGGGCGACCAGCTCCTTGCCGGTACCCGACTCGCCATTGATCAGCACGGTGATGTTGGAATGGCTGAGGCGACCGATGGCGCGGAACACCTCCTGCATCGCCGGCGCTTCGCCGATGATCTCCGGCGTGTGATGGCGGTTGGCCGGCTGCTGCTGGTTCTGCTGCTCCTGGGCGTGCTGATTGGCGCGCTTGACCAGCGAGACGGCGTCGTCGACGTCGAACGGCTTGGGCAGGTATTCGAAGGCGCCACCCTGGTAGGAGGCCACCGCGCTGTCCAGATCCGAATGCGCGGTCATGATGATCACCGGCAGGCGCGGGTACTGCTCACGGATCTGCGAGAGCATGTCCAGGCCGCTGAGGCCGGGCATGCGGATGTCGGAGATGATCACATCCGGCTGCTGGCGGGCGAGGCGGGCGAGCACACCGTCGGCGCTGTCGAAGCTCTGCGTGGCCATGCCTTCCTGTTGCAGGGCCTTTTCCAGGACCCAGCGGATGGAGCGGTCGTCGTCGACGATCCAGACGTTTTCGCTTCGGCTCATGCTGATGTGGCTCCTTGTTCCAGCGGTAGGAAGATCGAGAAGACGGTATGGCCGGGGTGGCTCTCGCACTCGATCAGGCCCTGGTGCTGACTGATGATGTTCTGGGTGATGGCAAGGCCGAGCCCGGTGCCGTCCGGGCGGCCGCTGACCATCGGGTAGAAGAGCGTGTTCTGCAGTTCGGCGGGGATGCCTGGACCGTTGTCGATGATCTCGATGCGCGCCACCAGGCGATGACGGATATGTCCGATGGTGAACTGGCGCAGCGTGCGGGTGCGCAGGGTGAGGCGGCCGAGGCCGAGCTCGTTCTGCCCGGCGAGCGCCTGCATGGCGTTGCGCATGATATTGAGCACGGCCTGGATCATCTGTTCACGGTCCATCAGGACCTCGGGAATGCTTGGATCATAGTCGCGCACCAAAATGATGCTTCCCTGGCATTCCGCCTCGATCAGGCTGGCGACATGTTCGAGCACTTCGTGGATGTTGGTCATCGCCAGCGACGGCAGCTTGTTCGAGCCGAGCATGCGGTCCACGAGGTTTCTCAGCCGGTCGGCCTCTTCGATGATGACTTCGGTGTAGTCCTTCAGGTGTTCCTCGGGTAGCTCACGGGCCAACAGCTGCGCGGCGCCGCGGATGCCACCCAGCGGGTTCTTGATCTCGTGGGCGAGGCCGCGCACCAGCATCTTGGTGGTTTCCTGCTTGGACAGCTGCGCCTCTTCCTTGGTGATGCGCAGCAGCCGGTCGCGTGGCAATACTTCCAGCAGCAGCATGGTTTCCTGACGGGTCAGTACCGGTGTAACGGCGTAGTCCACGGTCAGTGTCTGGCCGGTGGCGGACGTCAGGGTGGCTTCGCGCTTGGTAAAGGGATGGGCTTCCTCCACCGCCTGGCGCAGCGCGGCCAGGGCTTCCGGCGACTCGGTGAACAGTTCGCTGATGAACTGGCCGTGGCTACGCTGGCCGCTGACGGCGAGCAGCATCTCGGCTGCCGGGTTCATGTATTCCAGGCGCAAGCGCGAGTTGAGCAATAGCGTCGCGGTGGTCAGATTCTCGATCAGCAGGCGTTGCAGGGCTTCGTTGATCATGGCTGGTCTGCGTCCGGAAGTTCTGGCAGGAAATGCAAGAACCAAACCAAACGCGCCATTGCGGCGCGGATCGGCGTGATGCTGCAGCCCTACGGGCTGTCCGGTGACCCAAATTGGTGACGAACGAGTTGGTCACCTTCAGGGCGCACCAAACAGGTGCACCCAGTGATCATAGAAAGGGCACGAAGGGAATGTCGCGTTTTTCTACCGGCTTGTCCTTCAGCGGGCATTCCGGACGCACGCCGTAGTCGGCTTTCTTGCATGGATTCACCATCCGCCGCTGAGCCAGGGAGGTGCGAATCAGATGGAAGGGTTGGTTCTCGGTGCGCTGCAGGATGCGCTCCTCTTCATCTACCACCGCAACCGCCAGCTGGTGAGTGCCGCGATCGACATTACTCAGTTCAAAGGACGGCTGTTCGCCCGGCGCGCCGAACGGCTGACCATCGAGCAGCACCTGGTAGGCATGGCCGGGTTGCAGCGCAGGTTCCGCCTGCACGATGACGTTGATAACGCCGGCATTGTTGCGGATCGCCGCATCGGCCGCAGGGCTGAGGATGCGCAGCTGGTAGCTGGTAACGGTGGCGGCCTTGGGTGCGATCGGTTCCGCGGCGCGCATGGCAGGTGCCGCTGGCGCGGGCATGCTGTTAGACGGCTTCAAACGTACCTCTTCGACCGCCTGGCCGATCGGGCGATCGGTAAATACCCGGTTGCCGTCGGCGTCGGTATAGCTGTAAACGGCAGCGGAAACGGGTACGGCAGCCGCGAGCAAGAGGGCGACGAGCGCTTGTCGGAGCATACTCAAGGCGCCGGCTTGGGCTTGGGTGGCGGCGGGCGCAGCGCCGGGCTGGAAGTATTGACCCGCTGCACGGTGAACGGCACCGCCTCGCTGCGCTGGATCACTCTTTCGCCGCTGAGTACCTCGACCTGCAGGCGATGGTCGCCGCGCTCGACATTATTCAGTTGCAGCGTGGTGGCAGGGCTTGGCGCCGCCTGGGGGATGCCGTCGAGCAGAAAGCGCAGGGTATGACCGGGTTGCAAGGAGGGTTGCAGCACGGCGCTGACGACGAAAGTACCGTTGTTGGCGCGTAGCGCCTCGGCATCCGGAATGTCACTCAGCATCAGGGTCTGGTAGGGCGCTTGCTGCGCCTGTTGACGGTCCGGCAGCGGCGGTGGCGGCTCCGGGGTGCGGATGTTCACGGTGTTGGCCGGCGGCAGGTCGACGGTATCGGCCTGGACACCTTCTGGCGGCTGATTGGTGAACACCGTATTGCCTTGCGCATCGGTGTATTTATAGATCTCGGCGAAGGCCGGAAGGCTGAGAATGAACAGCAGGCTGAACAGTGCGCTACGCATGGGAGGCTCCGCGGAGTTGGACTGCCGAAGCCTTGCACTGCAGCGGCTGGCAGGCAAGTCCGATCAGCAGGATTTGCGAGGCGTGACAAGCTGCACGAATCAGCGTCCGGCAGCAGAAACGAAGAAGGCCACCCGAGGGTGGCCTTCCTGTCACGCGAGCTGGATCAGACGCTGTAGTACAGGTCGTATTCCAGCGGGTGCACGAAGGTGCGCACCTTGATCTCTTCTTCCGCTTTCAGCTCGATGTAGGCATCGATGAACTCGTCGGAGAACACGCCGCCCTTGGTCAGGAATGCGCGACCCTTATCCAGCTCTTCCAGGGCTTCCTTCAGGCTGCCGCAAACCTGCGGGATCAGCTTGCCTTCTTCCGGCGGCAGATCGTACAGGTTCTTGTCGGCCGCATCGCCAGGGTGGATCTTGTTCTGGATGCCGTCCAGGCCAGCCATCAGCAGTGCAGCGAAGCACAGGTATGGGTTGGCAGCCGGGTCCGGGAAGCGCGCTTCGATGCGGCGGGCTTTCGGGCTGGAAACGTACGGAATACGGATCGAGGCGGAACGGTTGCGAGCCGAGTAGGCCAGCATGACCGGTGCTTCGAAGCCCGGAACCAGACGCTTGTAGGAGTTGGTCGACGGGTTGGTGAAACCGTTCAGTGCCTTGCCGTGCTTGATGATGCCGCCGATGAAGTACAGGGCGGTCTCGGACAGGCCGGCATAGCCTTCGCCAGCGAAGGTGTTCTTGCCATCCTTGGAGATGGACATGTGTACGTGCATACCCGAACCGTTGTCGCCATACAGCGGCTTCGGCATGAAGGTCGCAGTCTTGCCATAGGCGTCGGCGACATTGTGTACGCAGTACTTCAGTGTCTGAACTTCATCAGCCTTGTTGACAAGGGTGTTGAACTTCACGCCGATCTCGTTCTGACCGGCAGTGGCCACTTCGTGGTGGTGCACTTCGACGACCAGGCCCATCTCTTCCATGGCGTTGCACATGGCGGTACGGATTTCGTGGTCGTGATCGCACGGCGGAACCGGGAAGTAGCCGCCCTTGACGGCCGGGCGGTGGCCCTTGTTGCCGCCTTCGACGTCCTGGTCGGTCATCCAGGAGCCTTGCTCGGAGTAGATCTTGAACATCGAGCCGGAGATGTCCGACTTGAACTTGACCTGGTCGAAGATGAAGAACTCCGGCTCCGGACCGACGAATACGGTGTCGCCGATGCCGGTGGTCTTGAGGAACTCCTCGGCGCGCTTGGCGATGGAGCGCGGGTCACGGTCGTAGCCTTGCATGGTGCTTGGCTCGACGATGTCGCAGACCAGGATCAGGGTCGGCTCTTCGGTGAACGGGTCCAGTACGGCGGTTTCGTCGACCGGCATCAGGATCATGTCGGAGGCTTCGATGCCTTTCCAGCCATGGATGGACGAACCGTCGAACATCTTGCCGTGCTCGAAGAAGTCTTCATCCTGGGCATCACGCGCCGGAACGGTGACGTGGTGCTGCTTGCCTTTGGTATCGGTGAAGCGCAGATCAATCCACTTCACATCGTAATCTTTGATCAGTTGAAGCGACTTCGACATGGTGTTCTCCAAGTGGTGGAAGCGAGACAGTGAGCTTCCGAATCAGGGTGAAGCCGGGCGGCGATGTTCCGCCAAGGCGACCTGCCTCACAAGAGAGCAAATTGCATGCCAGTGCTCCGTATTGGTACCGCAGGCCTGCGGTGGCGCCGTCGCCGGGATTGTGCGGGCTAAAGCGTAGCTGTCTCGGAAAAATACTGCGCTGTATTGGTGCGAATAGATAGCGTGGTGCTTTGTTTTGGTGCATTACGGTGCGTTTGAAGAAAGCGATTAAATGTTGAGCAGTTTCGGCTATACTCCGCGCCCCTCTTTTCCTGCCACGTCGGCCCCCGCGCTGTTTCCATGAAGCTGATCGTCAAGGTTTTCCCCGAAATCACCATCAAGAGTCCGCCGGTGCGCAAGGGCTTCATTCGTCAGTTGGCGAAGAATATCCGCTCCGTACTGCGCGAGCTCGATCCCGACCTGCGGGTCGAGGGCGTGTGGGACAACATCGAGGTGGAAACCGCGCTCGGCGAGCCGAAGCTGCTGCGCGAGATGATCGAGCGCCTGCGCTGCACGCCCGGGATCGCCCATTGCCTGGAGGTGCACGAGTACCCGCTGGGCGATCTCGACGACATCGTTGCCAAGTGCAAGGCGCACTATGCCGAGCGCCTGCCAGGCAAGATCTTCGCCGTGCGCTGCAAGCGTGCCGGCAAGCATCCGTTCAGCTCCATGGACGTCGAACGCCATGTCGGCAGCCAGTTGCGTCAGCAGTGCGGCGCTGCCGGGATCTCGCTGAAGGCGCCAGAAGTCGAAGTGCGCATGGAGATTCGCGACCAGCGCCTGTTCGTCGTGCACGAGCAGCATGACGGCATCGGCGGCTACCCGCTGGGTGCGCTGGAGCAGACGCTGGTATTGATGTCCGGTGGTTTCGATTCCACCGTCGCCGCCTATCAGATGATGCGCCGCGGGCTGATGACGCATTTCTGCTTCTTCAATCTCGGCGGGCGTGCCCACGAGCTGGGCGTGATGGAAGTTGCCCACTACCTGTGGAAGAAGTACGGCAGCTCGCACCGTGTGCTGTTCATCAGCGTGCCGTTCGAGGAAGTGGTTGGCGAGATCCTGCAGAAGGTCGACAACAGCCAGATGGGCGTGGTCCTCAAACGCATGATGCTGCGCGTCTCGACGCAGATCGCCGAGCGCCTGCATATCGATGCGCTGGTGACGGGTGAAGCCATTTCCCAGGTCTCCAGCCAGACGTTGCCGAATCTGTCGGTCATCGACTCGGCCACCGACATGCTGGTGCTGCGCCCGCTGATCGCCAGCCACAAGCAGGACATCATCGACACCGCCTTCGAGATCGGCACTGCCGAGTTCGCCAAGAACATGCCCGAGTACTGCGGCGTGATCTCGGTGAACCCGACCACCAAGGCCAAGCGCTACCGCATCGAGCACGAAGAGAAGCAGTTCGACATGGCCATTCTCGAACGCGCCCTGGCCAATGCCCGTCAGGTCGCCATCGACCGCGTGATCGACGAGCTGGGCCAGGATTTGCAAGTAGAGGAAGTTGCCGAGCCGAGCGCCGGCCAGGTGATCATCGACATTCGTCACCCCGACAGCGCCGAGGACGAACCGCTCGAGCTGTCCGGTATCGAAGTACAGACGCTACCCTTCTATGCGCTGAACAACCGCTTCAAGGAGCTGGATGAAAATCGCCAGTACCTGCTTTATTGCGACAAAGGTGTCATGAGCCGCCTGCATGCTCACCATCTGCTGAGCGAGGGGCATGTCAATGTACGCGTCTATCGTCCGGCCTGACTCATCGGTGAAACAGCCGGGGCTGCTTGGCGGCAGCATCCGCCACCGCCCTCCCGACCGGCGCTGATCGCAAGGCCAGGCCGTTACAACCTCGGACAGGCTGAAGTCGTCCGGACTACTTCCAGCTTCCAGCCTCAGCTCGAAGCTATCTACAGAGAAAAGAATCAGTGATCGAGAATCTACGCAACATCGCCATCATCGCCCACGTTGACCATGGCAAGACCACCCTCGTCGACAAGCTGCTGCGTCTGTCCGGCACCCTGGACCGCAAGGAGCTGGAAAACGAGCGCGTGATGGACTCCAACGACCAGGAAAAGGAACGCGGCATCACCATCCTGGCCAAGAACACCGCGCTGAAGTGGAACGGCTACAACATCAACATCGTCGACACCCCCGGTCACGCCGACTTCGGCGGTGAAGTCGAGCGCGTCATGAGCATGGTCGACTCCGTGCTGCTGGTGGTCGACGCCCAGGACGGCCCCATGCCGCAGACCCGCTTCGTGACCCAGAAGGCCTTCAAGGCCGGCCTGCGTCCGATCGTCGTGGTGAACAAGATCGACCGTCCGGGCGCGCGTCCTGACTGGGTCATCGACCAGATCTTCGACCTGTTCGACAACCTCGGCGCCACCGACGAGCAGCTGGACTTCCCGATCGTCTACGCCAGTGCCCTGAACGGCATCGCCGGCATGGACCACGAGAAGATGGACGACAACATGGATGCCCTGTTCCAGGCCATCATCGACCACGTTCCGGCCCCGAAGGTCGACCTCGACGGTCCGTTCCAGATGCAGATTTCGCAGCTGGACTACAACAGCTTCCTCGGCGTGATCGGCATCGGCCGCATCGCCCGCGGCACCATCAAGGCCAACAGCCCGGTCACCGCCATCGGTGCTGACGGCAAGAAGCGCAACGGCCGCATCCTGAAGATCATGGGTCACTCCGGTCTGCAGCGCGTCGAAGTGCAGGAAGCCGAAGCCGGCGACATCGTCTGCGTATCCGGCATGGACGAGCTGTACATCTCCGACACCCTCTGCGACCAGAGCGCTGTCGAGGCTCTGCCGCCGCTGACCGTCGACCAGCCGACCGTGAGCATGACCTTCCAGGTCAACGACTCGCCGTTCGCCGGCAAGGAAGGCAAGTTCGTCACCAGCCGCAACATCAAGGACCGTCTGGAGAAGGAACTGCTGCACAACGTCGCCCTGCGCGTAGAGCCGGGCGACAGCCCTGAGAAGTTCAAGGTTTCCGGCCGTGGCGAGCTGCACCTGTCGGTGCTGATCGAAACCATGCGTCGTGAAGGCTTCGAGCTGGCCGTTGGGCGTCCGGAAGTGGTGATCATCGAGAACGAGGACGGCGAGAAGCAGGAACCGTACGAGAACGTCACCATCGACATCGAAGAGCAGCATCAGGGCCCGGTGATGGAGCAGATGGGTCTGCGCAAGGGCGACCTGAGCAACATGGTTCCGGATGGCAAGGGCCGTGTCCGTCTGGAATACACCATCCCGGCGCGTGGCCTGATCGGCTTCCGTAACAACTTCCTGACCCTGACTTCGGGCTCCGGCATCCTGACCTCGACCTTCAGCCACTACGGCCCGATCAAGGCCGGCGAAGTGACCAACCGCCAGAACGGCGTGCTGGTCTCGATGGCCACCGGTACCGCGCTGACCTACTCGCTGGAAACCCTGCAGGCACGCGGCAAGCTGTTCCTGGCGCCGGGCGACGAGATCTACGAAGGCCAGCTGTGCGGCATCAACAGCCGTGACAACGACCTGGTGCTCAACCCCACCAAGGGCAAGAAGCTCGACAACATGCGCGCTTCCGGCAAGGACGAGGTCATCGCCCTGGTTCCGCCGATCAAGTTCACCCTCGAGCAGGCGCTGGAATTCATCGCCGACGACGAGCTGGTGGAAGTAACGCCGAAGTCGATCCGCCTGCGCAAGAAGTACCTCAACGAGAACGACCGCAAGCGCTTCGAGCGTAGCAAGGTCTAATTCCCGTAGCGGAACGACACAAAGGCGCCTTCGGGCGCCTTTGTGCTTTTTGGGGATCGGCTATTGCTGCCGTGCGCTCCTTTCGGCTCGTCACGAGCTACGGCGACGGCCTTACACGGCATCGACCCTCCGGATAGCACCAGGCTGCCCCGACATTTTCTCCTTCCCCGATTGCGGCAGGTTCACTGCTGGACCAAGCGGCTGCCGGCCTGGCATAGACCAGCCAGCGCAGGGTTGGGCCGCTGCAGGCCTGTCGCAACCTTCTGCTGCTCAGCAGTGACGGGCAAATTTTTCTCGCTGCTGAAAGTTGTACAAAACCTCTGCGCGGCGCGTTCTAGAAGCCTGCTTGCTAGCTATTCAGGGTCCACATGGCTGAATTCTCTGGGATTTTGTGAGATCACCTGTCAGCAAATACTTGTACAAGAAGTGGCGTAATGACACTATGTTGTACAGGTTTTGGCTCGGCTGCACTCGCCGTCCGAGTAATCAACGACTGGCCGCACTTGCTGCCACGCAGTCCGGTTAGGGAGAAAGCTCGATGAACAAGCAGATGTCGGTATCCAAGCGCCTAGGCTTGGGGTTTCTGGTGATTCTGGCGCTGATGGTGGCGGTCGCCGTTGTCAGTGCGCTCAAAGTCGACATCATCGACCGCAGCATGAGTCAGATCAGCTCGCAGGCGGGCCTGAAGCAGCGCTATGCGATCAACTTCCGCGGCAGCGTGCACGACCGGGCGATTGCCGTGCGGGACGCGGTCAGCGCGGCCGATCCGGCGTTCGCCCGGCAGCAGGTGGCGGAGATCGAGCGATTGGCGCAGCTGTATGCCGAGTCCGCCGTACCGATGAAGGCGATGCTTGCGCAGCCCTCAGCCGATGCCCTCGAGCGCCAGCTCATGGGGCAGATCGAGACCATCGAGGCGAAAACCAACGCATTGACCCGCCAGGTGGTCGAGCTGCGCTTCAACGAAGGTTCGGATCGCGCCTATGAATTTCTCCTGGATAACGTCGCCGGGGCCTATAGCGAATGGCTGCGCCTGATCAACGCGTTCATCGATCATCAGGAATCGAGCATCAATCAGGACGTGACCGTGGTCCGCGAGACCGCCAGCGGCTTCCTCGCGCTCATCGTCGCGGTGACCGGCGTAGCGGTGCTGCTGGGTGTGGCGATCGCGGTGGTGATCATTCGCAAGCTGCGTTCGACCCTCGGTGCCGAGCCCGACGAGGTGGCGCGGGTGATCGGCAATCTGGCCAACGGCGACCTGGGACAGCGGATCGTCACGCCATACCCGGATAGCGTCATGGGCGCGACGGCAAAGATGGCCAGCCGGCTCACCTCGATCATCGCCGAGGTGCGCACCGCAGCCGATGGCGTCGGCACGGCATCGAGCGAGTTGCTGACCTCCTCGGCGAGCAGCAATCAGCAGATTCAGCGGCAGTCGGCCGAGGCCGAGCAGGTGGCCACGGCGATCAACCAGATGGCTGCCACCGTGAGTGAGGTGGCCAGTTTCGCTGCCAACGCCGCGACTGCGGCGAAAAGCGCCGACGAGCAGGTCGAGACTGGCACCCGCATCGTCGGTGAAACTGCCGTGTCGATTCACAACCTGGCCAAGGTGCTGGAGAGCGCCACCGATACCGTCAATCAGGTCTCGGCACAGAGCGGGGATATCGAGAAGATTCTGCAGGTGATAACCGCCATCGCTGAACAGACCAACCTGCTGGCGCTCAACGCAGCCATCGAGGCGGCGCGCGCCGGCGAACATGGTCGTGGTTTTGCGGTGGTGGCCGACGAGGTGCGTTCGCTGGCCAACCGCACGCAGCAGTCGTCCAGCGAGATCAGCGAAATGATCGCCTCGCTGCAGGCGGGCGCCGGCAGGGCGGTGGAGGTGATGCAATCGAGCAAGCAGCTGGCACAGCAGACCGTGGAACAGACCCTGCAGGCAGAGAACGCCCTGGCCAAGATTCGTCAGGAAGTAGGCGCGATCAACGAGATGAATGCACAGATTGCGACCGCTTCGGAGGAGCAGAGCGCGGTGGCCGAGGAGGTCAACCAGAGCGTAACGCGCATTCACGACTCGACGGTGACCAGCTCGGCGGCATCGAATCAGGTCGCAGCCTCCAGTCAGGATCTGACCACCCTGGCGCAGGAGCTGAACCGGCGGGTGAATTACTTCCGCGGCTGATGGCGCTGCAGCCAAACGAAAAAAGCCCCGACCGCAAGGTCGGGGCTTTTTCACTTCCGGATGGCTGAAAACGTCGGTCAGGTGAAGAACAACGGCACCACCACGCTGGAGATCAGCAGGATCAGCGCACCGCCCAGGCGCGAGGAAATCTGCGCGAACGGCATCAGCGACATGCGCCGGGCCGCGGAGAGCACCGCGACGTCACCGGTGCCGCCCATGTTGGCCATGCACAGCCCGGCGGTGATTGCCGATTCGATGGGGTAGAAGCCGACCAGGCGGCCTACCAGGCCCGCGCCGAAGGCGGCGCCGGCGACCACGGCGAAGACGATCAGCACGTAGGTCAGCGAGATGGCGTCGAGCACCTGGCCGAGGTCGGTGAAGGCCACGCCGATGCCGAACAGCAGCGCGAAGGTCCAGTTGCGCGCAACGAAGCGGAACCACTGGGAGGCGGCGTCGTTGATCGACTCGGGCACCAGGTTGCTCACCTTGAGCAGCGCCACCAGCACGATCATCAAGGCGTAGGGATGCAACGGCACGAACTTGCCGAGGATCTGCCCGGCAATGAAGAAGCTCAGCGCGGCAACCAGGCCGATGCCCAGGGCGGGCAGGGTGATCGGGCCTTCCTTGTCGCTGACATCCACGCCCGGCATCATCTGGCCGTTGCCGGTCAGGGACGGGTAGCGATTACCCAGGCCGTTGAGTAGCCCGGCGATGATGATCGCGAAGACGTTGCCCAGGGCCAGGGCCGGCACCAGGATCGAGATGTAGTAGCTGGCCGGCTGGCCGAGCAGCTGCTCGTAGATCTGGCTCATCGGCACCGCGCCGGCACCCATGCCACCGCCCATGATAGGCATGGCGATGACCACCACCGCATCCTGGGGCGAGAAGCCGAGCAGCGCGCCCACGGCCATGGCGAACAGCGCGGCGAACAGCACCGAGCACAACAGAGGTAACGCGTAGCGCGAGCCGACCTTGACCAATACCTTGGCATCCATGCCGAGGATGCTGCCGGTGATCAACGCGGCGATATAGAAGTCGAGAAAGCCGCCGCCCTTCATGAAACTGGCGACGTCATCGGCGACTGCGGCGGGCAGCCAGCCGAAGTAAACCATCGATGCGGCGCCGAACAGCGCCATGATCGCGCCGCCGCCGAGGTAGGTCCTGATGATAGGTAGGCGGTCGCCGGCGAAACCGAGCAGCTCGCCGAGCAGCATCATCACCAGCAGCGCGCCGATCATGCCAGTGGGCAGGGTATCGGTGACGATGGCGGCGGCCATGACGAGCAGGGCGATGGCGAACAGCGGCAACGGCAGGTTGAAGATGCGTTGGGAAAGCAGCGAAACGTTCGGGGTGCCTTCAGACACGGCAGGGCTCAGCGTGGTCCGATTCATTGTTGTACTCCTTCGAACGTGACAGCCGGGTGGCGCACGCACGGGTGATGGTTGCGAATGCGCGGTCGGACAACCGCGGCGGGGCTACCTTAAGCAGAGTTGCTTCGCCGCCAATGTTTGGCGAAGTTAAAAAACCATTACGAAACTAAAAAAAGCAGAGCCGAGCTTGACCCGCGATTGCCGGGCTGGCTCGATCCGGCCCTTTACCGCGGCGTTTAGCGCCGATCACCGATGGGAGAATGGCTTTGCGCTTGCGCCTGAACATGCTGATCTCGCTGCTGGTCGCCGTCATGGTGGTGCTGGCCCTGGCGCTGGCCCTCTGGCTGTTCAACGTGCAGCTGCAGGACACCCTGGAAGAAGGCCAGGCTTCGCGGGTCACCAACCTGGCGCAGAGCGTGGCCGCGCGTACCGACGTGCAGCTGGCCCTTGCCGGCCCCGCCGATTTCAGTGCGGATAACCAGTTGCAGCGGCAGATCGACGGCTTGCGTCAGCGTCTGGGTGTGGACTTCATCGTGGTGATGAATCCGCGCGCCCTGCGCCTGACGCACCCGCAGCCGACCCTCATCGGGCAGGCCTTTCGCGGCGACGACGAAGGTCGCGCGCTGGCCGGTGAAACCTATGCCTCGCGGGCCGATGGCAGCCTGGGCAGCAGTATTCGCGGTTTCGCCCCGGTGCTGGACGACGAGGGTGTGGTGATCGGTGCCGTTTCCGTGGGCGTCACCCTGGCCTCGCTCGGCGAACTGTTGCGGGCGCATCAACGCGGCGTGGTCTTCGGCGTGCTGACGCTGATGCTGATCACCGCCCTCGGCGCGCACCTGCTGGCGCGCTATATCAAGCGGGTGTTGCTCGGCCTGGAGCCCTATGAGATCACCCGGCTGGTAGAGGAGCGCCAGGCGATGCTGGCCTCGGTGCGCGAGGGCGTGCTGGCGGTCGACGATCAGGCGCGCATCACCCTGGTCAACCCGGCAGCGGAACGGTTGCTGGTCAGCACCGGGTTGGGCAAGCCGCCGCTGGGGCGGCCGATCTGCGAATACCTGCCCAACAGTGGTCTGCCCGAGGTGCTGGCCAGCGCGACCGAGCAGCTGGACCGTGAATTCAGTCTCAATGGCAGGGCGATCCTCGCCAATCGTGCGCCGATTCGTCACCAGGGGCGGGTGATCGGTGCCATCGCCACCTTCCGCGACAAGAGCGAGGTCAACGCGCTGGCTGAACAGCTGACCGGCGTCAGTCGCTATGCCGAAGCGCTGCGCGCCGCGACCCACGAATTCAAGAACAAGCTGCACGTGCTGCTCGGCCTGGCGCAGCTGGGTGATCTGGATGCCCTGCGCGTCTACCTGCGCGACCTTGCCGACCACCAGCTGGCGCCGGCGACAGTGCTGGTCGAGGGGATTGGCGAACCGGTGCTGGCGGGTTTTCTGCTGGGCAAGCAGAGCGAAGCCCGCGAACGTGGCATCGACTTTCAGGTCGACGTCGAACATCCCCTGCCAGCTGCCGCGCCCGAGCAGATTCATGGCCTCGTCACCATCCTCGGCAATCTGCTGGAAAATGCCTTCGAGGCGGTGGCCGAGCAGGACGAGCGTCGGGTCAGTCTGACGCTGAACTACGACGAAGCGCTGCTCTCGCTGCATGTGCAGGACAGTGGTGGCGGTATCGAGGCCACCGTGCGCGAGCAGATATTCGAGCGCGGCGTGTCGACCAAGGGCGAGCGTCGCGGCATCGGCCTGGCTGCTGTGCAGGAGCAGGTCGAGGCCTGGGGTGGCAGCCTGGCGGTCTATTCCGAAGCGGGCCGCGGCAGCCTGTTCGAGGTCGAATTGCCCTATCGGACCGCCGCGGAAGGGGAGGCACCATGAAAACCGCCATGCGCGTGCTGATCGTCGAGGACGACCCGATGGTCATGCGCCTGAATGTCGACTACCTCGCCCGTCTCGACGGCATCGAGTTGGTCGGCCAGTGCGAGAGCGTGCCAGCAGCGCTGGAGATGCTCGAACGCGAGCCGGTGGACCTGCTGCTGCTTGATGTCTACCTGCGCAATCGCTCCGGCCTCGAGGTGCTCCGTCACCTGCGCGCGCAGGACCGCAATACCGATGCGGTGCTGATCACCGCGGCTTCGGAGATCGACACGGTACGCGCGGCGCAGCGCCTCGGCGCGCGTGATTACCTGGTCAAACCGTTCAGCTTCGAGCGCTTTCGCGATGCCATCGAGACGTGCCGCCGCGCCCGCGAGTCGCTCTCCCGGCTGCCGGATCAGCTCGGCCAGGGCGATATCGACCGGCTGTTCAGCCAGCCTGCTGCAGTCGAGGTGCGCCGTCCCGGCGATCTGCCCAAGGGGCTGACCCCGGCGTCACTGGCACAGGTGGCGCAGGCGATCCTTGCGCTGGAGGACGACGGCTTCACCAGCGAAACCCTGCTGCCCGCCACCGGCATGTCGCGCGTCTCGGTGCGCAAATACCTCAAGCACCTGAACGACATGCAGCTATTGGAAGAATCCTTTCACTACGGGCAGATCGGCCGGCCGTCGTTCCGTTATCGCTGTCTGGATCGCGCCGCGCTGCAGCGGCTGGCACAAGGCTGACGGTGTCTGTCGCCGCCCCATGCCAGCAGGGCTAGGTCATTGACGCAGCATGACGTGCGGCATGACCTGCCGTGGCGAGGGTGGCCTTACTGGCGCACCCAGGTCTGCGTTCGGCCCAGTGCCTCGATGCCGATGTAACCACGCACTTCCAGCTTATCGCCGCCTTCCAGCAGCTTCGCCTTGGCGCGGTAGGTCTTGCCCTTCGCCGGGTCAAGGATGGTGCCGTCGCTCCAGACCTGCTCGCCGTCCGGCTTGAGGTCCTGCAGGATGGTCATGCCGGTGATGGGCTGGTCCTTGCGCTCGCCTTCGCATTGGCTGCACACCGGATTGGCACCCTGATCCGACTTGAGAATCTCCGCGACCTTGCCAGTCAGCGTACCGTCGGCCGCCTGCTGGATTTCGACGATGGACTTGGGCTTGCCGGTTTCGTCGTCGATGGTCTGCCAGCGTCCGGCCGGTGATTCGGCAGCGAAGGCCAGTGACGAGAGCATGAGCGGCAGGGCCAGCAAGGGAACGAATAACGAACGCATGGTTTCTCCGATGATCAAGAAGACGCCGCTGACTCTACCACCGGTGTTTCAGCCCGGTTGCGCCCAGCCGCCTGACCGGTTGGTTCTCGTCACATACGCCCTTTGAGTCGTCCTGTTTCGGGGTTCTGTTGGCGCCATCCATTGACGTGCCGACAGGTCGCCTCCGGCGGAAAGTTCCCCCCAGGCGGCACGGTCCGTTTCAAATATGCGAAACCGTTTGTGTTTTTCCGCCGCAAACGGGACGGAAGGCAGTTGTTCAGTGATGGCACTGCGCCCATCATCGCCGCCGCCGCTTTACCTGACCAAGGATGGTTGCCGTGCGCCGGCTGTTATTCGCCTCGTTGTTTTCCGCTATTTGCTTTTCTGCCTCGCCGGCTTCCGCACAAGTGCCGCCAGCCAATATCCCATCGCCAGGCGATCGCGATCTGATTCGTGATCGGCAGGAGCGCCTGCTCGAAGAGCAGCGCCGACGCATCGAGGAGCTCCAGCAGTTACCAGGCCGCGAGGCGCTGGTGCCGCCGCCACAGCCGACCGACGATGAGCGCTGTTTCGAAATTCAAACTATTCGGCTGGAAGGCGCGACCCATATCTCGGCCGAACAGCAGACCGAGCTGCTGGCGCCCTTTGTCAATCGCTGCCTCGGTGCCAGTCAGCTCAACGCGCTGCTCAAGGCCGTCACCCAGTTCTACATCGACCGTGGCTACGTCACCTCGCGTGCGTACCTGCCGCAGCAGGACATGGCTGATGGCGAGCTGGAGGTGCTCATCGTCGAGGGGCAGCTCGAAGGCCTCGACCAATCGGCGGTCGCCAGTGAGCGCGAACTGGCCATGGCGTTTCCAGGGCGTACAGGCCAGATCGTCGACCTGCGCGAACTGGAACAACTGGTCGACCAGCTCAACCGTCTGCCCTCTCGTCCTGCTCAGCTCGAGCTGATGCCGGGGCAGGAAGTGGGCGGCAGCCGCGTCAGGCTGCAAGGTGATCCGCTCAAGCCTTGGCGCCTCAGCTTCAATCGCCACAACAATGGCGAGAAAAGCACTGGAGAACAGCAGTGGGGACTGGGCCTCGATTGGGACAGTCCGTTGGGCCTGGCCGATCAGCTGAGCCTGCGTGCCGGCGGCGATGCGGTCAGCGACCACTATCGACATTCCGCGAATCAGGGCCTGTTCTACACACTGCCGTATGGCTGGTGGACGTTCAGCTACGGCTACAATCAGAGCTACTACCGTACGCAAAACGATGCCGCCGGCTTCGCGTTCGAACTCGACGGTGAAAGCAAAAGCCATCAGCTCGGCGCCGAGCGCGTACTGCACCGCGATGCCGTGAGCAAGACCGCCGTCAACTTCGGCCTGTCCCACCTGCGCACCCGCAACTACATCGAGAACAGTCTGCTGGATGTATCCAGCCAGCGCCTGTCCGAAATGCAGCTGGGCCTCAATCATGGCCGGCGGATTGGCACCGCGTTCGTCAACGTCGATGCCGGCTGGCAGCACGGCATCGGTGCCTTCGATGCCCAGCGTCGTGGCGATCCGCTCCCAGGCGAGCCCGAGGCGCGCTACCACAAGTACACCCTGACCCTGAGCGCACTCCAGCCGTTCCAGCTGTGGGGCGAGTTCTTCAGTTTCGACAGCCTGCTTAACGGCCAGAAGAGTGAAGACGCGCTCTACAGCCCGCAGCGCATCAGCGTTGGCGGTCTGGCCTCGGTGCGCGGTTTCAAGGAGCAATCCCTGTCCGGCGACACCGGCGGCTATTGGCGCAACCAGTTGCGCTGGCGGCGGCCGGTCGGCTGGGAGCCACTGCGGCCTTTCCTGCATGAATACGGCCTGGCCTATGCCTACGACGTCGGGGTGATCCACGGCGGGCATTACAACCCGGACCGGCACGGACGCATGTCGGGCCATGCCTTGGAGCTGACCGCCCGCGGCGCGCATCTGGCCACCTCGCTGACGTTCGCCCACTCGCTGGAGCGGCCCGACGCGATTACCGAGCGTGAGCGCCCGGTGTATTTCCGCATCGATCTGTTTTTCTGAAATGCCGTCCCGCCATACAGGCGGGCTTGAAGAGTCGATCTCTTCCCGAATTCTGTTGATTTGAGCAAGCCGGAGTCATCACATGGACGTGCGCAGCCCCTTCTTCCAGAACATTGCCGCAGTACTCGCTGGCGTGATGTTTCTTAACCCCATCGTCGCTGCGGCTGCGGAACTGACAGTGGCGGCTGGCAGCGGGGCAGTCATCGGCCAGGCCGGCAACGGCGTACCGGTCGTCAACATCGCCGCACCCAACAGCAACGGTTTGTCGCACAACAAATTCAAGGACTACAACGTCGGTCAGCAGGGACTGATCCTCAACAATGCCACCGAGCGCACCCAGGCCACGCAACTGGGCGGCATCATCCTTGGCAACTCCAATCTCAATGGAAAAGCGGCCGGGATGATCCTCAACGAGGTCACTGGCAGCAACGCCAGCCGGCTGCAGGGCTATACGGAAGTGGCCGGCAAATCGGCCCACGTGATCGTTGCCAATCCGCACGGTATCGCCTGCGATGGTTGCGGCTTTATCAACACCCCGCGCGTCACCCTGAGCACCGGCACGCCGGTGATCGACAACGGCCGCCTCGACCGCTTCGATGTCAATGGCGGTCAGATCGCCATCGAAGGGCAGGGCCTGAACGCCAACAATGTCGACCAGTTCGACCTCATCACCCGCAGCGCCAAGATCAACGCCGAGCTGCACGCCAAGAAGCTCAACATCATCACCGGCCGCAACGAGGTCAAGGCGGGCGACCTCAGCGTTACCGCGAAAGCACTGGACGACAGCGACAAGCCACTGCTCGCCATCGACAGTTCCGCATTGGGTGGCATGTACGCCGGCGCCATTCGCCTGGTCGGCACCGAAGCGGGCGTTGGCGTGAAGTTGGCCGGCGATATGGCGGCCAGTGCTGGGGATATTCAGATCGATGCTAATGGCCGGCTAAGCATGGGACGCAGTGCTGCCGCCAAGGATCTGCACATTGCCGCGCAGCAGGTCGAGCTGAATGGCGATACCTACGCTGCGGGTGCCGCTCGTATCAGTGCACAGGACAGCCTGATCAACAGACAGAGCCTGGCAACTGGCGGCAACGCCGTGCTCCGGGCCGGCGTGCTGACCAACGAGGGTATCGTCGAAGCGGGCGTCAAAGCGGACAACAGCCGCATCGCCAGTGCCGACCTGGCACTTGCCGCCGAGACAATCCGCAACAGCGGCACGCTGATAGCCGGACGCACCCTTGAGGCAACGGCGCACCAGACGCTAAACAACCAGGGCGGCACGCTCAGCGCCGGCACGACTCGCATCGATACCTCCGCTCTGAACAACCAGCAGGGCCGCGTGCTGGGCAGCCAGCAGGTCACGGTCAATGCCGCGCAGCTGGACAACCGCGATGGTCTGCTGCAAAGCCGCGGCAATGCCGAACTACGCGGTGACAGCCTGGATAACCGGGGTGGCGATATCGTCGCGCTCGGCGATCTGACGGTTGCTGTCGGAACGCTAAACAACGGCGAGCAGGGCCGCATTACTGCCCAGGGGCAGGCGCGGCTTGAAGCCGAAGCGCTGAACAACCGCGGCGGTCTGGTCAGTGGCGAGCAGGTTTCGGTTCGTGCTGCAGACCTGATCGACAACCGCGACGGTGGCCTGATTGTCAGCGATGGCGCGCTCGTCCTCAACGCCAGCCGCCTGGACTCCAGCAATGGCGGCGAGGTCTCGGCCCGTGGCGATCTGACAGCCGATCTCGGCTCGCTGACCCAGACGGGCGGACGCATGATCGGTGAGGCGGCAGTCTCTCTGCAGCTCAACAATGGGGAGTTGGACAACCGCGGCGGGCTGATCCACGGTAACGGGCCGGTAAGCTTGGCCGGTGCCAGCACGCTGGATAATCGCGGCGGCGAAGTATCTTCCTCGTCTTCATTGAAGGTCGACGCCGAGCAGCTCGACAACAGCCAGGGTGGCCGCCTGATCGCGGAGCAAACACTTGATGCCCAAGCCAGGCAGCTGAACAACCAGGGCGGGCTCGTTTCCGGCTGGCAAGGTGTGACAGTCAGCGGCGGCAGCCTCGACAACAGCCAGGGCGGCACCCTGTCCAGCCGTAATGGCGGGTTGAACCTGGAGCTCAGCGGGCATCTGAACAACAGTGGTGAGGGCGCACTGGTCAGCCGGGGCGACCAGCAGCTGCGTGCGGCCAGCCTGGATAACAGCGGCAACGGCCTCATCTCCAGCGAAGGTGCGATCGCCGCCGAACTGGACGCTGCCCTGGACAATGGAAACGGCGGCCTGATCAGCGCCATCGGTGAGCTCGACCTCCAGGCGGGCACCGTGCGCAACGTCGGCGGGCAGCTGGGCGGTGCGTCCGATGTACGTGTGCGCGCCGAATCACTGGACAACAGCGGTGGACAGCTGACCGCCACCGGCACCCTCGATTTGCTGCTCGGTGCGGCTCTGCTCAACAGCGGCGGGCGTCTGGCCAGCGGCCGCGATCTGCTGCTGCGCGCCGGAGACGTCGACAACCGCAGCGGACGGATTGCCAGCCAGGGGCTGCTCGACCTTTTCGCCGTGAGCCTCACCAATGCGGGCGGCACCGTCGGTGCGCAGGTCGGCCTGACCATCCAGGCGACCGGCACGCTGGACAACAGTGCGGACGGTCTCGTCTTCAGCCAGACCGACTCCGTAACGGTAGCGGCCCAAGACATCGACAACCGCCAAGGCGCGCTGCAGGGGCAAGCAAGCGTACTGGTCAGAACTGCCGGTGCCGTGGATAACCGCGGCGGCAGTATCCTCAGCCAGCAGGGCAATATCGACGTCGAAGCCGCGAGCCTGAACAACGGTAATGGAGGCGTTCTCAACAGCCTGGTCGGCCAGCTGAAGCTGGCCACGTCCGGCCTGTTCAGCAACGTTGGCGGTACCACCCAGGCACAAACTCTCAGCGTCCAGGCCGGTCGCCTGGACAATTCCCATGGCCATCTTTCCGCCATCGGCGGCGACACACGCATCACCACCGGCGACCTGCTCAATGTCGGCGGTGGTCTGTACGCCCGCGACACCGTGCGGATCGAGGCGGACGCACTGGACAACAGCGCCGGCAAGGTCGGCGCCCAGTACATTGACTTCAGTCTGCGCGGCATCCTGAACAACACCGCAGGCCTTGTCGAAAGCGCCAGCGGCCTAACCGTACACAGCGCCGGCCTGACCAACGACAGTGGCGCACTACGCGCGCTCGGCCAGCTGGAAAGCACAGTGATCGCCACCAGTGGCGCGCTGGACAACCGCCGCGGCCTGATCGAATCAGCCAGCCGTGACCTGAATCTGAACGTTGGCAGCTTCCTGAACGACGGCGGCACCGTTCGCCACGTGGGCATCGGCACCTTCGGTCTCGCCAGCAGCCTGGCCACTTCTGCTGGCGGCACGCTGATCACCAATGGCGCGCTAAAGCTCGATGCCGCCAACTGGACCCACAGCGGCGTTATCCAGGCCCAGCGTCTGGAGCTGAATGTCGGCAACTTCACCCAGACAGCCAGCGGCCAGTTGTTGGCTGGCGAGAGCCTCGTCGCAACCGGCGGGCGCTGGATCAACAACGGCCTGATTGCCAGCGATGGCAATCTGAGCCTGAACCTCACCGCTGGTTACAGCGGCAGCGGCCAGCTCACCAGCCTCGGTGGCCTAACGCTCAATGCCGCTTCCCTCGATCTCGCTACAAGCGGCCGCATTGCTGGCGGCGCGATCACCTCGATGGATATCGCAGGGCTTGCCGTAAACCGCGGCCGAGTGACATCTACCGGCGACTTCACCCTGCGCAGCGCGACGCTGAATAACTACGGGACGCTTGGTGGAGCTGAGGAGGTGCGCATCCAGGCGGGCACCTTGATCAATGAGCAAGGGCTGATTTTCAGTGGCGGAAATATGGCGTTGCGCGTTGACGCGCTAACAAACCGGTTCGCCGATATTTACAGCCTGGGCGCGCTGGAAGTATCAAAGGACGATAGGGGGGCTTGGGCGGCTGTGCTGGAAAATATATCTTCGACGATTGAAAGCGTTGGCGATATGCAATTACTAGCGGCTCGGATGGAGAACAAGAAAGACCGTTTCGATCTGTCCGAAAGATTGGTGTCCGGAGATATCAATTATCAATGCTTAGATTGTAAGGGGCGGCACTACGACTTTTATTATTTTGTCGAGGAGGTGCTGGAACGAAACGTAGTCTCCGACTCTCCTGCGTCGGTGATCTCTGCGGGTGGAAATTTGCAGTTCATTGGGAGCGAGCTCGGAAATTACTATAGTGTCATATCGTCTGGTGAGGACTTGTCCATTTCTGTGGATTCACTAGTTAATCAAGGAGCTGCAACTTCAACGGTAAAGCGAACTACTCAACTTCGAAATCCAGTCGACTCTGAACGCGGTGGTGTGTTTTTCAGTCTTTTTGAAGAGGGAGGGGCCGCATTTCAGTATGCAAAATATAATTCTATTTATGTGGGCGGCGGCAAAAACTGAGTGCAACACCTGACCTTTCCGGTACGGTGCTGCCCCCATGTCTTATACCGAACTCAGCGTTGAAGAGCGCGCCACCATTCAAATCGGTCATGCCCAAGGTTTCAGCCTGCGTGGGATTGCCTGCTTGATCAACCGATCCCCTTCGACCATCAGCCGGGAGCTGCGCCGCAATCGAGATGCCTGTGGTGGCTACTCGGCCCGTGTAGCCCAACAGCAGATGCAAGCCCGCCGCCAGGTGTGTCGACCGATGCGAAAGCTGTTGCCGGGTAGCGAGCGCTTTGAGCTGGTGGTTCATATGCTGCGTGAGCGTTTGTCTCCCGAGCAGATTGCCGGCAAGCTGCGCAGCATGAACATTCCCAGCCTCAGAGAGGCCTACGTCTGTCGTGAGACGATCTATAACGCGATCTATGCCCTGCCGGTCGGTGAACTGCGCAAGGAGCTGATCATCTGCCTGCGCCAAAGCAAGACGACGCGCAGGCCGCGCTCTGGCGGTGTGGATCGGCGCGGTCAGATCCCTGAGATGGTCAGTATTCATGTACGTCCGCCGGAGATCGAAGACCGGCTGATGCCAGGGCATTGGGAAGGCGACCTGATCAAGGGCAAGGCCAACGCCTCGTCTGTAGGTACGCTGGTGGAGCGCACCAGTGGCTACCTGATGCTGGTGAAGATGAACGACGCGACGGCGACCTCGGCGATGGAAGGCTTCAGTGCAGCGCTCAATGGCATGCCGCTGGCGATGCGCAAGAGCATGACCTACGACCAGGGCCGAGAAATGGCGCGGCATGCTGAAATCACTCAGCAGACCGGGGTGGCCATTTACTTCTGCGACCCGCACAGCCCTTGGCAGCGCGGCAGCAACGAAAACATCAATGGCTTGATCCGCCAGTACCTGCCCAAAGGCACAGACCTGTCGGTACACAGCCAGGAAGAACTGGATGCCATCGCACTGCAACTGAACATGCGCCCACGTAAGCGCTTCGACTTCAAATGCCCAATTGAAGTTATGGGCAAAGTGATGCAGGAAGCCATGGCTATGCGGCATGATGCGCCTGCTTCAATTCAATAACCGTGTTGCACTCAGCCCCTGCAACCGCCCTGTATAACTACTTCGATGAGTTAATGGGTGATTCAGGAAGCTACTTCCAGCTTGTAGATAGAAATCGCCAGAAGACCAATAAGCTGAATCCATACTATTCTGCTGCTACCTACTACCCACTACCGTCGATTTTCTCGACCTATAGGGTCGTAAGCTCCACAGAGACCAGCATTAGCTCAGGATCAGCGGCGGACGCGGTGATACAAGCTGGAGGGCAGGTATCCATCGACGCCAAATCCTCGCTGGCCAATGGGGTAGTCAAGAGCAATATAGCCCACGTTGACGGGCAGGTCCGCCAGGGCGAAACCGCCACCATCTCGCGGGTCAACACGACGGCGATCCATCTCAATCCTCAGCTGCCACCCGAGCTGCAGCAGCGTGCTGTCAACCCAGTCGCTTTGCCGGATTTCAACTTGCCTCAAGGTGAGAATGGCTTGTTCCGCCTTAGTGACCAAAGTGGGCAGAGCGGCAGCGGCTTCGGCACCGTGCTTCCATCCACGGGCGAACAGCATCTCGCCCGGGCAGGTGAGCTTCCAGTGACGTCGCGGCCGGCCACTGCCCACAGATACCTTATCGAAACCAACCCGGCGCTCACGGACCTCAAGCAGTTCATGAGCTCGGACTACCTACTTGGCAACCTCGGTTACGACACCGATGCCGCGCAGAAGCGCCTTGGTGACGGTCTTTATGAGCAGCGCCTGATCCGCGAAGCCATCGTTGCCCGCACCGGCCAACGTTATCTGGCCGGGCTGACTAGTGACGAGGCGATGTTCCGCTACCTGATGGACAACGCCCTGGCCAGCAAGAACGCCCTTGGGCTGTCCTTGGGGGTTACGCTCACTGCCGAACAGGTTGCCGCGCTGACCCACGACATTGTCTGGATGGAAGAGCACGAAGTGCTGGGCGAGAAGGTCCTGGTGCCGGTGCTTTACCTGGCTCAGGCCGAAGGCCGTCTGGCACCCAATGGCGCGCTGATCCAGGGCCGCGACGTCGCGCTTATCTCCGGCGGCGACCTGACCAATCAGGGCACCCTACGTGCCAGTCGTAACCTCGATATCACCGCCGGCGCCATCACCAACAGCGGCCTGATGCAGGCGAACGAGCGCTTGCAACTGCTAGCTACCGACAGCATCCGCAACACTGCAGGCGGCATCATCGCTGGGCGCGATGTATCGGCGGTTGCCCTAACAGGCGACATCATCAATGAGCGTAGCGTCACTCGTCATGACGTTAGGTTCGGCAGCCAACACAACATCCGTGACTTCGTCGACAGCGCTGCACGAATTGAGGCGGCGAACGATCTAAGCATCAGCGCTGGACGTGATGTAGCCGACCGTGGCGGTGTACTGGAGAGCCGCGGCGACCTGGTGATCGACGCGGCCCGCGACGTTACTTTGACCTCGGTGGAAGAGCGTGTCAGTCAGGCACGCGGCAATCATTACCTCAACGAGAAAGTCACCCAGCTAGGCGCCCAGGTTAGCGCTGGCGGGGATATCGATATCAGCGCCGGGCGTGATCTGGCGGTGATCGCCAGCCAGATCGATGCCGGTCGTGATCTTGCCTTGAACGCCGGTGGCGATGTGTTACTGACTTCGGCAGCCAACGAGGATCACTTCTACTCGCGAAGCAAGAAAGTCACCCGTAGCACCGACAAGATCGTCCAGCAGTCCTCCGTCGTTCAGGCGGGACGGGACATCGCCATCGCCGCTGGCGAAGATCTGACCCTGGTGGCCAGCCAGGTCAAGGCCGGCAACAACGTCGCGCTGGATGCCGAGCAGGACATAAACATCCTCTCGGCCAAGGATGAAAGTGCTTCCTTCTATTCTAAAAAGAAAAAAGGCTCCTTCGGGCGTAGCAGCAGCAAGCAGCAGGAGAGCTATCACAGCACCAACATCGCCTCGGTGATCGAGGCCGGCAATGACCTGACAATCAACACCAGCAAGACTGAAGGCGGTGGTCTGAGCATCGATGGCGGCCGTGATGTCACGGTTATCGGCAGTCAACTCAGCGCTGGCAACGATCTGCTGGTCGGCGCTACTGGCGATGTGGCGATCCTGTCCGGGGTTGAGGAGCATGGCTCCTACAGCAAGAAGACCAAGTCCGGTTTCCTTGGCATGTCGAAGAGCGGCAAGAGTCAGCTCAAGACAAGCGCGACTCAGGTCGCCAGCGAGCTGGATGCCGGCAATGACGTGGTGATCGCGGCGGGTAACGATATTCGGTTGCGAGCCAGCGAAGCGATAGCAAGCAATGATGTCGAGCTTCGCGCGGGACTTGTAACCGAAACGGGCGATATCAATCTCGTCTCGGCGAATGACGAGGCCTACAGCCGGAGCGAGGAATACAAGAAGAAGGTGGGCTTGTCGTTCTCCGATGCCGCAGGCCTTGCCGTCGGTACGCCTGGTTTCGGTGGCGACATCACCCTCGCCTCGGCAAAGAAGGCCGGCAGGGAAGCCATCAGCTCGACCATCGTAGGCAGCCAGGTGATCGCCGATCGGGACGCCACCCTGGCAGCCGAGCGGGACATCAACATCGTTGGAAGCGGCGTAAGCGCTGGTCGAAATGTTCTGCTCGATGCCGGCCGTGATGTGAATGTGGTTGCTGGCACAGAACGCATGCAAACCACGTCCTGGGAAAGCACCAAGACGTTCGGCATGCAGCAGGACTTCGACCGCAACGGCTATAGCACCTTCATTGGGCAGGAGGCGCTCAAGGACAAGCAACTCAACGCGCAGCAAACCGCGGCAGCCAGCCAGATCACCGCGGGGCTGAACCTTGATGTCAAGGCTGGGCGAGACGTTGTTCAGCAGGGCTCCGACATGTCCGCTGGCTATGACCTAAATGTTCAGGCCGGCCGCAACATCCTCATCGACTCGGCAGGCGAGCAGTCGGTGTACGAGCGCGAAACCAGCCAGAGTCGTACCGGCACCACAACGACGGTCAACCATAACTTCGGCAACATGATCGACGGCATCAACGGCGCGGGCAAAGGTGACAATACGGTCAGCCAGGCATCAGGCGTCCTGAAAGCGGTTGGTGGCGTCAGCCAGTTCCTCTCGGGGCCGACGTTTGACGGCCATGTTGGCAGCACGAGCCATAGCCAGACCGTCACTCAGAGCGGTACAGGTAACCGCGGCTCAAGCCTGGATGCTGGTAACGACGTCACCCTGACGGCTGGCAACAGCGTAGTGGTCAAAGGTGGCCAACTGCAGTCGGGTCGTGACATCAAAGTCAGTGCACAAGACATCGTGCTCGACGTCGCGCGTGGTGAGCAGCGTTATGAGCATGAGCAGACCCAGGCGAAAGGCGGCTTCGTCGGCGGAACCACGGGCGGCTTCAAGGTAGGCATCGGCGGTAGCCAGGGCACGGCCACGCAAGAGGGCAGCCAAGGCACAGCCAGCGGCACCCAGCTGCAGGCAGGGCGAGACATCGTTCTGGATGCCCGTAACGACCTGAGCCTTATCGGGACCCAGGCGATGGCTGAGCGCGACATTAAGCTCAATGCCGGTAATGACCTCCTGATCACCGCCGCCGAAAACGCGCAAAGCGCCGAAGAACGGCGCCGCAGCGGTGGCGGCGAAGTGGGCCTGACCTTCGGTCAAAGCGGCATCGGCGTCTACGCGAGCGTAAATATTGGTCGCGGTGAGCTTGATCGCGAAGGTGGGCAACAGCAGGAGGCCTACCTGTACGCCGGGCGCAACGTCGACATGAAGAGCGGTCGCGATACGGCGATAACAGGTGCTCAGATCGAAGGCGAAAACGTCACCGGCGACGTGGGGCGCAACCTGACTGTGAGCTCGGTGCCCGACACGGGCAAGGTGAGCGGCAAAGAGTTCGACGCCAGTGCGACGGTCACCGTGGGTTATGGCTTCAGCGTCAGCGGCTCGGTTGGCTATGGGCAAACCAACGGCGAAACAAACTGGGTGGGTAACCAGACATCAATCACCGCCCGTGACCGGCTCGATCTTCGCACCGAAGGCCATACCCAGATCGATGGCGCGCTGATCGCCTCGAACACCGGCAACCTCAAGCTCGATACCGACACCCTCGGCTTCCGCGACATCCAGGGAGAGGACAAGGAGCACAGCTACTACCTCAATGCGGGCGGCAGTTACGGCAACGGCCAGCAGGATCAAAGCCAGCAGGGCAAGGGGGAGGCGGGGGTAAACGGCTGGAGTGTCAACGGCTACGACTATGATAAAGAGCGGGAGCAGATCGTCCGTGCGACGGTGGGGGCGGGTGAGATTGTCGTCCGGAGCGATGCGGAGTCTGGGAAGGACTCTACGGCTGGGCTGAATCGTGATGTCAGTAAGGCGTATGAGGTCACGAAGGACGAGGAGGAGCGGACTGACCTGTATGTGAGTAAGACGTCGGTGGAGGCGTTGCAAAACCCGGAGGCCACGGTCAAGCAGTGGGCAAACGCTCTTGCTACATATGACGAGAAGGCCAAGGCGAATCTGGGCGAAGTCGGTGTCGGATTGAATGGTACCTTCAACCGCTTGGAAAGAGCGCTTGGCCGAGAGCTGCCGGCTGGTGCGAAGGAGACGGGCGGTGCGGACATCGCCGAAGCGGCCTTGGAGGCCATGCTGCTCAATGGTAAAAGCCTATCAGAAGCGAAGGCGCTGCTAGCTGATGAGAGCTTTCAGAAGAACCTGCTTGTACATATAAAAGACTTGGAGGACATCAGTAAGGCTGGGGGTCTAACCATTGCGCTTCAGTTTCTTGATGAAGAATCGGGGGAATGGATTGACGCAGGTAATTCAAAGAAGCTGATACCGACGCAGAGGGTGCTACGTAGGCTCGCGGCCATTAATAGCTACTTAGAAGATAATCCCGATGCTGGGACAGCCTTAGCTTGGGGCCTTGCTGCGATGCAAGGGCCGAAAGCGGTGATTCAGCTTGCGGCGGAGCAGGCGCTGGGAGCTACCGAACTTGGGCAGCGGCTTGCTCAGTATGTTGAGCAGATGCAGTATGAATTTGGCAAAGACATTGCCGAAACTATCGAGCGTAAGGACCTATACGAGCAGGAGATCAAGGATAAATTATTGATCGGCGGCGGTACGCTGCTGGTGGACATCATAGCTGGTGGGGTACCGGTAGGAAGAAAAGCCGGCAAGAGTGAGATAACGGTTGGTGCAAAAGATAAATACACCCCGAATGCTGGCAGTGTTGCTGATATGGGGAAGTTTTTGAAGCAGCCAGGTTTTGGTTCGCAAGTTCATCCGTCGTCCCAGAAAACAAAGCAAATATTCCAAGGGCAAAGCGTTTACCAAGTAACCTCTCCTGTTGGAGATTATCTTGCTAAGGGAGATAAGTTTTATTTGGACGGTATGCACAAAAACCATCTTGAGGTTTTCGATAGTAAGGGGCGGTTCAAGGCTGTATTAAATCTTGATGGGTCTTATAATTCGGCCAAGACAAGCAAGGCTATTTCTGAAGGGAGGAGATTAGCGAAATGAATGAGCTTTTGTCTCTTGATGTTTTAAGAACTCTATTTGAAGAAATTGCAAAAGAAAAAGTTGGTGGTTTCGATAGTGGTAAGTTAAGTATTGATTATGGATGCAATATGGATGAGGCTTGTGCTAAATATGCTGGCCTGCTGAATAGGTCTATAGAGGCGCTTAATTCAGGTGGTTCGGATGACTTAGTTGCCCAGCGTGCATTGATGATGATACGTACCCATGCAATAAGTTTATCTAGCTTTTTTGACGCTATAGCTGATGATGCTGAATTTTTGATAAGGTCTGGGGTTTGGACAGAAATCCCTGAGTAGCATAAGTAGAGGGGAGAAGGGGACAGATTGAACTAGCCCCGGTTTCACGGACACCGGCCTAAGAGACAGCGTGTAGGCGCTCATACTCAAACGGCGTCATGTACGCCAGGTATGAATGCCGTCGCTGCCGGTTGTAAAAAACCTCAATGTAGTCGAATAGGCTTTGCCGGGCTTCGTCGAAGGTACGGTACTTGTGGTGACGTACATGCTCGGTTTTCAGGGTATGGAAGAAGCTCTCCATCGCTGCGTTGTCATGGCAATTGCCCTTACGGCTCATGCTCGGTTGGATATTGTTTTGAGCCAGCAACGCCTGGTAGCGAGCAGTTCTGTACTGCACTCCTTGGTCGGTGTGTAGCAACAATCCAATCGGTTTGGCACGCCTGCCCAAGCTCATTTCGAGCGCTAACGTTGCCAATTCCTGACTGGGTTTTTTATCCATCGCCCAGCCTACGATCAGCCGAGAGTAAAGATCCATAATCACCGACAAGTAAAGCCATCCTTGGGCTGTTGGGATGAATGTGATGTCCGCCACCCAGCGCTCATTTGGTCGATCCGCGTAGAAGCGTCTCAGTAGCCGGTGCTCAACGATGTGCTCAAAGGTCCTTCCACGACCAGCCTGCTGCCATACCAAGGCCTGCCTCGTTCTGAGGCCCGCCTCCCGCTTCAAACGGGCTATACGGTTCAGGCCTGCGGTGCTGCCTTGGCTGTGCAGCTCCCGATGAATCCGGATAGGGCCATACGTTTGACGGCTATCGAAATGAACGGTCTCGATCTGGGCAAGCAATGTGCGGTTTGCTTTTGAACGTCGAGACTCGGCTCTGTTAAGCCAGGCATAGTATCCACTTGGCGAAGCTCCAACCGTTCGACAAAGCCTGCGGATCGGATATTGCGCTGCATGATCACGGACGAAGGCGTACTTCACACGAGGCTCTTGGCAAAGTACGCAGCCGCCTTTTTTAGGATTTCGTTCTCTTCGCGCAACCGCTCCAGTTCGCGTTTCAGCTGGGCAACTTCACCATCAGCTTCTGCCTGGCGGCCAGACCCTGGAAAGGCATCGGCTTGGCTCTGATCAATCTGCTGCTTCCACTTGTAGAGCTGGTTGACACGGATGCCGAGCTCGCGCGCAAGCTGCGTACAGGACTTATCCGTGTCGGTGAGCTGGCGTACAGCCTCTCGCTTGAACTCTGGGCTGTAGCGTTGATACGTACGTTTGTCGGTCATGGGACACCTTCCTCTCTGACGGTATAGTCACATTCGAGGTGTCCGTAAAATCAGGGTCAGTTCAGCGCTGGTTGCCGTGTACAGATATTTTGCAAAATGGCTTCAGGCTCCCAGTGGCTTATGTATCAAGGCAAGAAATATGAGGAGGGTGGATTTGAGACGACTCCGGAGTCCCTTTGGGAGGGGCTTGATGCCGCTCTTTTCCTTCGGGATGATCTGCTGAAAAAGGATGGGCGTCGTATTTGGGGGTTGGTATTTATTCTTTACCCTGATGGCCGCTTTAATATTGAGTATGATTACAATAAACCCAAGGATTATGATGAATAAGTGAAAAAGGAAAAGGGGCAGATTTATTTTCCGCCCTATGCGACATGTGCTCCAGACCGCTTTCGGGGCTTCACTACTCTGACGCCTTACCCATGGAATGGAGAGCACCACTATGCCCAGGATGGGCCGTCTTGTTTTAGCGAACTACCCGCACCATGTCGTCCAGCGAGGCCACAACCGCCAGGCCGTGTTCGCCGCTGACGAAGATTACCAGCGATACCTGGCCGATCTGCATGAGCTGAAGGATGCCTTTGGCGTCAAGGTTTACGCCTACTGCTTGATGACGAACCATGTTCACTTGCTGATGGCTCCGGGTGAGGCGATAGCAGGGCTAGGTCAGTTGATGAAAGCACTCGCTGCACGAGCCACTCGGTATCGAAATCGATTGGAAGGCCGGTCTGGAACGCTTTGGGAAAGTCGCTATAAATCGAGCGTCGTACAAACTGAAACCTATCTACTTGCATGTTCTCGCTCTATCGAACTGAACCCAGAAAAGCGAAAAAGGAAACAGCGAAAAGGGAACGCCGTTTTTCGCTGGATTCGCCAATAAACAGACTGCCCCTGTTTTTGGGTGCTGGCAATTAAGTATCATGCGTGCTTTCGCTATCGCCACATCGCCTAACGATCGACGTTGGTGATGAGGTGATACCTATGTGTATGTGAAACCCTGCTCAACTGGAATGGATGCCGGATATGCCTCGCTTTGTTTGTTTTGCAATCATTTGTCTCATGCTCACCGGGTGTGCCTATGGCAGGAAGGTCGATTACGCACACAGTTTTCCTTCAATGCCGAACGTCCCTCCCCAGTCGGTGGAAGTGAGAGTGTCCGACGCTCGACCCTACGTGGTATCTGGCAACAAGAAAGGTACGTTCGTAGGGCTTGTTCGAGGCAGTTACTACATTCCTTATGACGTAAATACCCGCTCTGGCCGCCCCTTGGCCAGCGATCTGCAAGCAGCGCTTATCGGTGGCTTTGAACGTAAAGGCGTCGCTGCGCGCGTGGCTGATGTTGGCGCGAAAGCAGCTTCGAAACCGGGTGTGCTGTTGCTCGACGTTTCCATTCAGGAATGGAAAAGTGAGGCCGCTATTGGCGAGATTCTTACTTATTCGTTGCGTGCCGAGTTGATCGACCAAACAGGTCAGCAGCTGGCAGTGGCACATGCCCGCGGGTCCGACCGCATCTATGACTACACCCAGGCAGGTCGGAACGCACTTGCCTCCTTGCTGGCGCAGCCGACGGTCGTGCAGGCGCTCGGTGGCGATGTGGTGATCGATACGGCCCAAGGTGAGCCAGTCCAGTCTGAGCCGGTACGTAAAGCTGCTGCCGAGCTGTTCATCCCCCGCTTTGGTCGTGATGGCGTTTATTGACGGCTGCAGTTATTCGTTTTTGCTGGCGGATCTGATCATTTAACCCTCTGGGCGGCTGCGCGCGCCCATGCGCGAAAGGAATGTCGCCTTTCTTTTCAAGGATTGTGTATGCAAGCCCGTACCCTGTTGTTTCCCCTCGTTTTGTTCGTCACTGGTTGTTCGACCGGGGCTTGGTTCAAATTGCCGGATGAAACTCGACTCCTCGTCAACGAACGCCCCGCCAGTTTCGATCAGGGGCTTGTGCGCAGCCGTCCGTTCTCATGGGGCGCGGCGGGCGGTATTCCCTACCGGCTGGTAGATCGTCAATCACTGACGGTCAAGAGCGGCAAGCTGCGAAGCCGCTTTCGGGTGGCTTCGATTTTCTGGCCGCCGGTAGGCATCGCATATTGGCCGATGGGCTACGGCCAACGCTGCTATGACCTCACCGGCGATGAACCCAGTACCTGTACACACGAGGATTACCGGCAGTTGCGATTGGCCGAGCGGATGCGGCGCTGATCGCCCAGCTCGGACTGGCCGTCTACGACCTGCGCTTCCGTGAGAGCCGCCTCCTCAATAAGGGAAGGCGCCATGCCCTGCCGCCAGCTAACTGGCAACAGCTGAGCCTCCGCGCTTACCTGACTCGCCGAGCCATTAACCTGGCCGGCAGGGCAAATCGTCGTGCCACACCAGACCGCTAGACTGTCTTCGTCTCCACAAAAACAAGAAAAGCTAATGAGTACCACCGACGGCATAGCGCTGGACGCCTGGCGCGCCAGCGCTCGCGAGTTCTCGTTCGGCGGCAAGCGCATCCGCTACTGGACGGCCGGCGAAGGTGAGCCGCTGCTGCTGATCCATGGCTTTCCCACTGCCAGCTGGGACTGGCACAAGGTCTGGCAGCCACTGGCGGTGCGCTATCGGCTGATTGCCTGCGACATGCTCGGCTTCGGCTATTCGGCCAAGCCGCGCGGGCACGCCTACAGCCTGATCGAGCAGGCTGATCTGCAACAGGCGCTGCTGGCGGAGCTGGGTATCGACGGTGCAATCCATGTGCTGGCCCATGACTATGGCGACAGCGTCGCTCAGGAGCTGCTGGCGCGGCATTGTGAAGGGCGCATCGCGCTGGCCAGCTGCGTGTTTCTCAATGGCGGGCTGTCCCCTGAAACCCATCACCCGGTGCGAGTGCAGAAGTTGCTGCTCGGCCCGTTCGGCTTTCTACTGGGCAGGCTGTTCTCGCGGCGTTCGCTAGGGGCGACCTTCGGAAAGGTATTCGGTGCGCAGACGCAGCCGAGCGACTCCGAGCTGGACGATTACTGGCGACTGATCGCCGAGGGCAATGGGCCTGCGGTGATGCACCGGCTGATCCGCTACATGCCGGAGCGCGTCAGGCAACGCGAGCGCTGGGTAACGGCCATGCAGCGCTGCAACGTGCCGTTGCGGGTGATCGACGGCGCGGCCGATCCGATTTCTGGTGCGCACATGGTCGCCCGCTACCGCGAGCTGATTCCTGCGCCCGATACCGTGCTGCTGGAGGGCATCGGCCACTACCCGCAGGTCGAGGCGCCGGAGCAGGTGCTTGAACACTACTTCGACTTTCGCACGCGCCTTGCGCCCGGGGCGTGTGGTCGTTGAGTCGGGGCGCGTTATCGCCTCTTCGGTGGGCGGTGCGGTCGCGTGGGGCTCAGCTTTGCGTCGCTGGCAAAACTGCGAGGTAGGGTTCTTGTGGAGGGCTCCAAGCGCGGTGGATAGCGCTGAATACGAATCTGGAGGATGGCCGCCCGACCGATTGCTTCTTGTCAGATATCCCGTTTGGAATCGGGCGCTTGCAGGATTCTGGCACCCCAACGCAAGAAGCCCCGCCGGCATCGGCCAGGCGGGGCTTGCTTGTCACCCAGCGCGAACGCCTCAGACAGCGCCGCGCGGTGTCAGTGGTGCAATCACTGCTGCATCATCGCAATCACGCGGTTGCGCAGTTCTGGGTCGGTCTGCACGGCTTCGTTGATGGCGTTGTACTCGTCGATGCTGATGTCATTTTCCTCGATCACACCGAGCATTTTCTCGTTGGCTTGCTGCTGAAGCTCACGGGCCTTGTCGGCGTCTTCGGTCTTCTGCAGCTTGCCGGTGAACTCCTCGCGAATCTCCATGATCTCGCCCAGTGATTCGGCGAAGTTCTCCAGTTTCTTTTCACTGAACTGCTGCGCCTGAGCGCCAGTTGCCGGCTGAGCAGTGGGGGCTGGGCTGGCTGATTGCGCCGATGCAAGGGGGGCGGCCAGGCCGAGGAACAGCGAGAAAATTCCGGCGAAGGCGAGACGAGCGTTGTGCTGAGTCATGTTCATTCCTGCTTCGGTTAAAGACGGATTGGTTATTGCAGCAGCCGTGCCAGCTTTCTCTTTAATAGTTAAGCCATTGTTGTTTAAAGACTTTACCGTTTCGTCGGGGCAGGGTGGACCCATATGTCGGGCCTCTGTAGTGTGCCTATATGACACATGTATCAATCTGGCAGCGTCCATCCAGCTTACGCGGCGCACTCTTGCTCAAGGTCGTCGTGCCGCTGATGGCGATCATGTTCGGCTTCAGTTCGGTGGTGCTTTGGACGGTCGAGCGCAACAGCGAGCGGCGCTTGCAGGCGGAGGTCGAGCTGGTGGCGAGAGCGGTGCGCCTGCCGCTCAGCGCCAGTCTGGAGAAGAACCACGAGCGCACCCTGCAGCAGGTTCTCGAATCGGTACTCGGCGTCGGCCGCGTCTATGGCGCCTATGTCTACGATCGTGACGGCAAACTGGCCGCCTATGCCGGCGCGGTGGAGCCGGATCAGGACGAGTCGGCGATCCAGCAGCTCACCGCGGGAGGCGAACTGACCGGCACCTATCAGCGCATCAATGGCCGCCCGGTTTATTCCTATTTCGTGCCACTGGAAGAGAGCGGTGGGCAGATCAACGGCCTGCTTCAGGTGACCCGGCGCTGGGGCGATTTCGAGCAGGACATCCGCCGCCTGCGCCTGATCGCCGCGGGCCTGGGTGGCTTACTGGCCGGGGTGGCGCTGGTGGTGATCCTGCTTGGCCACCGTTCAGCCGTGGGCAAGCATCTGCAGCAGCTGGCGCGCAGCATGGAGCGGGTTGCCGCGGGGGAGCGCGAGCATCGAGCGCCACGCAGCGGGCCGCAGGAAATCGTCGTGCTGTCCGGCGCGTTGAACCAGATGCTCGACAGCATTGCCGCCGCCGAGCGCCAGGTGGCCGAGCAGCAGACCCGCGAAGAGCAGCTGCAGGCACGCTTGCGCCAGAGCCAGCAGCTGGCGGCGGTAGGACGGCTGGCAGCAGGGGTGGCGCATGAGCTGGGCAGCCCGCTCAGCGTCATCGACGGCAAGGCGCAGCGGGTGTTGCGCGACGACGACCTGGCCGAACCCCATCGCCGCGCGCTGTTGCAGATTCGCCAGCAGGTGGCGCGGCTCAGTGCCATCGTCCGCCAGTTGCTGGATTTCGGTCGCGCCGCCGGTTCGCTCCCGCGCAAGGTGGCCGCCGAGGTGCTGGCGCACTCGGCCGCGGCGGCGGTGGCCGATGAGCTGGCCGCGCTACAGGTTCGGCTGGAACTGCTGGCGCCAGCGCAAACAGTTTATTGCCGTGTCGACCCGCCGCGTTTCGAGCAGGCGCTGACCAATCTGTTGCGCAATGCCGCTCAGGCGAGCCCTGGTGGGCTGGTGCGGCTGAGCTGGTGGCGCGAGGGAGACGAGCTGCTGCTGCAGGTGGAAGACGACGGCCCGGGTGTGGCCGAGGCAAACCGTGCGGCGCTGTTCGAGCCGTTCTTTACCACCAAGCCGGTGGGCGAGGGCAGTGGGCTGGGGCTGGCAGTGGCCCATGGCGTGGTCAGCGAGTGTGGTGGACGTATCGAACTGGTCGACGGCAGCCTGCCGGGCGCGGCCTTCCGTATCGCACTGCCATTGATCGACGAGGAGGTCGAGCATGACTGAGGTGACGCAGGAGCGGGTGCTGCTGGTCGAGGACGATGACAGCCTGCGCCAGTTGCTGGTCGAGGAGCTGGAAGACCGCGGCTTACAGGTGCGTGCGCTGGCGAGCGCGGAGGAGGCGGTGGGCTCGCTGGAAAGCTGGGAACCGGCGCTGGTGGTCAGCGACCTGCGCCTGCCCGGTGCCGATGGCATGGCGCTGCTGCGGCGGGTGAAGAGCATGCAGGCCGCGCCGGCATTCCTGGTGATCACCGCGTTCGGCAGCATCCAGCAGGCGGTGGCGGCGCTCAAGGAAGGTGCCGACGAGTTCCTCACCAAGCCGCTGGACCTCGAGCACTTCGCCCTGGCGGTGGCCCGTGCGCTGGAGACGCGGCGCCTGCGCGATGAGGTACGGCGCTTCCAGCAGCTGCTCAGTGATGATCGCTTCCACGGAATGCTCGGCCGCAGCCGGGTGATGCGCGGCTTGTTCGACCAGATCCGCCAACTTGCCCGCGCCGAGGGGCCGGTGCTGGTGATCGGCGAGAGCGGCACCGGCAAGGAGCTGGTCGCCCGTGCCGTGCATGCGGAAAGCGAACGTGCCAAAGGGCCATTCCTTGCGATCAACTGCGCCGGGCTGCCGGCCGAATTGCTGGAAAGCGAATTCTTCGGCCATGTCGCTGGCGCCTTCACTGGCGCCAATCGCGCGCACAAGGGTCTGTTCCAGCAGGCCGACGGCGGCACGCTGTTTCTCGACGAGATTGGCGAAATGCCGCTGCCGCTGCAGGCCAAACTCCTGCGTGTGCTGCAGGAAGGCACGATCCGTCCGGTGGGTGCCGAGCGTGAGTTGACGGTTGATGTGCGCATCATCGCCGCCAGCAATCGCCCGCTGGAAACCGAGGCCGGCCGCGAGGCGTTCCGCGAGGACCTGTTCTTCCGTCTGGAAACCTTCATCCTGCAGGTGCCGCCGCTGCGTGATCGCGAGGAGGACCTCGAACTGCTGGCCGCCGGCTTCGTCGCCCACTTCGCCGCGCGCAGCGGGCGGCCGGTGCGCGGCCTGGCACCGGCAGTGCTGGCACAACTGCGGCGCTATCCCTTCCCCGGCAACGTGCGCGAATTGCAGAACGCCATCGAACGCGCGGTGACCTTCTGCCACGGGCGCAGCATCGAGCTGGAGCACCTGCCCAGTCGCATCGCCGACTATCGTGATGACAACGCCCGCAGTGCCGGCGCCGAACTGCTCGCCCAGCTCAGTGATGGCCCGCTGCTGCCGACTCTGGAGGAGCTGGAGCAGCGTTATATCGAGCACGTGCTCAAGCTGGTGGACGGCAACAAGCGCCGCGCCGCGGCCTTGCTCGGCATTGGCCGGCGCACGCTGTACCGCCGTCTCGGCGAGCGCGAAGACGGTTGATCGGACTCGCCGCAGGGCGCTCGAAAGCGCACACTGCCGGCCTTTTCTCAGTGAGGAGCGAACATGCTCAATAACGACGTCCTGCGCAGCCTGCGCTACACCCTCAAGGTCAGTGATGCGCAGATGGCCGAAATCGCCGCGTTGGGTGGCTGCACGGTTGCCGAGGCCGAGGTTCGTGCCTGGCTTAGCCGCGAGGACGAGGACGGCTATCAGGAATGCCCCGACGAGGCGATGACGCGTTTTCTCGACGGGCTGATCTATTTCAAGCGTGGCAAGGACGAAAGCCGCCCGGCGCCGCCGCTGGAGCTGCCGGTCAGCAACAACCAGATCCTGAAAAAACTGCGGGTGGCCTTCGAGCTGCGCGACGAAGACCTGCAGGCGATCCTGCATGCCGCCGATCTGCAGCTGTCGAAATCCGAACTCGGCGCACTGTTCCGCAAGCCCGGCCACAGCAACTATCGCGCCTGCGGCGATCAGCTGCTGCGCAATTTCCTCAAGGGCCTTTCGCTGCGCCAGGGCTGATCCACACCGCAGGGCACCTCAAGTGGTAAATGGCCAGGCGGCCGCTACGCTGAAGCAGGCAGCTAGCCGCATGCCCGGTGCGCAGCTCGTCGCCGGGAACGCCATAACAACAAGATGACCGCCCCACGTGGCGGTGCCCCGAGGTGCGTGCCATGAAGACCTTTCGCCTGACCCTGAGCGCCCTGCTCGCGATGAGCTGCGCCGCTGCGATTGCAGCGCCGACCAGTGATGAAGCCCTTGAGCGCATGCGCTCGATGAAGACCACCGGCCAGTCGCTGGACATGAAGACCATCCCCCAGGATGGACCCACCGCCGACGCCATCCGTGACAACCTCAAGCGCATCAAGCTGCCCGAGGGTTTTCGCATCGATCTCTACGCCGTGGTCCCCGATGCCCGTCATATGGCAGTCGGGCCGTCCAGCGGGGTGGTCTTCGTCGGCACCCGCAAGATCGATCTGTGGGCGGTCACCGACCGCACCAAGAACCGCACCGCCGACGAGGTGAAGCGCTTCGCTCCAGCAATTTCCTTCACCCAGCCCGGCCCCTGCTTCAGCCCGGACGGCTTTCTCTTCGTCGCCGAGCACAACCGCGTGCTGGTGTTCCCGGCCGCCGAGTTCTTCTACGAAGGGCCGGACGTGGCGGCTGACATCGTGGTGCCGACCGGCGAGCTGATCCCCAAGGACGAGGAAAGCTACAACCACGGCGCGCGGGTCTGTGCCATCAGTCCGGACAACAAGCTCACCATCTCCCTCGGCCAGCCACACAACGTGCCGCCCAAGGACAAGCTCGATCTGTACGCCAAGCACGGCATCGGCGGCATCGTGCGCATGGAGCGTGACGGCAGCAAGCGCGAGGTCTACGCCACCGGTGTGCGCAACTCGGTGGGCATCACCTATCACCCGACGACGAAGGAGCTGTGGTTCACCGATAACCAGGTCGACGGCATGGGCGACGACACGCCGCCGGGCGAGATCAATCGTGCGCCCAAGGCAGGAATGAAGTTCGGCATGCCCTGGTACGGCGGTGGTCAGGTGCGCACTAACGAGTACGCCGACGAGACCCCGCCCGAGGGCCTGACCCCGCCGGTGGTGGAGACCATTGCTCACGCCGCCGACATGGGCCTGATGTTCTACACCGGCAAGCAGTTTCCCGAGCAATACCGCGGCGGCCTGTTCAGTGCCCAGCGCGGCAGCTGGAACCGCACCGTGCCGGCTGGCGCACGGGTGATGTTCACCCCGTTTGCCGCCGATGGCAGCGGTCCGTCCGGTGAGACGGTGCCCTTCGCTGAAGGCTGGCTGGACGAGGAAACCGGCGAGTACTACGGCCGCATCGTCGATGTCGCGCAGCTCAAGGACGGCTCGCTGCTGGTCAGCGACGACACCGCCGGGGCCATCTACCGCATCTCCTACCAGGGCAAGTGAGCCGTCGCGCCGGCCTGCCGTTCGCGCGGGCCGGCGCTATTGGAGGATTCCTGCATGTCGATGGATTTCAAGCGGTGGCTGTGTCTGGTGCTTGCACTGCTGCCGGGCAGCGCCTGCCTTCCGGCGCTGGCGGCCGATCTGAGCGCTGCCAAGGCCAAGGCCAAGATGTGCGCGGCGTGCCATGGCATCGATGGCATCGCCAAGGTCGCCGATGCACCGAACCTGGCCGGCAACGGCGAGCTGTACCTGGCGCGGCAGCTGCAGGCCTTCCGCTCCGGTGAGCGCAAGCATCCGCAGATGAGTGTCATCGCCTCCGGGCTGAGCGACGAGGACATCGCAGCGGTCACGGCCTGGTACTCGGCGATCAAGGTCAGTGCCGAATTGCCGGAGTGAGCCGCCCGCTCTGAACGTTTGCCGCTCGGCCCGGGCCTAAGCTCTGACGAATCCAGAGAGCACGCCCATGACCTTTTCCATCGTCGCCCGCTGCCCGCGCACCGGCCAGTTCGGCGTGGCCGCTGCCACCGCCATGCCCGCTGTGGGCAAGTTGCTAACCCACGCGGCGGCGCATGTCGGCGCTGTGGCGACTCAGGCGCAGATCAATCCGTACCTGGGTATTGATGGCCTGCGCTTCCTGCGTGAATTCAGCCCGGCGGCGGAGGTGCTGGAACGGCTGCGGCGCACCGACCCCTGTATGGAGCTGCGCCAGTGCGCGGTCGTCGACAACCAGGGCCGTACCGCCTGCTGGACCGGTGAGCGCTGTCTGCCCTGGGCCGGCTCCATCGCCGGCGAGCAGTTCTGCGTGCAGGGCAACCGGCTGAAGGGACGCGAGGTGCTGGAGGCCGCCTGCGAGGCCTATGTCGGCAGCGCGCATCTGCCACTGGTGGAGCGCCTGATGGCCGCGCTCGCGGCCGGCGATGCGCAGGGCGGCGATCGCCATGGCGAGTCGTCGGCAACGGTGTATGTGGTCGACCAGGAGCAATATCCGCTGTGGGACATCCGCGTCGATCATCATCCTGATCCGTTCGCCGAGCTGCACCGGCTGCACGATGTGTTCGCCCGCGAGGTGGTGCCGGAGATCCTCGCCATGCCGACGCGCGCCAATCCGGCGGGTGCGGCTGGAGAAGAAATCATCTGATCGCTGAACCGGCTTGCAGCGCGGGGCTGGCCGGCTGCGACTGCGGAGCGCAGAGCTCGACTCCGTCAAATGCTGGCGGTTGGCTATGCTCCAGGCAGTAACACGCTGTTCGTGCGCGGCGCCGCTTGTCGGTCGACTGCGCCGGCGCGGGTGGTCGGGCGGTGGAGGTGCATGCTATGCGGATCGCGCTGATTCTTCTGTGTCTCGTTCTGAGCGGCTGCGCCAATATCTGGCGTATGGAGAACGGTCCGTTGACCGCCTTCAGCGAATCGCTGCGCGAGTCGTCAGAGCCGCGTTACACCATGGTCTGGATCGATCTGCAGAAGAAAACCGATGCCCGTGTGCTCGCCGCGCAGATCAAGCTGGCCGAGCAGGCGCCGCTGGTGGCGATAGGCGCGCTGCGCCCGGAATTCGTCGCCCGCTACCTGCCGGCGTGGGAACCTCCGCCGCAGTGGCCGGAGATCGTCAAGGAGAAGGCGCGCCAGGATGACAATTACCAGGGCGGCGGCATCTATGTGAGTTTCCGCCAGGGACGGCTGGTGTATGTCAGTCTGGTCTCGCGGCTGCGCGATGAACGCTTCTACCCGCAGGTCGCCGCGCCCGCTGCGACCGAGCTGCTGACCCTGCCGCTCAGCCGTGCGCAGATGGAGGAGGTGTTCGGGCCGCCGCGGCGCGTCTATCGTGTTTCCGAGGTGCGCTACTGATCGGCGGATGCGGTTTCGCCGCCAGGGGTAGCCAGGGAGGATTCTCATGCAGGTGGTGCCGAGCATATGCACGTTCTGCGGCGTCGGCTGCGGGCTCGGCCTGCGCGTCGAAGGTGGCCGCGTGGTGGGTGTGGAGCCGCAGCCGGGGCATCCGGTCAGTGCCGGGCAGCTGTGTGCCAAGGGTTGGGCCAGCGGATTTGCCATCGACGCTGGCAATCGCCTGCACATGCCGCTGATCAAGGAGCATGGGCGGTTCCGCGAAGCCAGCTGGGAGGAAGCGCTTGCACTGGTCGCGAGTGAATTCCGCGCTGCGCTGGATGCCGCCGGGCCGGCCGCGGTCGGGGTCATCAGCTGCGCCCACGCCACCAACGAGGATAACTACGCCGCGCAGAAGTTCGCGCGCGCGGTGCTTGGCACCGCCAACATCGATCACTGCGCGCGCATCTGCCACAGCCCCTCGGTAGCCGGTCTGAGCCGTACGCTGGGCTCTGGCGCTATGACCAACTCCATTGCCGATATCGACGAGGCCGAGCTGATTCTGGTGATCGGCGCCGACGTTACCGAGAACCACGCAATGATCGGTGCGCGCATGCTGCGGGCGCAGGCCCGCGGCGCCCGGCTGATCGTCGTCGACCCGCGGCGCACCCGGCTGGCGCGGCTGGCCGACCAGCACGTGCAGCTGCGCGTGGGTAGCAACATCGCGCTGCTCAACGGACTGCTGCACATCATCTTCGCCAACGGCTGGGAGGACCGCGAGTTCCTCGCCTGCCGCTGCGACAACGAGGCAGCGCTGCGCGCCCATGTACGCGACCTCACTCCGGAAATCACCAGCGCGCAGACCGGCGTGCCGGTGCTGGCGCTGATCGAGCTGGCACGGGCCTACAGCCAGGCGCAGCGTGCCTTCATCGCCTACGGCATGGGCATCACTCAGTTCCAGAGCGGCACCCACAATGTCATCGCGGTGGCCGACCTGGCGCTGGTCTGCGGTCAGCTCGGCCGGCCGGGCAGCGGGGTCAATCCGCTGCGTGGGCAGAACAACGTGCAGGGCGCCTGCGACATGGGCTGCCTGCCGGACGTGTACCCCGGCTACCAGAAGGTTGCCGACGCGGCGATACGCGCGAAATTCGCCCGCGCCTGGGGCGTGGCGCAGCCGCCGGCGCCCGGGCTGACCTCGCTGGGCATGAGCGAGGCGGCGCTGAGCGGCGATTTTCGCGCGCTGATGGTGCTCGGCGAGGAGTTGGTAATCACCGATCCGGACCAGCACAAGCTGGCCCGCGCGCTGCAGGCACTGGACTTCCTGGTGGTGGTTGAGCTGACCATGAGCGAAACCGCGCGCTATGCCGACGTGGTGCTGCCCGCCGCGTCGTTCGCCGAGAAGGACGGCACCTTCAGCAACTGCGAGCGGCGTATGCAGCTGCTGCGCAAGGCCATCGAGCCGCCGGGGCAGGCGCGTGCGGACTGGCAGATTCTCGCCGCGTTGGCCGAGCGCATGGGCTATGACGGCATGCGCTGGGCTGATGCCGAGGCAGTGTTCGCCGAGATGGCCGCGCTGTCGCCGATCTTCAGCGCCATCAGCCACGCGCGTCTGGCGCAGTGCGGGGGGCTGCAATGGCCGTGCGATGCCGAGCATCCCGACGGTACGGCGATTCTCCATCGGCAATGCTTCCCGCGTGGGCGGGCGCAGCTGTTACCCGTTTCGCAGGTCGAGCCGGATGAATGTCCGGATGCCGACTATCCGTTCTGCTTCACTACCCAGCGCCTGCACTTTCACTACGGCGGCGGGGCGATGACGCGCAAATCACCGCTGCTCGAGCGCGAGATCCCTGCCGGGCTGCTGTTCATCCACCCGCAGGATGCCGTACGACTGGGGCTTGGCGAGGCGCAGGGGGTACGCGTGGCGTCGCGCCGCGGCGCGCTGGAGACCCGCGCGCACCTCACCGACGACGTGCCGCCGGGCACCGTTGCCATGCCCTATCACTTCCGCGAGGCGCCCTGTAACCGGCTGACCAACAGCGCTCAGGACCCGATCAGCCACATGCCGGAGCTCAAGGCTTGCGCGGTGGCGCTGACCCCGCTTGCGCCCGGCCAAGCGCCGCGCATCGAGCTGGAACGACCGCGGGAGGCCGACCATGCAGGCCTATGAGCTGGATAGCCCCGAGCGGTTGCGCGCGCACCTCGCCCGTGAGCGTCTGCTTTACCAGCCGCTGCCGGATGCACAGGGCGCGCTGCGTTGGCAGGCGCTGGCGCCTGGCGATCCACGGCCGTTCGCGGCTCCGGGCGAGCCACCGCCATTCTCGGCCAAGGCGTTCTTCTTCGCCGAGCGTGAGGCGTTGTTTCGCTACGAGAACGGCCAGTTCATCCCGCTGCTGCCCGAGGTTCACCCGCAGGTGCTGTTCGGCCTGCAGGCCTGCGATCTGACCGCGTTGGCCTACCAGGATCGCTTCTTCGCCGCCGATGCGCATTACCAGGCACGCCGCGCGGCGACCCTGCTGGTCGGCGTCGATTGCCCGCAGAGCTGCCGGTACGGCTTCTGCGCAATCATGGACAGCGGCCCGGAGGTGCGGTCGCAGACAGCCGACCTGATTCTCTGTCCGCTGGCGCAACGCTGGCTGCTGCTGGTCGCCTCCGAACGTGGTGCCCAGGCGCTCGTCGGGCTGGCCTTGGCAATCGCGCCGGCGGACTGGGTGCAGCAGCGCAGCGCACAGGCTTTGCAGGTGGCCGCCGAGCAGGGCGAACAGGCCGATCTCGCCTTGGGCTGTGCGGCGCTCAATGGTGAAACGGTGGACAGCCAGACCTGGGAAGCGCTCGGCCTACGCTGCCTGGGCTGCTCCGGCTGTACCTCGGTATGCCCGACCTGTTCCTGTTTCGCGCCCTTCGTGCAGGCCGAGGCTGCGGGTGGCAGCAGGCAGGAGCGAGTCTGGGATTCCTGCCTCTACCAGGGCTTCCAGAAGGAGGCCAGTGGCCACAACCCCAGTGCCACGCCGGGTCAGCGCGTGCAGCGCTTCTGGTATCACAAGTTCGGCGAGGATTTCCGCCAGCGCTTCGGCCGCGACGGCTGCGTCGGCTGCGGGCGCTGTGATGCGGTGTGCCCTGGTGGCATTGGCGTGCACCAGGTGATGAGGAGAATCGGCCAGCCATGATCAGCCTGACGCCCCGCCCGATGCGCCTGCTCGAGGCCTACGCCGATGGCGAGGCGGCGCGGCATTTCACCTTCGCCATCGAGCCACGGGGCGACCAGTCGCTGGTAGCGCCCGGGCAGTTCTTCATGCTGACCGTGCCCGGCGTGGGTGAGGCGGCCTTCACCTACGTCAGCCAGCCGGACGCCGCCGGGCGGTTCAGCGCGCTGATCCGCCAGACCGGGACCCTCACCGCCGCGCTGTTCGCCCTCGCGCCGGGGGCCGTGCTCGGCTATCGCGGGCCGTTCGGCCGCGGCTGGCCGTCGCCCGGGTTTGGCGAGCGACTGTTGCTGGTGGCCGGCGGCTGCGGCCTGGCGCCGCTGGCTGGGCTGATCGATGGCGCTGCCGGCGACGTGCAGCTGATCTACGCGGCGCGCTCGCGCGCCTATCAGGTACTGGCGCGCGAGCGCACGCGCTGGCGCCAGCGGCTGACGCTGATCGAGACGCTGGATCAGGACGATGACGGCGTGGAGCAGGGCAATCCGCTGGACGCGCTGCAGCTGGCGCTGACCTCAGATACGGCGCCGGCACGAGTGTTCTGTTGTGGGCCGGAGGCGTTGATGCTGGCCGTGGCGCGCCGCTGCGTCGACCACCACTTGCCGGCCAGTCGGGTCTGGCTGTCGCTGGAGCGGCGTATGCATTGCGGCGTGGGCCTGTGCGGGCACTGCTACATCGGCAGCAGCTATGCCTGCGTCGACGGGCCGACCTATCGCTATGACGAGTATCTGCGCTTGCTGGCGGCCAGCGGCCAAGTGGCGGCCGGCTGCCTGCCGCCACAACCCTGCTGATCGGGACCGGGCGGCGTTGCACCGCCGCGACCCGTTGGCGTCAATCGCGCTGCCAGTGCACGTCGACGTAATACTCCTCGCCGTCGTAGTGGATCTTCAGCTCGCCGTCATAGGCGGCTTCCAACGCGTGGCCAATGCGCTGCGCCAAGTGCAGGCCGGTGGTGGTCACGCGCAGCCCGTCGGGTTCGTCGCTGATGGCCATCAGTCGCTCGAGGGGATGTTCGCTTTTCTCCTTTTCCTCGGTGTTGCGGATCAGCCCGCAGAGGTCGTCGGCGTGGGCTTTGATGAAGGCACCGCGCAGGCTGATCGTCCCTGCCGGCACGTTTTCGGCGATGCGCTGGCAGGCCGGGCATACCGCTTCCTGGGCAGTGCTGGCGTCCACCAGGCCGTGCCAGGTCCAGCGTCCGGCCTGGTAGGCGGCGCCGCACTGCGGGCAGAGGGTGTCGCTGCGCTGATGCCAGGCCTTCAGATAGGGGTCGTGGTGTTCGGGTTGCAGCAGCTTGTCGCGCGTCTTGTCCATGGCGAAGGTCTCGATGATTGAGGAACTACCTTTGCAGCGTAGATCAGCCTTGGCCCTGTATCCGCCTTACACCCGCGCCGACCGCTGGTTGCGATACCTTGTCGCAGGCGGCTTCTTACGGATGCTGGGATCTGCTGTATCGTCAGATGCGGCCGGGCTCGCCAAACAGGCTGAGCCGCTCAGCCGCTCAGCCGGACTGCGGCAGTGGCTCCAGGCGCAGCGCGCCCTGGACGCGGTTGCGCACTGCCATCCAGTCTTCCAGCGCGGCGAGCGAGCGGGGTGGCGAGATCAGGTAGCCCTGGAACAGGTCACAGCCGGCCTGCAGCAGCGCCGACTGTTTGTCCATCGTGTCTACGCCTTCGGCATTCACGCGCCTGCCCTGCGCATGGCAGAACGCGACGAGGGCGCTCAGGCTCTGCTGCATGTCCGGCTGTGTCAGACGGGTGATGATCGCCATGTCGAGCTTGATGGTGTCGGCCGGGTATTCGAGCAATTGCTGGATCGAGGTATAGCCGACGCCGAAATCGTCGATGGCGACGCGAAAGCCGGCGCGCCGGATCGCCTGCACCACGTCCATGGTGCCGGCACAGAGTTCGGCGGCGTAGGTTTCCGTCAGCTCGATCTCGATCCTGCCCGGTGCGACGCCGTGATGGGCGGCACGCTCGAGCAGATAACGGCAGATGCGGTCATCCGTGAGCTGCGCGGACGATACGTTGATCGCCAGGATGACCTCCGTGCCGAACAGCTGCACCAGCTTCGGGTATTCCGCCAACGCGTGGTCGATGACCCAGTTGTCGATCCTTGTATGAAGTCCGGCGCGCTCGGCGATGGGAATGAATTCGCCGGGCGATACCGTACCCAGCACCGGCGAATGCCAGCGCAGCAGCACCTCGCAACTGACCACCGCACCGTCGCGGTTGAGCGCTGGCATGTAGACCAGCCGCAGCTGGTCGTCGCCGTCCAGCGTGCGCAGCTGGTCCTCGATCAGGCGGATGCGCTCGTTGCGTTCTTCCAGTTCGCTGCTGAAAGCCACCGCCTTGCTCTTGCCTTCGGCCTTGGCCTGGTACATGGCGGTATCGGCGCGAGTGAGCAGCTGGGTGATCGAATCCGCATCGTCCGGATAGCGGGCGGTGCCGATGCTGACGCCGACCGGATAGAGGCGGTCTTCCAGGCGGAAGCCGCCGCGACACAGGCCGAGCAGCGCCTCGCATAGCTCAGCGAGCCCATCGTCGCCGGCATCGGTCAGCAGCAGGATGGCAAACTCGTCGCCGGACAGCCGTGCAAAGGCCACCTCCGTCTGCGCATGCTCCAGCTGATGGCGCTTGAGCAGCCCGCGGACACGCTGGGCGAAGATGCGCAACAGGGTATCGCCGGCGTCATGGCCGTTCTGGTCGTTGACCTGCTTGAAGTTGTCCAGATCGAGGAACAGCAGCGCCAGGTGCTTGCGCGCGTGCAGGCAGCGCTCGTACATGGCGTTGGCCAGCACCCCGAAGTGCGCGCGGTTGCTGATCTGCGTCAGGCTGTCGGTCCAGGACATGATCTGGATTCGCTCCAGTGCATCGGTGTTGCGTTCGTGCAGCGTCTTCATGTTGATCGTCAGGCGGCCGATCTCGCCGCCGTCGGTGGGCTCGTCGAGTGCAGTGCGCTTGCACTGCAGCAGATCGGTGAGCTGGTCATCCAGCTGGCTGATGGGGGCGGTGACGTAACGGCGGATCAGCCACAGCAGCAGGCCGATGGACACCAGGCAGATCAGCGCGCCGCCGGCGATGAACGCCAGCGCCAGGCTCTGCAGGCGCTCGGCGGTATAGGCCGCTGCCGGCGTCAGCCGCGCGTGCATGGCTCGGGAAAGCGAGATTGCGGCTGACAGCCCCGACTCGACCGGCAGCTGCCGCACTGCGATCTCGACCGCGGCGCCATATTCTTCCTCCAGGCTGCGCTTGAGCTTGATGAATCGCTCCGGACGCACCGCCAGTTGCAAGGCAAAGGCTTCACCGCGCTGGCTCGGCAGCGGGCGGCTGCCGGAGGCCGGCAGGATGAAATCGGTGTCGAGCAGCAGCGGCCCACCATCGGCCTGCTCGACGTAGCGTGTGGCCCCGGACCGCGACGAGCGCCTGGCCTCGGCAATGATCTGCTGCTGAGCCGAATTCATCGTCGCGAACGGCGACAGGCTGCTTTCGAAGTAGTAGGCCAGCTCGCCGTTCGGCTGCAGCACGGCAAAGGACACGAACGAGAGCTTGGTGTTGGACAGCGAGCGGATGCTCTGCTGAATGCGCAGCCCGAGCGTCTCGTTGCGAAACGCCGTGTCCGACTCCCGCAGGAACAGCAGCAGCGCTTCGCTATCCATGATCGAGTAGAGCACGCTGCGGTTGAACGCCTCGTAGTCGAGATAGGCCGACTGCAACGCCAGCAGCTGCTGCTCCAGACGTGCCTGTTCCAGCCCCAGCAGCGAGGCGCGCTGAGTCCGGTAGGCGGCGGTCGAGGCGACGAGCTGGATGATCAGAATGACCGGGAAGATCACCAGCAGCGCGCGTTTACCGAGCGTCATGGGCGTTGATCAAGGCGCTGATGATGCGCCGCCGGGTTTGCGTGGCTTCCAGCGGTCGCGTCTCGTAGACCTGGCTGCGTGCAAGCACCTCCTCGGCGGGATAGATGGTCCGGTCCTGGCGGACCTCGGCGGGCAGCAGCGCTTGAGCGGCGGTGTTCGGGGTGGCGACGCCCAGTTCGGCAGCGTTCAGCGCAGCAATGTCCGGCCGGTTGAGGAACCTCAGGAAACGATAGGCCAGCGCCTTGTCGCGGGCGATGCTCGGTACCGACAGGCAGTCGACCCAGAGCAGGGTGCCTTCTTCGGGCACCACGTAGCGCCAGGGTTCGCCCTGCACGCCTTCCACCTCGTTGAGCACCTGCTGGTCGCCGCTGTAGGCCAGCGCCATATCGGCCCGATCGAGATGCCGCCGGCTGCGCAGCGCGGTGATCACGTATTCGTAGGTCAGTACGGCTTCGGATTGCGCTTTGAGCAGCTCGAAGGCGGCCTTGAGTTCGTCGGTGTGCGCGCTGTTGATCGAGTGCCCGAGCAGGATCAGCGGGCCGGCGAGGATGTCCTCGTGATCTTCCGTCATGATGATGTGCGGTTCGTCCGGCCGGGCCGGTTTCAGTAGGTCCGCCCAGGAGCGCGGCGCCTGTTCGATGCGGTCGCTGCGATAGGCGATGCCGAGCGTGCCCCACAGGTACGGCACGCTGTAGGGGCCGCAGCTGTCGCGCCAGCGCGGCGCTGTGTTGTGCAGCTCGGCCAGGTCCGGTGCGTCCAGCGGCTGCAACAGCCCACGGGCGCCGAAGCGGGTCGCGCTGATCAGCTCGGTCAGCGCCACGTCGATCTGGTGGTCGGGTTTGGCGAGGATTTCGTCGCGTTTGTCACCGCTGTCGAAATACACCTGTCTGATCTCGACGCCGGTTTCCGCCTGCCAGCGCTCGATCACCGCTTCGCTGAGGTATTCCTCCCAGGTGAGCAGCGTCAGGGTTTGCGCCGCCTGCAGGGACGTCGATGGGAATAGCAGGCTGATGGTCATCAGCAGAATGCTGCGCGCACGCCAGGGAGCCGGCTTCTTCTGATTGGTCATGGGCATCGTCCGCTGATGGTGGTCGCTTCGCCGATGGATTCGGCATAGCGGCAGTGATGGCACTTTACTGGCGCCAGACATATGACGGCAATTCCTTTTTCGCAACTGCCGCGCAAGCCCGATCGACGGCTGCACCGAGGTTGTTTGTCGCGACAACCGACGGATGTCGGATTCTTGAGCCAGACTTCACATGATTCGGCAGCTCAGCGAGGATCCGGCCATGACCCTGAAGATTCCTTTCCCCGATCGAACGCAGGCCGGCATGGCGCTGGCCGAGCGCCTGGCACAGGATGGCGGCTGGCAGGACGCTCTGGTCCTCGCGCTGCCGCGTGGCGGCGTGCCGGTGGCTTTCGAGGTGGCGCAACGGCTGGCGCTCGAGCTGGACATTCTGGTCGTACGCAAGCTCGGCACACCTGGTAACCGCGAACTGGCTATGGGGGCCATTGCCAGCGGTGGCGTCCGGGTGATGAACGAGGACATCGTGCGTTACGTGCACGTCTCCAAGGCCGAAATCGACGGAACCGTCGCTCAGGAAATCCATGAGTTGCAGCGCCGCGAGCAAGCCTACCGGGGTGATCGGCCGCAGCCAGTCATTGCCGGGCGCCCAGTGATTCTGGTCGATGACGGTCTGGCCACCGGGGCCACCATGCGCGCCGCGGTGCAGGCCGTGCGCCAGCTGGGTGCCAGTAACATCACGGTGGCGGTGCCGGTGGCGGCGCCGGAAAGCGTCGCGCAGCTGAAGCGTCTGGCCGACCGCATCGTCTGTCTGCACCTGCCGCATGATCTGTATGCCATCGGCCGCTGGTACGAGAATTTCGATCAGACGTCGGACCGGCAGGTGGTTGAGCTGCTGCAACGCGCCTGGAACCGAGGAGGGCAGTCGGTATGACCCAGCATCCAGTGACACCGATGCGCTTCACACTCGGCAAGGCGCGCCTGCATGGTGATCTCTGCGTACCACCGGATGCTGTAGGCCTGGTGGTGTTCGTGCATGGCAGCGGCAGCAGCCGGCACAGCCCGCGCAATCAGAGTGTGGCGCACTATTTCAATGGGCTTGGTCTGGCGACGTTGCTGTTTGATCTGCTTACCGCCGATGAGCAGGCTATCGACGAGATTACCCGTCAGCTGCGTTTCGACATTCCGTTACTTAGCCAGCGTTTGAGCGGCGTGGTCGATCAGCTGGGCAACGAGGCGGACCTGCGCGAGTTGCGCATCGGTCTGTTCGGCGCCAGCACCGGTGCCGCCGCGGCGTTGATCACCGCGGCGTCGCGCCCGGCGGATATCGCCGCGGTGGTTTCGCGCGGCGGCCGCGTCGATCTCGCCGACCAGTCGCTGGCTCGGGTCAAGGCCGCTTCGCTGTTCCTCGTCGGGAGTCGCGATCTGGAAGTGCTGGAGCTCAATCGCGAGGCCGCGGCGCGGCTGCAGTGCGTGCATCAGCTGCAGGTGGTACCCGGCGCGACCCATCTGTTCGAGGAACACGGCACTCTGGAACAGGTGGCCCAGCTGGCAGGCGACTGGTTCGTGCGGCATCTGGTGTGACCGTTGCAGCGGCTCAGCGTCCGGAAACTTGCGGCGCAGCACGTGGCGGGCACGTCGGATTGGCACTGGCCAGCGGCGGGCGCGATCATGGGCGCTCGAAAACAAGGAGGTTTCATGAGTACCCAGAATCCCTACGCACCCCCGCTTGCCCCGCTGACCGGCGCTGAGGCGGGCCGGATCGAGGCGCTGCCCGTTTCCGACAGCTGGAAGCGACGTTTCCAGGCCATCGCGCAGGCTGGCGGCCCGCGCCTGCCCGCGTTCAAGAGCCTGTCCGCAGCCGATCGGCGCCAAGCCATGGCCTTCAACATCCTCGCCTTTCTGTTCGGGCCGCTGTACTACCTGGCCAAGGGCATGTGGCGCAGGGCGCTCAGCTATACGCTGCTGGCGCTGGGCGCGGTTACCCTGATCATCATGGGGCTCGACGCCGTGGGCTACGGCGACTTCGCACGCTTCCTCGCCTATGGTGTCGCCGGCGTGTTCGCCATGCGCGCCAACCTCGATTTCTACAAGAGCCAGGTGCTGGGCGACAACGGCTGGCTATAGCGCGGCCGTTGCACCACCCAGGCGTCGCGCGAACGCCTCCAGTGCCGCTTCGCCGACCACGTCGACGGGCAACAGCGGCAGCTCCAGCAGTGGCAGCTGGCCCAGCGCCTGGCGCAGAGTGGCGAGATGCTGTTCCTCCAGGGCGTGGCGTTCGGCGAGAAAGGCGCCGGCATCGACGGGTGAGCGCTTGTTCACCACCAGCGCGCCGACCGGAGTGCCGGCGCGCTGCAGCTGTGCGTGCAGTTCGATGGTTTCCAGCACCGGCAGCCGCTCGGCTGCGAGCACGATGACGAAAGCGCACTGCTGCGCATCACCGAGCACCTCGCGCAGCCGGTTGAAGCGCTCGCGGCGGCGGTCGAGGATCTGGCGGATACGGCTGTCGCGGTCCGGGGCTGCCGCGCCATCGCTCTGGCCGAGGATGGACTGGCCGAACCCACGATCGTCCTGGCCGAGATTCTTCAGCACCTGGGCAAAGCGTGAGCCGCGCTCTTGCCGGCGCAGCAGGCCTTCGGTCCAGGCGCTCATCATTTCCGGCAGGGCCATCAACCGCGCGGTGTGTCCGGACGGCGCGGTGTCGAACACCAGAAGGTCGTAGTCGGCCAGCCCCTGATCAACCGTCTCGGCGATGCGTTCGAGCAGTGCCGCTTCGTGCATGCCCGGCGCATCGCGCGAGAGCGCAATGTGCTTGTCCACTTCGCCGGCCAGGTGCGCCGGCATCAGCTTGCGCAGGGCGGCGCCGACCTCATCGAGGTGCTGCTGCACGGTGAGTTCCGGGTCCAGTTCCAGGCCGTCCAGTCCGGCCGCGAGGCGCACCCTCTGCGGACCCACCGGGCGATGCCAGAGATGGCCGAGGTTGTGTGCCGGGTCAGTGGAAATCAGCAGCACCCGGCGGCCGGCTTTTGCCTGGGCCAGCGCCGTGGCCGCGGCCACGGTGGTCTTGCCGACACCGCCCTTGCCGCCGAAGAACAGCACGCGGCGCTGCTCGGCCAGCGCTAGCAGCATGCGATATGGTCCAGTGGCGAGTGCTCCATGCCCATGCGCCGGTGCCAGTCATGGAAGCGCTCGTAGAGTGCCGGCATCAGCTCCAGGGTGTACCAGGCGGCCGGGTTCGGCACGCCGAGGGTTTCGCTGAACACCAGCAGCATGAACAGGTCGTCTTCGTCGCGCCGGGCACGAGCGAAGGTCCGGCGATAGGGTGCGACGTAGAACTCGCGCAGCCCCGCCGAAACCTTGCCGAGGATGCTCAGCGGCTCGCTCACGGCTGCGCCTCGAAGGCCTGCTCGGCCGGGTCGCGGCCTTTGCGCATGGCGATCACCGCTTCCAGGGTGACCCACAGCGCGGCGATCAGGATGATCACGTCCATGCCCAGCAGCAGCCAGTTTTCGGCGCGGTAGAACTGGCCCATCTGCACCAGCAGCGCGTAGATCGACATGGCCAGCAGGAACACCAACGGCACCAGGGTGTACACCGGCGAGCGGCCGAGCTTGATCAGGATGACGGTGATCACCGCCAGGGTCAGGCCGGCCAGCAGCTGGTTGGTGGTGCCGAACAGCGGCCAGATGACCATGCCGCCGGTGCCATCGGAGCCGGCGCCGAAGGCCAGCGCCATGCACACGCCGACGGCGATCAGCGTACCGATCAGGGTGTTGACCTTCAATCCGGCCAGTTCACCGGCTTCCTGGATGACGAAGCGCTGCAGGCGCAGGCCGGTGTCCATGGTGGTGCCGGCAAAGAGGATCGCCATCACCGCGAGAATGGTCCCGCCGAGCTCGGCGGGCAGGCCCAGGCCGTTAGCCAGCAGCGTGCCGCCGCCCTGCACGAAGGCGGTGACGCCGCCGGTGCCGAAGGCGGTGTAGACCTGCTGCCAGTCGGTCAGGGTGGCGAAGCCGGCGGTGCAGCAGATGATCGCCGCCAGCGACAGCATGCCTTCGCCCATGGCGCCGAAGTAGCCGACGAAGCGGGCGTCGGTTTCTTTATCCAGCTGCTTGGAGGTGGTGCCCGATGCGACCAGGCCGTGGAAGCCGGAGATCGCGCCACAGGCGATGGTGACGAACAGCAGCGGCACGATGCTCGGCGTGTCGGCCGGCAGCTCCTGGTTGAACGCCGGCGCCACCAGCTCCGGCGCGCCGAACAGCACGGCCAGATAGAGCAGGCCGAGGCCGACGAACAGCTGCAGGCCGTTGATGTAGTCGCGCGGCTGCAGCAGCACCCACACCGGTAGCAGCGAAGCGATGGCGGCATAGACGAACAAGAGCAGGATCCACACCGACTTCGCCGACAGGCCCATGATTTCGTCCGGCAGCGCGACGGGGTACTGGTTGCCGATCAGGATCAGCGTATAGAGCACGATCACCCCGCCCAGCGAGGGCCAGAGCAGCTTCATGTTGTAGCGGTAGATCATCTGGCCGATCACCAGCGCTACCAGGATCGCGCCCCACACTGGGATCACCGAGGTCGGCGTCGACACTAGCAGGTTGGAGATCACCGCGGCGAAGGCGCCGTTGACCATCAGCAGCACGAGGAAGATCACCACCAGGAACAGGCTGCGCCCGCGTGCACCGATCAGCCGGCCACTGAGCATGCCCACCGATTGACCGCGGCTGCGGGCGCTGGCCCAGAGCGCGCCGAAATCATGCACACCGGCGAAGAAGATGGTGCCGAAGACCACCCAGGCAAAGGCCGGGCCCCAGCCCCAGATCACCGCGATCGCCGGGCCGACGATGGGCGCGGCACCCGCCACCGAGGTGAAGTGGTGGCCCCAGAGCACGAATTTGTTGGTCGGGACGTAATCCACGCCGTCGCGCATGCTGTGCGCCGGCGTGCGGTAGTTGGGATCGAGACGGTAGATCCGTTCGGCGATGAACTTCGAGTAGAAAACGTAGCCCAGCGCCATGGCGATCAGGCCTACCAGCAACAACGCAATTGCACTCATCTCGGATTCCTCGGCGTGCCGCTCGCCGGCAGCTCAGCCCTGTTTGGCCCTCGTGGGGTGATTGTTATGACCGGGCGTCCACGCCGCGGCCTCAGGGAGGACAGACCAGCCTCGCGCACGGACGTTCCGCCCGCTGTCCGGGGCGTGGTTGCGCCAGGCCGCGCGGCAATCTGCTGATACAAGGCATTTCGCCGCGGGTTATGGACAGCGGCGAACTCTTGGCCTCGACTTGATTACAAAGATCGGAATGCCAAGGAGGATGTGATGACACAGGCCGCACTGCGTCGCGGAGCTACCGACGCGCTCTTCTGGTCACTGATCTATGCCGCTCTCTGGGCGCTGTTCGCTGCCGGGCAAGGCTGGCTGCTGGGCGCGCCGACGGTGGCGCTGGCGGTTGCCCTGAGCCTGTGGCTGGGATTGCGCCCGTTGGGCATGCGCCTGGGCGCGCTGCCAGCATTCCTTGGTTTTTTCCTCAAACACATGCTGCTCGGCGGCTGGGACGTGGCGCGGCGTGCCCTGCAGCCGCGTTGCCCGCTGCAGCCGGCCTGGCATCCGTATCCGCTCGCCGTTCAGTCGCCGCGGGTGCGTCTGCTGCTATCGGCGCTGGTCGGGTTGCTGCCCGGCACGCTGGCTTCGCGCATTGAGGATGACCAGATGCGCGTGCATGTGCTGGATGAACGCTTGCCCTGGCAGGCCACGGTCGCCGACCTCGAACGGCGTCTGGAGCGCCTGCTCGGAAGTGGGGAGGGGCGCTGATGGCACTGTTCGCGGCGCTGTTGCTGTTGACCCTGATCATCGGTCTGTGGCGTGTACTGCGCGGGCCGGGGCGGGTCGATCGGCTGCTTGCCGTGCAGCTGTTCGGCACCTCCGGTGCTGCGCTGTTGCTGGTACTGGCGCAGTGGCAGGGCGCCCCCGGCTTGCGTGATGCGGCGCTGGTGCTGGCGCTATTGGCGGCGATGATCAGCGCCGCTCTGGTACAGCTGCTGCGGTGCAGTCGCCATGAGTGAGCTGCTGAACATCTTCAGCTGGCTGCTGGCTGGCGGCCTGCTGTTCTTCGCCGCCGGCAGCATCGGCCTGCTGCGCTTTCCGGACACCCTCAGCCGTCTGCACGCGTTGACCAAGGCCGACACCCTCGGCCTCGGTCTGGTGGTTGCCGGGCTGTCGCTGCGCGCCGGTAGCCTGCTGGAAGTGGCGCAGATGCTCCTGATCTGGCTTTTGGTGCTGGCCTCCGGCGCCACCGCCTGTCAGCTGCTGGCACGCCAGGCTGACGAGGAGGGCGGCGATGAGTGAGTGGCTGCTCGATGGGGTGCTCGGTCTGTTGCTGCTGGGCCTGGCCGGCGGTGCGCTGCATGTGCGCCAGCTGTATGCCGGCGTGCTGCTGTTCATTGCCTTCGGCCTGGTGCTGGCGCTGGTCTGGGCACGCCTGGGCGCCGCCGATCTGGCGCTGGCCGAGGCCGCCATCGGTGCCGGGCTGACCGGCGTATTGCTGTTCGCCGCGCTGGCGCGCCAGCCGCAGGCCGGCAGCGAACCGCGCCTGTCGCGGCGCCGCCGCTTGGCCGCGCTGTTGGTGTTGTTGCCGCTGCTGATGCTGCTGTTGCCGCAGTTGGCTCCGCTGGCCGAGCTGCAGCCGACGGTACCGGGGCAGATCGACGCGGCGCTGGCGCAAAGTGGCGTCGAGCATCCGGTGACGGCGGTGCTGCTCAATTTCCGCGCCTGGGACACGCTGCTGGAACTGGCAGTGTTGTTATTGGCGCT